>NZ_JBEORH010000008.1:0-326031 GCF_040302165.1 Nocardioides sp. NPDC127503 | reverse complement strand
CATGTTGACGACCGCGGCCGCGAAGCCCGACCCGATCGGCGCGTCACCGATGGGTACGTCGGGTTCGAGCGGCTCCATCCGGTCGGCGGTCGGCGGGGCGACGGCCAAGGTCAAGATGTCCTGCTCCCCGGCGATCACGGAGCGCGCCGGGTCCGCGTCGGCGATGTGCCGAGCGACGTCTCCCGCGGTGGCCGTGGAGTCAGCCGTGACGATCACATCCGCCGGCGCGACCCCGGGCCGGTGCAGTGTGAGCTTGACCTTCATCCTTCGTTCCCCTCGTCAACGTGCCAAAAGTCAATGCATCGAGATCGTGCGGCGGCCGGCGCGGCGGTCACCCGCGACGCACCAGGGCCGAGCGGTCGCCGAACCGGATCATTGCGCCGACCGGCGCCAGCACCGGCTCCCAGGCGTTGAGCCGTCGGGTGGCACCCTCGTGGATCACCACGGTGCCGTTGGTCGAGCCTCGGTCAGTGACCTCTACGCCATCGCCGCTGGGGCGCAGGGACAGGTGGGTCTTCGAGACCGACACGTCGATGATCGAGACGGTACGCGCCCCCAGCGTGTTCTCCGTCAGAGCCGGGTCACGACCGACCAGCACCAAGCCGGCCACCGGGATCCGCTCACCGGAGTCGACCTTGAGCATGATGCCCCGCTCGCGCGGCTGCGCCGGAGGCTGCTGGCCGCCGGACGTGGGCAGCGGCGTGGGAGCCGGGGTCGGAGCCGGCGTCGGGGTCGGGGTCGGGGCGGGCGCCGCCGGGTGCGGCGTGGGCTGCGGCGTCGGGTAAGGCGTGGGCGTCGGGGTGGGAGGCGGCGGGGGAACCGTCTGACCCTGGTTGGGGGTCACCGCGCGCGAGGGCGGGATCGACGGGGTCACCGGCTTCGGTGCCACCGGTCCCGACGGCGGTGTCGCGAGCGAGCCGCCCGCGGAAGCACCGGGCTCATCGTTCCTCGCCTTCGGACGGGAGACGCCGAGCACACCGGCGCTGACCCGCCCCGAGGGACGGTAGCTGCCGGTGTCGTGATCGTTGGGGGTGGTGAGCGAGGGCAGCGACTTCCGCTGCGCGACGGGCGCGGCCGCGACCGTCTTCCGGGCGATGCGCATCCGCTTCTCGTCGTACGGGTCCAGCCCCTCGCGGACGTCGACCATCCAGAACTCGGCGACCTTGTCGTGCCAGCCGCGGCTCCGCTGCTCCTTGTCGAACAGCGGCGAGGCGAGGAAGACGATCGGAGCGATCGGGATGATCCCGGAGCCCCAGAGCACCAGAGCGCGAAGGAAGGCGCGGCCGACGCCCGGTCGCTCGAGCGTCTTGACGTTGATCGAGCGGATCCCGGCGAGGGACTTGCCCAGCGTGACCCCGCGGCGGCCGTGGAAGACGATCTGGACGATGACGTAGATCAGGCTCAGCAGTACGGTCGCGCCGCCCGCGATCGCCGCGAGCATGAAGTCGGGGTGGCTCAGGAACCGGGCGAAGCCGAACTTGCCCTGGACCAGCTTCAGCAGCAGCGGGAGCGTGAAGACGAGATAGGGCACCTGCAGAAGCAGGTAGCAGACGATGTCGACGGCGGCCGCGACGGCACGGCGGCCCAGCGGCGCGTCCTTCAGCCCGAGCGAGGCGGCGTAGGCCGGGTCCGGCTTTCCGTCGGCGGTGAGACCCTCGATCCGGTCGTCATTTTCGGCGACCTCCCATATCTCCACCGCAAGAACTCCCTCACGCCCGATGTCCGAGTATTTTCGGCGCTGATCAACAACGCCAGAAGGCTACCGGAATGTCCCGGCTCGGGCGCGATGGTGTCTGGCAGGATCGACGTATGTCAACACCCTCCGGGCCATCAGGGAGCCTCGAGTGCATCGTCTTCTCGGACGGCAGCACCGCCGATCTCGTACGCAAGGATGACGGCTGGGCCATCCAGATCGACGGCGTCGCGCAGTCCCACCTCGGGGAGGACCCGGCGCAGCCGCCGAAGCTCGCCTCGATCCGGTGGATGCTGGCTGCGCTCGGGGATCAGGCGCCCCGCGGCGTCGCTCACCTGGGCGGGGCGCTGCTCGCCCTTCCCCGTGCGGTCGCCCACCGGTGGCCCGCGGCCACGCAGACGGTGGTGGAGCTGGAGCCCGCGCTGGTCGAGCTCATCAGGTCACGCTTCCCGCTTCCTTCCGGGATCACCATGGAGACCGCCGAGGCGCGCTCGTGGCTCGAGGCTCACCCTGGCTCGGAGTACGACGCCATCGTCATCGACATCTTCGCCGGCAACCGGATCCCGCCAGCGTTCACCTCGCTGGAGTGCATGACCGCGGCACGCGACGCGATGCGCGAGGAGGGTCGGCTGGTGCTGAACTCCGTCGCCGGCCCCGAGCTGCTCTTCACCCGTCGTGAGCTCGCTACGTTGCGTACGGTCTTCGGGCATGTCGCGATGATCGTGCAGGGGTCAGCGCTCGCGGGAGCGAGGTTCGGCAACGCCACGCTGATCGCCTCGGCGGTCCCGATCGACGGCGAGGCGATCCGCTCAGCGCTCGCCGGCGACCCGTCGAAGGGCGCGCTGGTGACCGACCTCGACCCGATCGTCGACGGAGCCGACCCGATCAGCGATGCCGACCAGATCTGGTCCCCGGAGCCGAACCTTCCCGACGCGAGCGCCGCGCTGCGGCTCCTCGAGCAGGCCCGCCAGGCCGTCGACACGCTCAGATCCGCCGCTGACTGAGGCTCCATCGCCTTTGTCTAGCGAGATTCGGCCCTATCGCTCGGCAGATACCGCGACAGGCATCGCCAGCCATTTCTTTTACCGAAACCGGCTTGTAACGTTCAAACAACCTGCTTGCGACTTGCGGGCGGGATGCTTGATGCGCAGGACAAACCACGATGCACACCATCTATCCGTTGTAGGGGGGACCTCGATGGAAACACTCACCGCCACCCAGCCTGAGGCCAACATTGCCGCGAAGCAGCACAGCCTCAAGTTCCGTCACGCCAGTGCCCTGACGAAGCTCATGGACGAGCGCCAGGACCTGCGCGGTGTTCACGTGTTCGCCGACTTCGTCGACGACTCGGTGCGCTGGTCTGCATGACCAGCAGCTAAATGGGGGGATCACCGATCCCGTTGCGCAAGGCCCGGCCGATGACGGCCGGGCCTTCGCTTGTCTTCAGGATCTGCGGCTAGGAGCTGCGGTGGACGATCCGGCCGCCGACCGTGGTCAGCACGACCCCGCCATGGGCGATCGCGGCTAGATCGCCGACCGAGGCCCGGAGCGGATCGATGTCGAGCACGGCCAGGTCGCCGCGAGACCCGGGAGCGACCGTGGGCTGACCGTCGACCGACGCCGCCAACGCCTCCTGGGCGGTGAGCGCCTGCTCCGGATGCCACGGCTCCTTGCCGTCACGCGAGCGACCGACGGCGGCCGCGATGGCCAGCCACGGGTCGAGCGGCGCGACCGGAGCATCCGACCCGAGCGCCACCCGCACGCCCTCGTCGAGCATCCAGCGGGTCGCGAAGCAGCGGTCCTCCCGTCCCGGCCAGACGTCCTCGGTCATCTCGCGGTCGTCGAGGATGTGCGCCGGCTGCACGGATGCGGTGATCCCGAGTCGAGCCATCAGCGGCAGATCCTCGCGACGTACGAGCTGGGCGTGCTCGATGCTGCCGCGCGCACCCGTCATCGCGTACGCCGCCAGTGCCTCCGACACCGCCCGGTCACCGATCGCGTGCGTGGCCACCTGGAGGCCGGCCGCGTGTGCCTTCCCCAGGAGCCCGTGCAGTTCGTCAGGTGCCTGGTTCGGCGCTCCACAGCTGTCCAGGTCGTCGGCGTACGGGTCGCAGCACCAAGCCGTCCGCGTGCCCAGCGAGCCGTCGCTGATGATCTTCAGCGGTCCCATCGTCAGCCGGTCCTCGCCCGGGAGCAGCCGGTCCCCCGTACGCAGCCCCTCGGCGATCGCCTCGTCGAGCTGGTCGGCATAGGTCGCGACCCGGACGCGGACCAGGTCGCAGCCGGCCGCCCATCGCGACCGCCAGTCGTCGAACCGGATGCCGACCTCGAAGTCGGTCACCCCGACCACCCCGAGCGCGGCGGTCCGGGTCAGCATCCGGCGGTAGGCCGCCGGCGTGCTCCCGTTGGACTCGAAGAGCTCCGCGACCCGCGGATACGTCTCGTACCACTCGGTCTCCTGCACCATGTCCTCGCGGCGCGGCAGGTCCACGGCGTCGAGCGCGGCGGTGTTCAGCCAGGCATGGTGGAAGTCGTGGTTGACCAGGATCGCGGGGATGCCGCCGGTGACCGAGTCGAGCTCGGAGACGGTGCCCCAGCGGTCCCAGGTGCCGGCCGAGTGGCCCATCCCGACGATCGCCTCACCGGGCTCGATCTCCCGTGCAGCTGCGGCCACCCGCGCCAGCGCCTCGGCAGGCGAACGGGTGCCGTGCAGGTCCAGCCTGCTGGCCCGCAGCGTCCACTGGCCGAGGTGGGTATGGGCGTCCCACAGACCCGGCACGAGCCAGCGGCCACCGGCGTCGTACGCCTCGACTCCCGCCGGTCGGGACAGGCCTTCTCCGACCGTCGACACGACACCGTCGGCGACGAGAACGTCAACCACCCCGGCGGGCGCGTTCGCCCGGGGTGAGAGCGGAACGATGCGTACGTTCCGGAGGAGAAGGTCGGGCATGAGCAGACGATAAGGATTCTGCCCATGCCCGAGCCAATCAGAAGGCCACCGGGCTCAGCGGCGCTTGAAGATTCCTCGGACGAGCTCCCTGGCGGCCGTGCGCGCGGCCTGCTTGAAGGCGGTCGACTTCACCACCGTCTCGATCATCGAGTCGTCGTCGTCACGCGACCGGGACCTCGATCCCGAGGACTTCTTCGGGGCGGCCTTCTTGGCCGCCTTCTCCTCCGCCTCGGCCGTGCGGGCGGCCTCCGCAGCGTCCGTCTTCGCCTTGAGTTGGTCGACGGCGGACTCGACCTCGACGGCCGCTGTGTACTTCGCCGCCAGCGTCGACGCCGCCACGGCAGCTTCCATCGCGGCGGCCTCCGCCGGGCCCATCAGCGACTCGGGGGCCCGCAGCCGCGTCCAGGCGACCGGCGTCGGCGCGCCGCGCTCGTTCATGACGGTCACGATCGCCTCGCCGATCCCGAGGGTCTGGATGACAGCGCCGAGGTCGTCGTAGGAGGAGGTCGGGTAGGTGTTGACGCTGGCCTTCAGGGCCTTGGCGTCGTTCGGCGTGGCGACCCGCAGCTGGTGCTGGATGCGCGAGCCGAGCTGGCCGAGCACATCGTCGGGGACATCGGTCGGCTTCTGGGTGACGAAGAAGACCCCGACGCCCTTGGAGCGGATCAGCCGGACCGTGTTGGTGATCTGGTCGAGGAACGCGTCGGAGGCGTCGTTGAAGAGCAGGTGCGCCTCGTCGAAGAAGAAGACCAGCTTGGGCTTGTCGACGTCACCGACCTCGGGCAGTGCCCGGAAGAGCTCGGCGAGCAACCACATCAGGAAGGTCGAGAAGATCGCCGGCCGGTCCTGGAGGTTGGGCAGCTCGAGCAGCGAGATGATCCCAGCGTCCCCGTCGTTGCGTACGAAATCCGTGACGGCGAAGGCCGGCTCACCGAAGAACTCGTCGGCGCCCTGGTCAGCGAAGGCGATGAGCGTACGCAGGATCACCCCTGTCGTCGCGGACGAGAGCCCGCCCAGGCCCTTGAGATCGGCCTTGCCCTCGTCGGAGACCAGCCACTGCAGCACCGCCCGCAGGTCGTCGAGCCCGACCAGCTTCAGGCCGGCCTTCTCGGCGTAGTGGAAGACGAGGCCGAGCGATGACTCCTGGGTCTCGTTGAGATCCAAGACCTTGGACAGCAGCGTCGGACCGAAGGCGTCGACCGTGACCCGGACCGGGATGCCGGTGCCCTCGCCACCGAGCGCGAAGAACTCGACCGGGAACCCGCGCGCCTGCCAGGCCTGTCCGACGGAGGCCGCCCGTGCGGTCAGCTTCTCGCTCGACTCGCCCGGCGCGGACAGACCGGAGAGGTCGCCCTTGATGTCGGCTGCGAACACCGGGACCCCCGCTGCGGAGAGCTGCTCGGCCAGCAGCTGCAGGGTCTTCGTCTTGCCCGTGCCGGTCGCGCCAGCGACCAGCCCATGCCGGTTCAACATCCCCAAAGGAATGCGAATCGGCGTCTCCAACAACGTCTCAGCGTCCGCCATCAGGCCCCCGAGCTCGAGGGCGGAACCCTCGAATTGGTAGCCGGGCCCGACCGCTTCTGAGAGAGCAGCAGCATCCGTCATGACCAGGACTCTATGTTGGGATTTGGTCAGGGGACGATACAGTCACGAGGGTGATCTTCAAGCGTGTCGGCGATTCTCGCCCCTACCCTGACCATGGTCTGACGACCAAGGGGTGGGCCGCGCTGCCTCCTCGAACGGTCCGTCTCGACGAGCTGGTGACGACGAAGGACACCCTTCAGCTGGTGGCTCTGCTCAACGAGGACTCGACGTTCTTCGGCGACCTCTTCGCCCATGTCGTGGAGTGGAACGGCGAGCTCTACCTCGAGGACGGGCTCCACCGGGCGCTCCGCGCGGCGCTCCAGCAGCGCAACGTGCTGCACGCCCGCGTGCACAGCCTCGGTTAGGGCGTGCCGAGCGGTTAGGCTCGGCTTCATGCTCGATTCGGCCCTCACGGGACTTCGTACGTTCATCATCCTCGCCGTCCTCGCGGCAGCGGTCGCTCTGGCCGGTGCCTGGGGATGGAAGGCGATGACCGCACCCTTCCCGCAGAAGGTCGAGGTCGGGCCGTGCGTGGACGCGCCGGTCAAGAAGGGCTCCGAGGTCTACCCGTCGCAGGTGGTCGTGACCGTGCTGAACGCGAGCACGCGCGCCGGGCTCGCCACCCGGGCGATGACCGACCTCGTCGACGCGGGCTTCGTCAAGGGGTCCACCGGCAACGCGCCCAGCGGCACCAAGCTGAAGACCGTCGAGGTCTGGACGCCCGACAAGAACGCTCCCTCCGCTGCGCTCGTCGCGAGCTGGCTCGGCGACGCGAAGATCGTCGAGAAGAAGTCCGACATCCCGGGCATCGTGGTCGTCACCGGCGAGAACTTCCCCGAGGTCACCGGCGGAGAAAAGACCGTCACCGCCAAGACGGACGCCACGATCTGCAGCCCTCCGGTCGAGTAGCCGCGCCCGCGGATCTGCGAGGTAGGAATACCCGGTTAACCGGGTATTCCTGCACTTCTCTGGCATTGCAACACCTGAGAAGTGCAGGTTTCACCGGTTAACCGGGTACTCCAACCCAACCCATCAGCGCAGCCAGCCGGCCAGCCGTCCCTTTCGGCTGACCATCTCGAGGCGCCGCTCCGCGAGCTCACGCTGGTGGCGGGGTACGACGACCAGGACGACGTCGCGAGCGCGGAGGACCGTGGTCTCCTCCGGAACCAGGGTCCGCCCGTCGCGAATCAGCAGCGACACCGACGATCCCGTGGGCAGCCGGAGCTCGCTGACCTCGACGCCGTGCAGGCGCGACTCGGGTGGGATCCGGAGCTGGATCAGGTCTGCCGCGATCTGCTCCAGCGGCGCGACGTCGAGGTCGAGCGAGCGCGGGTCGTTGGGGCGGGCGACGTCGAGCACCCGGGCGACCCACGGCAGCGTCGGGCCGGTCAGCAGCGTGTAGACGACGACCATCACGAAGACCAGGTCGAAGAGCTCCTCGGCGCCCTCGACGCCCGCGGCCAAGGGGATGGTGGTGAGTACGACCGGCACCGCGCCACGCAACCCTGCCCAGGAGACGAAAACGGTCTCCCGCCATGTCATCCGGGAGACCACCGTGCTGACCAGCACGGATGCGGGCCGGGCGATGAAGGTCAGGATCAGGCCGGCGGCAAGGGCGAGGCCGATCGTCTGGAGGTCGATACGCCCCGGGGAGAGGAGCAACCCGAGCATCACGAAGAGCCCGATCTGGGCCAGCCAGGCGACGCCCTCCGCGAAGGACTTGGTGGCGCCGCGGTGGGGCAGCTCGGAGTTGCCGAGCACGAGTGCGGCCACGTAGATCGCCGCGAACCCGGACCCGTGCAGCCATGCCGCTCCGCCGTAGGCCAGGAAGGCCAGCGTCATCACCGCCAGCGGATAGAGACCGGCGGAGGGCAGCGCGGCCCTCCGCATCAGCCATGCCCCACCGAACCCGACGAGCAGGCCGACCACGATGCCCAGCAACAGCTCGCCGACCACGATCCCGGCCACGACCACCGGATGGTGCTCAGCGATCGCACCACTCGCGATCAGCGTCACGATCACCACGGTCGGAGCGTCGTTGAGCCCCGACTCCGACTCGAGGACACCGGTCAGCCGCTTGGGCAACGGCACCACCCGCAGCACCGAGAACACCGCAGCCGCGTCGGTCGGCGAGGTCACCGCCCCCAGCAGGAACGCCAGCTGCCAGGAGAGTCCGAGCAGGTAGTGAGCACCCACCGCGACGATCCCGATCGAGACCACCACCCCGACCGTCGCCAGCATCAGCCCGAGACCGAAGGCTGGACGTACGTCCTTCCACGACGTCGTCAGACCACCTTCGGCCAGGATCAGCGCCAGCGCCCCGAAGCCGACCGCGTGCGCGAGCTGGGCGTCGTCGAACCGGATCCCGAGCACCGACTCACCGAGCAGGACGCCCATCAGCAGGTAGATCAGCAGCGACGGCAGCCCGGCCTTCGTCGACATCCGCACCGCGAGGATCGCCAGGAGCGTGACCAGGGAGCCGATCAGCACGAACAGGTCGAACTGATGGACGTCGAAACTCATGTACGCCGGGCCCCCCTCCGACCTATGGACCTGCATCCTAATGTTTGCCCCTATGGACCGCCTGACTGTCGCCCAACGCGCGAACGTGCCTCCTTTTCACGTGATGGACATGCTCGAGCGGGCGGCGCAGCGGCAGCGGACGTACGGCGATCTCATCTCGCTCACCTCGGGGCAGCCGTCCACGGGGGCGCCGCAGGCGGTCAGCGCCGAGGCGGTGCGGCTGCTGCAGAGCGGTGACCCGCTGGGCTATACGCCGGCGACCGGGATCCTGGAGCTGCGTCAGGCGATCGCGGGGCATCATCGGGCGTGGCACGGGATCGACGTCTCCCCCGACGACGTCGTCGTGACCACGGGCGCCAGCGGTGGCTTCCTGGCGACGTTCCTGGCGGCGTTCGACACCGGCGACCGGGTGGCGATGGCCCGGCCGTCCTATCCCTGCTACCGCAATGTGCTCGCGGCCCTCGGGTGCGAGGTCGTGGAGATCCCGACCGGTGCGGCCGAGCGGTTCCAGCCGACCGTGGAACAGGTGCGGGAGCTCCACGAGCGTGTCGGTCTGAAGGGGCTCGTGGTGGCCAGCCCTGCCAACCCGACCGGCACGATGCTGCTGCCCGAGGAGCTGGCCGCGCTGGCTCGCTACTGCGAGGAGGCCGGGATCCAGCTGATCTCCGACGAGATCTACCACGGGCTGACCTACGGCGGGGACGGCAGCCGTGGCCGCAGCGCCTGGGAGACCTCGCGCGACGCCGTCGTGTTCGGCTCGTTCTCCAAGTACTTCTCGATGACCGGGTGGCGCATCGGCTGGCTGCTCGCGCCCGCCCATCTGCGACGTGCGATCGACGTGCTGGTCGGCAACTTCACCATCTGTCCGCCGACGCTCGCCCAGCATGCCGCGGTCGCGGCGTTCACCCCGGACGCGTACGCCGAGCTCGACAGCCACGTGACCCGTTATTCGACCAACCGCGGGGTCCTCCTCGACGGCCTCCGCTCCCTCGGCGTCACCGAGATGGCGCCGGCCGACGGCGCCTTCTACGTCTACGCCGACGTCAGTCGCTGGACCGACGACACCATGGCCTGGTGCCACCAGATCCTCGACCGTACGGGCGTCGCGATGGCTCCCGGGATCGACTTCGACCCGGTCGACGGACACCGCTTCGTACGTCTTTCCTTCGCTGGGTCGTCGACCGAGATCGAGCAGGGGCTGAACCGCCTGTCCACGATCCTGACCTGACCTACGCAGCCGAGGCGTCAGTTTCTGAGCGCGAAGGGTCGATTTTTGACGTCGAGTGGGCCATTTCGACGTCAAAAATCGACGTCTCGGCGCCAAGAACTGACGTCTCGGCGGACGGGGTTTGAGAAAGTTCGGGATTTTACGTTTAGAAATCGCTCCAGCGGGTAGGACCATCACAGAGACCTGTCCAAGGAGGGATATGTACGGCGACAGCGACGTGATCCGCCGTCGGGTGAGCCGTCTGCGAGAGCAGGCGGACGACATCCGCGCGAGTGCCGACAAGCTGGTGGTGCAGTCCGAGGCCGTGCCGTGGCACGGCCGGGCTGCCGAGTCCCTCCGTGGGCGAATGAAGGAGCGGGCCACTGCGCTGCGGAGCTCGGCCGAGAAGCATGATCGTGCGGCCGACGCTCTGGCCAAGCACCTCAAGCAGGTCGACCTGTTCAAGGAGCAGATCGCCGAGGCCGAGGCGCGCGCTGAGGTGCTGACCACCGACGGCAAGCTTGATGGATTCGAGGCCCCTGAGCCGGGCCACAAGGACTGGCTGGAGGTCACCTTCCGATGACCACGATCGACCTGGGCCCCGCTCCGGCGGCGCCGACCGAGCCATGGGCAGGGGTGCCCCGGCGGGTCGGCCTGACCCTCCCCGAGCTCACCCACGCCTGCGAGACCATCGGGGCTCCGCTCCCGTTCGAGGTCGCGACGCACCGCGACGAGGGGCTCGACGCCCGGTTGGGGCGGACCCGCTCGGCAGCCGAGGCCGAGGCCCTGGCCCGCGCCGTCGCCGGCTTCGGTGAGGGCAGCACCTCGCTGCAGCGCCGCGACCTCCTCGACACCGACGGGACCCTCGACACCGGGATCGCCGGCGCGCTGGGGCTCCTGGCGACCCCCGAGGTGGTCATCGATCTCGATGTCGTCGTCGACGGCCTCCGCGGCCGCGCCTGGCATCGCCAGAAGGGTGAGGCAGCCGCCTCGCTCGCCACCGTGGACGGGCTCGTCTTCGAGCTCTCCTGGTATCCCTCCGCGGCCTGGGCGGCCGAGCTCGGCCGCACCGCGACGCT
Source organism: Nocardioides sp. NPDC127503 (assembly GCF_040302165.1). Classification (NCBI taxonomy): domain Bacteria; kingdom Bacillati; phylum Actinomycetota; class Actinomycetes; order Propionibacteriales; family Nocardioidaceae; genus Nocardioides; species Nocardioides sp. NPDC127503. Next base: position 314,995 of record NZ_JBEORH010000008.1, on the reverse strand, counting down.
GCCGGGTGACACCGCCCGGCTGACCTCGACGGTGCCCGAGCAGCTGGAGGTCCCGTTCGCGACCGCCGACGCCGTCTTCGAGGCGCTGCGCACCGGACGCGGCGACCTGGTGCCGGTGCTGACCGAGGGCGACGTGGTGGTCTCGAGGGCCCTCGAGGCGCTGTCCACCGAGGCCCACGGCCGGCTGCGTGCCATCGTCGCGACCACCGCCGACCCGGAGAACCCGCTGATCGGCACGGTCTCCTGGACGCTGGTCAACGACGGCTGGCGTTCGATGCGTACGGTGTCGCTCGATGGAGAGCTGACACTGCTGATCACCAGCGTGGAGCCCTCCGAGCTCGCCGCAGACCTTGCCCCTGTTCTCGCGGAGGTGGCCCGATGAGCTCTTCTACGTCCAACGATCCGATCAACCGCCTGGGACCGATCCCGGGTGGCGCCCCCGACTCGGTGCCGCCGCCTGCGGGCCCGGAGGACAAGTACGAGCAGATCCTCGGCCTGGCCGGCTCCATCGGCGACGCCGGCGCGCAGTTGCGCGAGTGGGCCGAGCTCGGCGCTGAGATCCTGGCCGACGACGACGTCACCTCCTCCGCCGAGCTCTCGGCGAAGACCTGGGAGCCGGCCGAGGAGGAGATCCGGGCCGCGACCTCTGAGAAGAGTGGCGTCCTCGGGCTCGGCCAGGCACTCGAGGCCGACGCGCTCTCGGTCCGGGCGACGGTGCAGACCTACCGCTGGATCGATGAGCTCCAGGCCGCTGCCCGCAGCACGCTGGGCGCCATCGCGGCCAACGCGCTCGACTACCTCGCACCCGAGGTCGAGCTCGGCGGGTCGCTGCTCTCCGCCGGCCTGATCGAGACCGACGCGCTCGACCGTGAGGGCGTCACCGCCTACCTCGGCGAGCTCGCCCAGGGTCATCCCGAGCTGATGGACCACATCGCCACCGGCGGCGGGCTGCTCGAGTCGCTCGAGCTGCGCTCGCTGCTCACCGCCGACTTCCCGCGCGGTGACGACGCTGGGGCGGCCATCGCGGGCGCGCTTCGTGCCGCTGGCATCGACACGTTCGCGACCGACGCCGGGCACGCACTGCGTGACGTCGGCGGGGCCTTGGCCTCCACCGAGGAGGACACCCCGGCCGGCGACGTCACCGCCGCCACCCCGGCCACCATCGAGGAGCTGATCCGCACCCTCGAGGCCACCGAGACCGGTGTCGCGGTCCAGAAGACGGCGCCCGGTCGCTACATCGCCTATCTGCCGGGCCCGTACGCCGGCAGCCGGCGTCTGCGGCTCGTCTCCGGTGACCTCTCCGACTACATCGTCACCGCGTCACGGACCATCGAGGAGGCTGTCGAGGCCGGCTCGCACGTGATGCTCGTCGGTGCCGCGGCCGGGGGAACCGCCGCGGCCGCGCTCGCGGCGACAGCCGGGGCTGCGTACGTCGTGGACCAGGTGGTCACCGTGGGTGCTCCTGGCGCGGCAGCGCCGCGGGTTCCGGAGACCACGCGGGTGCTGTCGCTGGAGGACCGCTCCGACCCGGTCGCACTCCTCGGCGGGCTCATCAACGCGGGTGTCGGACACCGGTTCACGGTCGTCTACGACGGCACCGCGGCTGAGGAGAGTCACTACGTGGCCGGCGGTCGGGCTGCGGACAACGCCGCCCACGACGAGCTCCGTGACGAGATCGGACGGATCCGCAGTCTGGGATACCTCGGCTGACGCCGGGGGCTTGCCACGGGGACGTGAGTCGATACGGTGTAGGTCGCCCTCGGCTCCATCCCCGACCTCACCTGTGCTCGGTCACCGGCCAGTCGATCGCGGAGGGCACTCTGACGCCTACCTGATCGGTCCCTGTGAAGTCCATCGTCGTCCACGCCGGCCTCCCCAAGACGGGCACCTCCGCGGTCCAGGCGTTCTTCAGCACCCATACGGAGACGCTCGCGAAGGCCGGCATCTTCTACCCGCAGCACACCGTCGACCAGAACGGCATCAGCGCCGGCAATGCCGGGTCGCTCATGGAACGCTCGGGCCATCTCTTCGTGGCCTCGCCCCGCGAGGTCGCCAGGACGCTCGAGGAGTTCGAGGCCAGCGGCTGCCACACGCTGCTGCTCTCCTCCGAGGCGTTCCTCCCCGAGCTGCCCGGGATCGCCGAGCTGCTGCCGCCACAGACCCGGTTCGTCCTGTACGTCCGCGACCCCCTCGCCTTCCTTGAGTCCGACTACAACCAGCGGGTCAAGCGGATCGGTCATCTCGAACCGTTCGCGGCGGCACCTGATGCGTACGGCGGATGGCTGGGTCACGAGCACCTCTACAACGCGCTCGGCTCCGAGGCGGTGCGCTCCCGGCTCGTCCTGCGGCCCTACCTTCCCGAGCTCTTCGTCGGCGACAGCCTGCTCACCGACCTGCTCGACACCGCCGGGATCGACACCGCCGAGCTCGGCGACCTGTCCTTGAGGCGGGTCAACCTCTCCTACTCGCTGCACGCGCTCGAGATCAAGCGCGCCCTCAACGTCCTCCCGCTCGGGCCGCAGCTGCAGGAGCGCCTCGACATCCACCTCCAGTCCTGCCCCCTCGGGCCGACGACCTACACCCTCATGCCTCCGGCCGATCACGAGCGGCTCCGGAAGGTCGCCGACGACGAGCTGCGCGCGCTCGCACTGAGGTACGACATCGACTCCCTCGAGCCCATGCGGGAGCTGTTGCGCGAGAAGCCGCAGAAGCCCTTCCACCCGCAACAGCTCACCGACGACGAGGTCGACGCAGTCGTACGGCACATCGCCACCGTCGGCAAGCGGCTCACCCGCCGGATCGCCCAGACGCTCGCCGAGCACCCCGAGATCGAGCTCGTCTACCCCTCCCTGCGCGACTCGTTCGCCGCCGCTGCCGCCGAGCTGGGCGAGGAGCCCACTGCGCCGAAGCGGCGCTGGTGGCAGCGGCGGCCCTGAGCGGCGCGCGTTGGGATACCCGGTTAACCGGGTATCCCTGCACTTCTCAGGTGTTGCATTGCCAGAGAAGTGCAGGAAAACCCTGAGAAGTCAGGACAGATCGACGACCACGATCGTGTGGTTGTCCGGCTCCCCGGCGGCGACGACAGCAGCGGCGACCGCGTCGGCGACCGACTGCGGGCCGGCCTCGGCGGTGATCAGCGCACCCAGGTCGTCCACGTAGGAGTGGACGCCGTCGGTGGTCAGCACCAGCCGGTCGCCGGGCAACAGCTCGACGGACATCTCGTCGGCGACGACGCCGGGCACGAGGGCGCGGTTGAGCAGCGCCCGGTGCTCGTGGGCGCGAGCCTCGTCAGCGGTCAGCTGGCCGGCCTCGACCATCGCAGCGACGACCGTGTGGTCGTGGGTGACCTGGCGTACGTCTCCGTCTCGGACCAGGTAGACCCTCGCGTCGCCGATGTGGGTGATCCGCGCGGTCGAGCCGTGCAGGTCGACGGCGGTCAGGGTGGTGCCCGACTTCGGCACCTCCGCGAACACCTCCTGGATGGCCGCCCGCAGCCCGCCACCGGCGTACGCCGTCAGGGCCGCCCCGGCAAGATCGTCGCGCTCACCCGTGCCGTCGGCGACGGCGATGAGCTCGGGGGTTACCAGGACGGCATCCTGCTGGCTGGACCGGCGACCGGTCTCGTAGCTGACGCCGAACTCGGCGTGCAAAGTTTCGGTTGACGTAGTCATCTGACGTGCCTCGCTCCTCAATCGGTGGACGAGGACGGAGACCATCTTGCGGCGCGTGGCGGTGTCGGCCTCGACCTGGCGCCAGTAGGTCTCGACCTCGACCGCCGCGAGTGCGGCGGGCATGTCGATGACCTCCCGGATCCGGGCCAGCGGCATCCCGACCAGACGCAATGAGGCCACCAGGCGTGCGCGTTCCACCTGGTCAGGCCCGTAGCGGCGATAGCCGGAGACCGCGTCCACCTCGGCAGGAAGCAGCAGACCGAGGTCGTCGTACAACCTCAGTGCCTTCGGCGTCAGCCCGGTCTCCCGGGCGAAGTCGCCGATGTTCACAAGCCCTTCCAGCCCGCTCATGCGACCGCTCCCGTGGCGCAAGCGCCAGCATACGAGAGCGGTCGCCTGAGACTTGTGATCGCTCGCTGACGCTCGCTCATGTTCACCATCCTCCCCGGTGAAGGTCACCGGTGGAAGCAGATTGGTGCTTCCCCCTGGGTCAACCTCAAGCCCCCGTCTGCTCGGCCCACTTCTCGAGCAGCCGGGCAAGCGACCGCCGCTCGGCCGCGGTGAAGACGGCGAGCAGGCGGTGCTCGTTGGCGATGTGGTCGGTGAAGGCCGCGTCGATCAGCTCGCGACCGCGGTCGGTCAGCGCGATCCGGCGACCGCGACCGTCCTCGTCACGACGGTCCCGGCTGACCCAGCCCTGGGCCAGGCAGCGGTCGACCCGCTTGGTGACCGCCCCCGAGGAGACCATCGTCTGCTCGCCGAGCTCCTTCGGAGTCAGGGCGTACGGAGCGCCTTGCCGTCGCAGCGTCGCCAGCACGTCGAACTCGCCCTCGCCCAGTCCATGCTCGGCGTAGATGCTGACCAGCTCGTCGGTGAGACGCAGCGCGAGACGGTGCAGCCGGGCGATGACGGCCTGCGGAGTGACGTCGAGGTCGGGGCGCTCGCGCTCCCATTGCGCCATCACGGTCGAGACGTGGTCTGCCATGACCTGGAATATATCTCACGCGGAAACTATTATACTTTCCATGGAAAGTAGATTCGTGACCCTCGCGCTGACCGCGATCGCCCCGGTGGCATGGGGGTCGGGCTACTTCGTCACCGCGACGTTCCTGCCGCCCGACCGGCCGCTGTTCGGTGCCGTGGTCCGGGCGCTGCCCTTCGGCCTGCTGCTCCTGGCGCTCCGGCCGGGCCTGCTCCACGGCTCCTGGTGGTGGCGTACAGCAGCGCTCGGACTGCTCAACTTCGGGGCGTTCTTCGCCCTCGTCTTCGTCGCCGCCTACCGGCTCCCGGGCGGCCTCGCCGCGACCCTGACCGCGGTCTCGCCGATCGTGGTGATGCTGCTGGCCTGGGCCTTCGCCGGCGAGCGACCACGGGCCGGATCGCTCGCGGCCGGCGTCGTCGGCGCGATCGGCGTGGCCCTGCTGGTGCTTCGCGGCGGCGCGAGCCTCGACCTGATCGGCGTCCTGGCCGCCTTCGCCTCGGTCGCCGTCTTCTCCACCGGCTTCATCCTCGTCAAGGTCTGGCAGCCGCCGGTCGGACTGCTCACCTTCACCGCCTGGCAGCTCGTCCTCGGCGGCCTCATCCTCGCTCCAGTCGCCCTCCTCGTCGAAGGCCCGCCGCCCGCTCTCGACCTGCCGGCGATCGGCGGCTACGCCTACATCGGCATCGCCGGCACGGTGATCGCCTACGCGGTCTGGTTCCGTGGCGCCCGGCGGCTGCCCGCCGCCGCGGTGTCGCTGATCGGCCTGCTCAACCCGGTAGCCGGGATCCTGATCGGCCTCGCCTTCGCGGGCGAACACCTCACCCCGATCAGCGGGCTCGGGATGGCGCTGGTGCTCGGTGGCGTACTCCTCGGACAGCCTGCGGTGCTCGACCGGTTCAAGGCCAGACGCAGCCCGGAACCGGCCTCGTGTGCGGACGTTGGAGCAGCGGGATAGGTTCACCTCCATGAAACTGCGTGCACGTGCGCTCGAGCTTCTCGTCTTCACCGTCGGTGCCGGCACCCTGGGATCGGAGATGGCCGCGGCTCGGCTGCTCGCTCCGTGGTTCGGAGACTCGACGATCGTGTGGGCCAACACGATCGCGACGGTGCTGGTCGCGCTCGCGATCGGCTACTCCGTCGGCGGCAGGATCGCCGACCGGAACCCGCACCCCTCCGGCCTGGCCAAGATCGTGCTCGTCGCCGCGGCTCTCCTGGCCGCGGTGCCGTTCATCGCCGACCCGTTCCTCCCGCTCGCGGTCAGGGCGGTCGACCAGCTCAGCATCGCCACGTTCGCCGGCTCGCTGGTCGGGGTCGGCGTACTGCTCGCGATCCCGCTCTTCCTGCTCGGCATCGTCAGCCCGTACGCCGTCCGGCTGACCGTCGAAGCGGTCGAGGACGCCGGCCACGCGGCCGGGCGCCTCTACGCGATCTCGACGGTCGGCTCCCTGGTCGGCACCTTCGCCGCCTCGCTGCTGCTCATCCCGGTCGTCGGGACGCGGCGTACGTTCCTGATCTTCGCTCTCCTGATGGCGGTCTGCGCGATCCCGCACCTGGTCAAGCGCCGACTGCCGGCCGCGGTCGTGCCGGCGGTGATCCTCGCCCTGATCGCGCTGCCCACCGGGTCGATCAAGACGCTGACCAGCAACGGCGGCGAGGTGATCTGGGAGAAGGAGACGGAATACCAGTACGCCCGCGTGGTCGAGTACGACGACGGCAGCCGCTACCTCGAGCTCAACGAGGGCCACGCCGTGCACTCGGTCTACAACAAGGGTGAATGGCTCACCGGCGCCTACTGGGACGAGATGCTCTCGCTGTCGTACGCCGGCGCGGAGGCCCCGAAGTCGGTGGCGATCCTGGGCTCGGCCGCCGGGACGACCGCGCGCCAGTTCGGTCACTTCGCCCCCGAGACCCGGGTGGACGCCGTCGAGATCGACGAGGACGTCACCGAGGTCGGCCAGAAGCTCTTCGACCTCGAGGACCAGCCCAACCTCCACCTCCACACCGCCGACGCCCGCCCGTGGCTGCAGAAGCAGACCCGGAAGTACGACGCGATCATGGTCGACGCCTACCACCAGCCCTACATCCCGTTCTACCTGACCACGAAGGAGTTCTTCGCGCTGGCGAAGTCCCACCTGAACCCGGGCGGGGTGCTCGTCGTGAACTCAGCCCACCCGGAGGGCTCCACAGCGCTGGAGAAGGTCCTCACCGCAACGCTGCGAACCTCGTTCGGCGAGGCCGTGTGGCGGTCGGACTCCGGCCCGACCAACACCCACCTGATCGCGACCGTCGACCCGGATGCGGATCCCGAGGCCAACCTCATCGCCACCGCGAAGTCGCAGCCCGCCGACCTCGCCGGCACCCTCACCGACTCCGCCGCCCGGCTCGAGCCGGGCATCCGGGGCGGGACGGTCTACACCGATGACGTCGCGCCGGTCGAGTGGCTCACGGACCTCAGCCTGCTCGAGGTTGCCTGACCCGCTCGGGCGCTTCACCTCACCGATCGGCGTCTTGCGCAGGCAGCCGACGCAGACCTGATCGGGCGCGACCTTGCTGAGCCTGCGCGGCGGCAGCACGTGCCAGGTGCCGAGGCGGCGGCCGCACACGGTCTGCACGTACCCATGGCTCCTCTTGACCGAGCGAAGGTGCCAGAAGCTACCCCGGTCGGTCCGGTAGACCAGCGGGTCTTTGGCCAGGACCGGCGGCCGCTCGCTGGACCCCATGCTGAGTCTGTCGTCTACGAACACGAATTCCCCCCAAGGAATGTCGATGGTCTCGTCGTTGAGTGCCTCGAGACGCCGGGGTCACAGCCGGGCTGAACGCCCAACGTCCCGAGACACGTTCGACCATAAGTCCACTCATTGCAACGGGTCAAGGCGGAAAGGGTGGGGCTATGCGGCTATTCGGGATCTGTACGCCTTAGTAACGTGTTCTCCCATGAGCAATCCCCGTCCGCGCGGCCTGCCGAAATACCTCCACGTGGCCGACTATCTACGGGCCCAGATCGACGACGGCACCTACCAGCCCGGCGAGCGTCTACCGACCGAGCCCGAGCTGATGGACACCTTCCCCTACGACCGCGCCACGATCCGGCGAGGCCTGGCGGTGCTCCGCAACGAAGGCCTGATCACCAGCGAGCAGGGCCGTGGTGTGTTCGTACGCGACGCCACCAAGACCCGCTACGACCTGATGAGCATGCTGATCACGGACCCGAGCCACCCGGCGAAGCCGGACGCGGCCTACCACCAGCCGCCGCGCGGCCCGGACGACGGCATCTCGGTCGAGCACGCTTACGAGGTCATCGCGGCCGGCGAGAAGCTCGGGGAGGCCTTCGACCTCGACCCGCGCAGCGAGCTGCTCAGCACCACCTACACGTTCTTCATCAGCGGTGACACGGCCGAATACCGCACCACGGCCTACATCCCCTATCCGCTGGTCATCGACACCCCGCTGGCCACCCCGTCCGACGACTGGCCGCAGCCGCCGATCAAGGACCTGCTGGCCACGGTCGGGGTGAAGGTCACCACGGTCGCGATGGACATCGAGTCGCGGATGCCGACGCCGCAGGAGACGTACGACCTGCAGATCCCCGACGGCACCCCGGTCCTCTCCGACCGGCGCCGGTTCCTCGCCGACGACCGGGTCGTGTGCGTCACCGACTCTGTCGGGGTCGCCGACCGGATCGTCTACGGGCTCGACCTGAAGCTGCAGTGACAGCTGTTGGCAGCGGGCTTGCTGGTCGGCGAGGCCGACTATTCGTCGTCGAACTGCCAGCCCGCTCCCTCGAGAAGCATCCTGGCGTCACGAACATCCTGCGAGTCAGCAAGCCTCTCGTGTGCATCAATCGCCTCACGCAGGAGTTCATGCCTGTCGCCGCCGAGCACGTCCTCCAGCACGATCGCCAAGTTGCGGTCTGACATGTCGTCGTACACAGCGGCGAGCATCGCAGCACGTCGTCGCTGATCTGCTGTTGCTAGACCCTGACGACGGAGCAGGTTCGCCGGCACCCGCAGAGACGTCGGTAGCGCCATCCTCACCATCCACTCCAGAAGTCCGGATTCATGCTCTCCAACCGCACAGAATACGGAGGATCTGAAGAGTGCCAGGCGCACCAGGTACGCCTGGCACTCCCCAGGTCAGCGGTCGACACGCCTCCTCATCACCGAGTTCACGTGCGCCAGGCGATCCGGTAGCAGTTTGCTGCCGCGTCAAATGCCACGTCGACCTCATGGGCATTGATATCGAAAACACTCTCCGCCCACCGGCAGATCGCAACGGCAAGGCCTTCGATCTGGAAGTCGGTATCTACGAACGTGACATCTTCGATCGTCACCCGAATAGGCCTTCCAGTTGCCCGAAGGACGTCGAGGGCAATCCTCGCCCAGCCGGCCCGCAAAGCGTCTTGGTACTCCGTCGGCAGCTCGGCTGCCGTCCCCGCGAAGTCAAGAGTTGTCTTCAACAAGTCGCGGTATGCGCCCTCGGCGTCGGTGTGCCTCGCCACCGCCGTGATCGAGATCCAGATTCCCCACGCCGCCTCGAGCACCTTGTAGACGTACGTGCTCCGCGCCTCCTCCATCACGCCCAACTCTCGGTCTTGAACGATCCCGTCAACGGCACGGCCAGCGTTACGCCAGGTCGTGGACGAACTCGGAGAGCTGAGTGAGGTTGCGGCACTCCCGCATCTCGATGATCGAGCCGTAGCGCGTCGCCTCGGAGTCACCGGTGTCCCACTGCGTACGGACCTCGGGGTTGAGCCAGTGGGCGTGCCTGCTCGCGTCGGCCATCGCGCGCAGCGAGTCGACGGCGAGGTCGGAGTAGTTGGACCGGGCGTCGCCGAGGATCAGCAGCGACGACTTCGGGCCGAGGGCGTCGGCGTGGCGCTCCTGGAAGAGCGAGAAGGCGCGGCCGTAGTTGGTGCGTCCCATCCGGGCCGCGTGCTCGGTCGCCTTCGTCAGCTCGGTCATCGTGTCGACCAGGTCGGCGCCGGGCTTGAAGTAGGACGTGACCTCGTGGATCTCGTCGACGAAGGTGAACGCGCGCACCTTGCCGAACTGCTCGCGCAGCGCGAAGACGAGCATCAGCGTGAACGTCGCGAAGTTGGACACCGAACCCGACACGTCGCACAGGATCACCAGCTCGGTGCGATGCGGCCGCTTCGGCCTGAAGCGCAGGTCGACGGGAACCCCGCCGGTGGACATCGAGGACCGGAGCGTACGCCGCAGGTCCACCGCTCCTCGCCGGCGCGCGTGATGCTCCTGGGTGAGCCGGGTCGCCAGCCGGCGCGCCAAGGGGTAGATCTCGCGCCGGAGCGCCTCCAGGTCGGCCCGCCGCGCGTGCAGGAAGTCGAGCTTCTCGATGGTGGGGCGTACGGCGATCTTGGCGATCTGCTCGGGGCCCTTCTCCTCCGCTATCCGGCGGCGGGCGTCGGCCTCCACCAGGCCCGAGAAACGGTCCACCCGACGGGTGCCGACCCGGGCAGCCTCCTCATCGGTCCAGCCGCCCTGCTGGAGCCCCTCGATGAGCCTCGAGGTGAGCTCGTCGGTCGAGAGCCGGCGCAGCGCGGTGTAGGACGACCACGAGCTCAGCCCGGGGCCACGACCGGGCATCGCACCGAAGCGCGCCACCGCCTCGGCGGCCAGCTGACGGAGCATCTCGACGTCGTCGGCCTCCAGCGCCTCGCTCAGTCGCGAGGTGAACTCGGAGAGCGCCTCGGGCCCGTCCTTCGCCACTCCGGCGGCCTCGGCCTCGGCGTCCATCCCCGAGCCGACCATCCGCGGGAAGTAGAGCTCGAAGAGCCCGTCGAAGGTGGCTCGCTGGTTGGCGCGCTTGACCAGGGTCGCGGCGTACGCCTCCTTGACCTGGGTCCGGTCGTTCCAGCCGATCAGGCCGAGGGCGGTGACAGCGTCGAGGCCCTCGGAGAGCGACACCGGCAGCCCCGCTCCCCGAAGTGCTTCGAGGAACTCGATGTGCCGGTCGAGGAGAGTCACCTCTTCAACCGCAGCTCTCGGACCGCGCGGTCGACGTCGGAGGAGTGCTTGAGGACGACGCCGAGGGTGTCGGCGACGGCCTTGTCGGAGAGGTCGGTGATCTCCAGCGCGATCAGGGTGCGCGCCCAGTCGACCGACTCGGCGATCGAGGGCGACTTCTTGAGCTCGAGCTCGCGCAGCCTGCCGACCACGGAGACGAGCTGACGCGCCACCTTGTCGTCGAGCCCGGGCACCTGGGAGAGCACGATCTCGCGCTCCCGGTCGGCTTCGGGGTAGTCGAGGTGGAGGTAGAGGCAGCGTCGCTTGAGCGCCTCGGAGAGCTCGCGGGTGGCGTTGGAGGTGAGCACGACCAGCGGGCGGCGGGTCGAGGTCATCGTGCCGAGCTCGGGGATGGTCACCTGGAAGTCGGAGAGCACCTCGAGCAGCAGCCCCTCGACCTCGACGTCGGTCTTGTCGACCTCGTCGATGAGCAGCACCGTCGGCTCCTCACGGCGGATCGCGGTCAGCAGCGGCCTGGTCAGCAGGAACTCTTCGGAGAAGATGTCGTCGTGGGTCTCCTCCCACGCCTGGCCGTCGTTGGCGGCCTGGATGCGGAGCAGCTGCTTCTTGTAGTTCCACTCGTACAGCGCGCGGGCCTCGTCCAGGCCCTCGTAGCACTGCAGCCTGACCAGCTCGGCCCCCGTCGCGCGGGTGATCGCCTTGGCCAGCTCGGTCTTGCCCACACCGGCCGGTCCTTCGACGAGCACCGGCTTCTCGAGCGCCCCCGCGAGGTAGGTCGTCAGCGCGGTCGAGTCGTCCGCGAGGTAGCCGACGTCTCCCATACGGGTGACGGCCTCGGCGGGCGAGGAGAACCAGGAAGACGTACGCGAAGGCATGACGCGACACTAGCGACTCTGCCCCTGGTCTGCGCCCGGTGTCCGGATGGGACGTTCGTCATAGTGACCATCGGACCCGTTACCGTCGGGGCCATCTGTCGTTGTGGTAGGCGTGCACTCGGACACTCCGCGACATCTGACGCTGGTCGTCGTCGCCATGAAGGTATGCGCTCTGACCGCGCTGGCAGCCTTCTGTCTGGTTGCCATCACCACGCCGTCCGAGCCCCGGTCGCTGGCGAAGCGGGAGCAGCCCGAGCTCGCCGCGATGCTCGAGCAGCACCGCTGCGTGGCTCCGCCGACGATCGCGCCCTGGCGCCGGGAGAGCGCCATCATCCGCACCCCGCTCGGCGATCTGAAGCATGTCCCGCTCGACGTCGGTCAGCTGATCGAGGAGGGCAAGGCCCGGGGCGAGCTGATCGCCTTCTGCGCCGACCCCGCCCCCTAGGTTCAGCTGGCCTGGGCGAGTGTGTCCGCGAAGAGCCCGAGCACGCGGTCGAGCGCAGCGCGGTCACCCTCGACCTTGAGCCCGGCCTCGGCGATCGCCGCGTCCACGGGGAAACCCATGAACACGACGCCGGTCCAGGCCGTCGAGTCGCCCGCGATGGTGACGTCGGCGTCCTCGAGCGTGCCCTCGGCGAGGTCGAACTGGTTGCCCTTCCAGACGAGCCGGAACTGCTGCGGGTCGGCGTCCGGACGGCGGGCGTCGGTCAGCTCCCAGGCGACGCTGATCGGCTCGGGGGTCGTCGCGCTGCCGGGGGGCACCATCGTGCGCATCGCCACCATCACACCGCTGGGCGTCATCCCGGCGGACATGATCGGGAAGCGGGTCGAGCCGTGGGCCCAGCGACCGAGCGCTCCGAGGATCGTCTCGAGCTCGCGGCCCCACGGGGTGAGGGCGTAGGCCGTCGTCTTGGTGATGTAGCCGAGCTCGGTCTCGACCACGACGCCGGCGTGCTCCAAGAACAGCAGCCGGTCCTTGAGCTCGTCGGTGCTGACGCCGATCACGGAAGACTCCAGGTCACGTGCCGTACGCGGCCCGAACATCAGCTCGCGCACCACGATCAGGCTCCACCGGTCACCGATCAGGTCCAGTGCGTGCGCGGCCGCGCACGCGTCTCCCAGGTCCCCGTAAGTCAGGTTCAGGGTCACGTCGATCCTCTCCGAGTCATTCGATCGCATCGAGCGTAGTGAGCCCGAACTACGGGTCGTCAGAGCCAGAAGTCCCGGCGTGCCTGCTGAAAGTGCTGTGGCTAGGCGATGGCGGCGTACGCAGCAGCCACCCGCTCCACGGCCCGCTGGTCTCCCTCGACGGCCATCGAGCCGACCGAGCTCCCGGCGAAGACGACGTCGGCCCATGCCGACGAGTCGCCGGAGACGGTCGTCGCGGACTCGTCGTCCGCACCCTCGGTCAGCTCGAAACGGTCCTCGTCCCAGTGCAGCCGGTAGCGGCGTACGCCTGCGGCGGGACGCCGCTCGTCGTGCAGCTCGATCGCGATCTGGACGGGGCCGTCGCCCCACTCGGCCATCGTGGCGTAGGGGGCCATCGTGCGCATCGCGACGATCACCCCGTCGGGGGTCATGCTCCCGTCCACCGGGAAGCCGGGCGAGCACTGCGCCCAGTGACCGAGCGACCGCATCACGTCTTCCAGCCCCTGGCCCCACTCGGTGAGCCGGTAGACGCGGGTCTGGCCGAGATCGTCGAGCCGGGCCTGCTCGACGACACCGCTGTCCCGCAGCGCCTTCAGTCTGGAGGTGAGTACGGCAGGCGTGATCCCCACAACTGCCGAGGCCAGGTCGGCGAACCGGCGCGGACCGAGCAACAGCTCGCGGGCGATCACCATGCTCCACCGGTCCCCGATGACGTCCATGGCGTGCGCGGTCGCGCAGGCATCACCCAGGTCGGCGTACGTCTGCTTCTTCGGCATCGATCCTCCAAACTCTCTTCACAAGAGTATCAACTATGTTTAACGTAGTCAGCATGACCATCTCACTTCCGACCGTCGTCGACCGGACGACCTATCTGCACGAGCGCGATGCGCTCCTCGACCGCGAGAAGGCGCACACGCGTGAGGGCGACGCTCTCGCCGCTGCGCGCCGAAGGCTCCCGATGACCGAGGTCGACGCGGCCGCACCGCTCGCCGGCGCCGCCGGACGGGTCAGCCTGCTGGGCGCCTTCGAGGGGCGTACGCAGCTCTTCGCGAGCTACCACATGTGGCACAACGGCCATGCCGCCGCCGACCAGTGCGAGGGGTGCACGTTCTTCAGCGGCGGCGTGAGCGAGCTCGGCTACCTGCACGCGCGCGGGGTGACGTACGCAGTCTTCTGCCAGGGGCCCTACCTGGAGAGCTCTCGCTACCGGGACTTCATGGGGTGGGAGATGCCGTGGTACTCCGTGCCCGAGGAGTCGTGGGACGTCCTCGACGCCCGCGGGTTCTTCGGCGGCAAGGTCTGCTACCTGCGCGACGGCGACCGGGTCTTCGAGACGTACCGCACGACCGGTCGCGGCGTGGAGCCGATGTCGCCGTCATACGGGATCCTGGACATGACCGTCTACGGACGGCAGGAGACCTGGGAGGACTCACCGGAGGGCTGGCCGCGGCGTACCGGCATCGACGGCAGCCAGTTCCGCAGTGAGGAGGCCGCCACGACCAACCACCGCGCCGGCGTGAACGGTCGCCCGACGGCGCAGTGGTCGCGGCTCGCCGCCGGGCGCGACGACGATCTCGGATCGGACACCGCCCCAGCCGCCGACCACTGTTGTCACTGAGGAGATCGGGATGCGTACGACGATCGCACTGCCCACTCGGGACCGCGCCCGGTCCCATGTCTTCCTGCGTGACGGCCTCGGCCTCGAGACTCCGGGCGAGCTCGCCGACGACGGGGTCCCTGAGCCGTTGCGGGCGACCCTGTCGGACTCCTGCGAGGTGATGATGATCCCCACCGGTGGGTTCAAGTGGGTCACCGGCCAGCTCGACGACGAGCCGATGGACGCGGCGACGCTGCTTTCGGAAGGTCCGAAGCAGTGCCTGGTCACCATCGAGCTCGGCTCGCGCGACGACGTCGAGGCGCGCTATGCGGCCGCTGTGGCTCTCGGCCGCGGCATGATCGAGCCGGAGTCTGCACCGTGGGGTGAATACCGTGCGGTCGTCGCGGACCCCGACGGACACCTGTGGCAGCTGACGTCGCGCTGAGGCCCGGTCTTGCCGCCCCTAGAATCTCCCTATGGCCGGAGACGACACACGGATGCTGCTGCTGGGAGCAGTGGCGCTGTTCGAACCCGTCAACGGCTACCAGATCCGGCGCGAGCTGATGTCGTGGCAGGTCGACCAGTGGGCCAACATCAACCCGGGCTCGATCTACCACGCGCTGACCTCGCTGACCGAGAAGGGCCATCTGACCAGGCACGATCTGGTCGACAACGGGCGAGCGGTCGCGGTCTACGAGATCAGCGCCAGCGGTCGGGCAGAGCTCGAGCGCCTGGTCGCCCGCTCGCTGCAGGCCGTCGACGTCTACAACGGCGTCTCCTTCTACGCCGCGTTCTCGCTGGCGCCGCTGCTGGAGCGTCCCGCCGTCATCCAGCAGCTGAGTGTCCGCCTGCAGGCTCTGGAGCGCACCGACAAGGAGCTCGACGCCGCGATCCGGGCCAACACCCACGTGGCGCCGCCCCACACCGGTGCTGCGCTGCGCCTTCAGCTCGACAAGCTCCGCTCCGAGCGGGCGTGGCTGGTGGAGGTCCTGGACGACGTACGCAGCGGCAAGTTCGCCTTCGCCGGCGACGCTCCCGGCTGGACGCCGGCCGAGGACGACCCGGGATGGCAGATGGACGCCGACCGGAAGCGCTACCGGGAGATGCTGCGCGGCTGAGCCGTCGCGGGTCCCGCCGAATTGGTTTGACATCGCGGGATCAAAATTGAACACTCACGGCATTCAAGTTTGAACACCCAGGTAAAATCGGGTGATTGTTGTCGATGGTCCGTGCTTGTCTGGGACTTGCACGCACAAGGGAGTGACACATGATTCACGCACGCGGCCTGAGGCATACCTTCGCCTCCGGCCATGGCAAGCAGAAGAAAGAAGTCGTCGCGGTCGACGGAGTCGACGTCGAAGAGGGCGAGGTGGTCGGCTTCCTGGGTCCGAACGGCGCCGGCAAGACCACCACCCTGCGCATCCTCACCACCCTCCTCAAGCCCACGGCAGGCACCGCCACGGTGGCGGGCTTCGACGTGGCCAAGCAGTCCGTCGAGGTCCGGCGGAGCATCGGCTACTGCTCTCAGGTCGGATCGACCTTCTCTGGCGCCTACGCCGGCGACGAGGTCGTCGACCACGGCATGCTCTACGGGATGTCCAAGAAGGACGCGGTCGCCCACGGGCAGGCTCTCTTCGAGCGGCTTCAGCTCGACGGGCTCTGGCGCCGCAAGCCCCGCAACATGTCCGGCGGGCAGAAGCGCCGCCTCGACATCGCGATGGCGCTGATCCACGCCCCCAAGCTGGTCTTCCTCGATGAGCCCACCACCGGCCTCGACCCGCAGGCGCGGGCCAACCTGTGGGACCACATCGCCTCGCTGCGTACGGACCACGGGGCCACGGTCTTCCTGACCACCCACTACCTCGACGAGGCCGACACCCTCGCCGACCGGGTGATGGTCATCGACCAAGGCCGCATCGTCGCCAACGACACCCCGGAGAACCTCAAGGCCGCCGTCTCCGGCGACCTGGTCTCGCTGGAGGTCGCCACCGACGAGCAGGTCGCGATCGCGCGCGACAAGCTCGGCTCGATCTCGGAGACCGTCGAGGTCGACGAGCGACTGGTCAGCGGCCGTGTGCCGCGGGCCGGGAAAGCAGTCCCCGGGCTGCTGCGCGATCTGGAGTCCAACGGGGTCTCGCTGGAATCGATCGAGGTCGCCCGACCCACCCTGGACGACGTCTTCCTGACGCTGACCGGACGATCGCTGCGCGACGCCGACTCAGGCACACCCGAGGCCGAAGAGGCCGCCGACCAGACCCAGGAGGCCCGGTCATGACCGAGTTCCAACAGCCCGTCCTCAAGTCCGGCTTCTTCCGGGAGTCGATGGTCGTCTTCAACCGCCAGCTGCGGATGAACCTCCGCAACCCGGCCTGGGTGCTCATCGGTGTGATGCAGCCGATCCTCTACCTGGTGCTCTTCGGCCCGCTGCTCGAGCCGCTCATCGAGGAGCTCGGTGGCAATGCGTACAACTGGTTCGTCCCCGGCATGCTCGTCCAGCTCGGCATCTTCGGCGCCATGTTCGCCGGCTTCTCGCTGATCGGCGAGTGGCGTGAGGGCGTCATTGAGGCGGAGCGGGTCACCCCGGCGTCGCGTGGCGCGCTGCTGTTCGGGCGTCTCTACCGCGACCTGCTGCAGATCCTGGTGCAGGCGATCATCCTGGTCGCCCTCGGCCTGGTGATGGGCATGGACTTCAAGCCGGTGGGGATCCTCGTCGGGATCGCGATCACCGTAATGATCGGTGGCGCCGGTGCCGCCGCCTCCAACGCGTTCGCGCTGCTCGTGAAGAGCGAGGACGTGATGGCGCCGGTGACCAACATGCTGCTGATGCCGATCCTGCTGCTGTCGGGCATCTTCCTGCCGATGAGCTTCGGTGCCGCGTGGCTCGAGACGCTGGCCGACGTCATCCCGACCAAGCACATCGTCGACGCGGTGCGAGCCTCGTTCTTCGGTGACCTCGGAGTGGCCGACATCGGCTGGGGCGTCGGCTGGACCCTCGGCCTGTTCGCGCTCGCGGTCTGGTGGGGCATCTCCACCTTCCGCAAGGAGAACGCCTGACTTATCAGGTCTTTCCTGCACTTCTCGGGTGTTGCATTGCCTGAGAAGTGCAGGCCCGAAAAATTTGTAGAGGCCGGTTAACCGGGTATTCCGACACGCGGGCCGATCTCGCGGAAACACCAGCGTCCTCTCAGCGGTGACTCAGCGAGGGGTGGCAAGGTAGGAGTGTGAACAGCCCTGCCACCCCGAGCGACAGCCCCGGCGACAAGCCGCACGTGCTGGTCGTCGACGACGACAAGGCCGTGCGTGAGTCGCTGCGCCGGTCGTTGGAGTTCAACGGCTACGTGGTCGCCCTGGCCGGCGACGGCGCCGAGGCGCTCGCCGGCATCGCCAACCATGATCCCGACGTGGTCGTGATGGACGTGATGATGCCCCGCCTCGACGGCATCGAGGCCACCAAGGCGCTGCGAGCAGCCGGCAACGACGTACCGATCCTGGTGCTGACCGCCCGCGACGCCGTCGGCGACCGGGTCGACGGCCTGGACGCCGGGGCCGACGACTACCTCACCAAGCCGTTCGCGCTCGAGGAGCTGCTGGCCCGGCTGCGTGCGCTGCTGCGCCGGGCGGCCCCGATCGGCGAGGACGACGAGGAGACGCTGCACTTCGCCGACCTGTCCATGAACACCACCACCCGCGAGGTGACCCGGGGCGAACGCGCCATCGAGCTCACCCGCACCGAGTTCACGCTCCTGGAGATGTTCCTGCGTCGGCCCCGCCGCGTACTCGATCGGTCCTTCATCCTCGAAGAGGTGTGGGGCTACGACTTCCCGACGACGGCCAACTCACTGGAGGTCTACGTCGGCTACCTGCGCCGCAAGACCGAGGCCGAGGGTGAGGCCCGGCTGATCCACACCGTACGTGGCATCGGCTACGTCCTGAAGGAGTCGTGAGCAGCGCCGTGACCACGCCGGCAGCCAGCTCGCGCTACCGCGGCTCTCTGGCGGGCCGGGTCACCCTGCTGACGACTCTCGCGGTCGCCGGCTCGATCGCGCTGATCGCGATCGGGCTCTACTTCGTCGTACGCATCCAGCTGCAGGCCAACATGGACGAGTCGCTGCTGAAGCGAGCCACCTCCGCCGCAGCCAACACCGCGTCGATCCAGGACGCACGAACAGGGGCGGCCTTCCCGACCTGGGTGCTCAACGCCGGCGACATCCAGGTCGCCGAGGTCGACGACTCGCACAACTACTGGTCGCCGACGCTCGGCACGTTCCCGCGGCCCGGCGCGCCGGAGGAGGCGGTGGCCAAGCGCGAGGCCAAGCAGTCGGTCCGTACGGTCTCCACCAAGGTGGGCGTCTTCCGGGTCGTCACCGTCCCGATCCCCGAGAGCAACTCCGCGCTGATGCTGGCGCAGTCGCTGGGGCCACAGCAAGAGATGTACAAGCGACTCGGGCTCGTCGTGCTCTTCTTCGGCGCCGCCGGGGTGGTCGCCGCAGCGTTCGCGGGCTGGCTCGTGGCAGCGGGCGGACTGCGACCGGTGAGACGGCTCACTGCCTCGGTCGACCGGATCGCGACCACCGAGGACCTCACCCCGCTCCCGGTCGAGGGCGACGACGAGATCGCCCGGCTGGCCACATCGTTCAACCGGATGCTGTCCGCCGTCTCCGCCTCCCGGGACCGGCAGCGACAGCTGGTGGCCGACGCCTCGCACGAGCTGCGTACGCCGCTGACCTCGCTCCGCACCAACGTCGAGCTCCTCACCCAGGCCGATGCCTCGATATCGGGCGAGCAGCGAGCTGAGCTGCTCGGCGACATCCGTGCCCAGATCGAGGAGCTCACCAATCTGATCGGCGACCTCGTCGAGCTGGCCCGCGACGCGCCGGCCGAGCCCACGCTGGAGACGGTCGACCTCTCCGAGGTCGTGGACCGGGCGCTCTCGCGTGTCCGTCTGCGCGCACCGTCGGTGACCTTCTCCGAGGAGATGGCGCCATGGTGGGTCATGGGCGACACCAGCTCACTGGAGCGCGCGGTCACCAACCTCCTCGACAACGCCGCCAAGTGGTCGCCGGAGTCGGGCACGGTGCACGTCTCGCTCCACGATGGCGTGCTCAACGTCGACGACGAGGGGCCGGGTATCGCCGAGGACGACATCCCGTACGTCTTCGACCGGTTCTACCGCTCCACGGAGGCCCGCTCGATGCCTGGCTCGGGGCTCGGCCTCGCTATCGTCCGGCAGGTCGCCGAGCGTACCGGCGGGTCGGTCTCCGCAGCCCGCTCCCCGCACGGCGGTGCGCGGATGACCATGCGCCTGCCCGGCTCCGCCGCTCCCAAGCCGACAGAACCGCCCACGGCGGTGCTGAACAATTGAGGGTTGAACCTTTGAAGTACGCCGTTCTGGCGCCCAGTCTGGTGGCGCTGCTCTTCCTCGCTGCCTGCGGAGCCGAGGAGCCCGCCGCTCCGTCAGCGTCCGCCTCCGCATCATCCCCGGAGCATGCCTCCAAGGAGACGTTCAACCCCTGCGACGGGCTCGACATCGCCCCCGTGGAGAAGGCCCTCGGCGCCCAGCTCCGCGTCGAAAGGGGCACCTCGGCGGCACCCCGCTGTGCCTTGCTTCCCGAGAAGTCGGGCGGGACTGCGTACGAACTGAACTACCTGCCCTTCAAGGGCACCCTCGCGGAAGCGTGGAAGACCATGGACGTGAAGTCCGGGGACGTCAGCGAGCCCGACGTCAAGGGCGCCGATGACGCCCGGATGGTCAAGCAGCAGGGCGTCAACTCGTACGCCGTCACCGGCTTCGTCCAGAACGGCACCCTGATCCAGAGCTTCAACTCCGTCGACCTGGAGCCCTACGACGGCGACGCCATCGACCGCGCCGCCCAAGCCCTCCTCGAGCAGCTGAGCGCGAACGCCCCGTAGCCGAGACGTCGGCCCCGTCGTCCGAGACGTCGCGCGCGCCGGTCGAGACGTCACGCAGGTGCCAACTCGGCCGACCGGACTGACGTCTCGGCCGACGTACGCGCCGTTTCGGCTAGTGCTTCTTCGTCTCGCGCCAGGAGCGCTCGAAGGGGAGGCGCCAGGCGTGCGGGGCGATCAGCTGGTGGATCGAGTTGGGTCCCCAGGAGCCGGGGGCGTAGAGGCGCACGGGCGGAGGGTTCTCGAGGAGCGGCTGGGAGATCTCCCAGAGCGTCTCGATGCCCTCGGCGGTGGTGAAGAGCGTGTGGTCGCCACGCATGGCGTCGTGGATGAGGCGTTCGTACGCCTCGAGGACGCCGGTCGAGGAGGTCGTCTCCTGGGTGGCGAACTGCATGGAGAGCTTCTCCAGCTTCATGCCGGGCCCGGGGCGCTTGCCGTAGAACGACAGCGACATCTTCGACTGGTCGGCGAGGTCGAAGGTGAGGTGGTCGGGGCCCTGGGTGCCGGCGCCGGAGTTGGACGGGAACATCGTCAGCGGCGGCTCCTTGAACGCGATCGAGATGATCCGCGCGCCCTCGGCCAACTTCTTGCCGGTGCGCAGGAAGAACGGCACGCCGGCCCAGCGCCAGTTGTCGATGATCACCTTCATCGCGATGAACGTCTCGGTGTCGGAGTCGTCGGCGACCTCGTTCTTGCCGCGGTAGCCGGAGTACTGACCACGCACCACGTTGCGCGGGTCCAGCGGCTGGATCGACCGGAAGACCTTGTTCTTCTCCTCGCCGATCGGGTCGGGAGCAAGCGAGGTCGGCGGCTCCATCGCCATGAACGCCAGCACCTGCATCAGGTGGGTCACGACCATGTCGCGGTAGGCGCCGGTGCTCTCGTAGAACGCGGTCCGTCCCTCCAGACCCAGCGTCTCGGGGATGTCGATCTGGACGTGGTCGATGAAGTTGCGGTTCCAGATCGGCTCGAAGAGTCCGTTGGCGAAGCGGAAGGCCAGGATGTTCTGCGCGGCCTCCTTGCCGAGGAAGTGGTCGATCCGGAAGATCTGCTCCTCGGAGAAGACCTCGTGGATCTTGGCGTTGAGCTCCTTGGCCGACTCGAGGTCGGTGCCGAAGGGCTTCTCCATGATGATCCGGGCGCGCTCGACGAGGTCGGCCTCCTCGAGCTGACGGATCACGTCCTGAGCGGCCTTGGGCGGGACGCTGAGGTAGTGGAGGCGGCGTACGTCGCTGCCGAGCCCCTGGAGCTTCTTCTCGGCGAGCTTCACCGCGTCGGCGAGCGCGTGCGGGCCCTCCTTGGTCGAAACGTAGGAGAGCATCCCTCCGAACGCCTCCCAGCGCTCGTCGGTGATGTCGCCCTTGCCGAACTCCTCGCAAGCCTCACGAGCGAACTCCATGAACTGCTCGTCGGACAGATCCTCGAGTGACGTGCCGACGATCTGGGCATCCGTCATCAGCCCGGCCTCGTTGAGTCTGAGCAGGCCAGGCAGGAGTTTGCGGCGCGCCAAATCACCGGTCGCACCGAAGAGCACGATCACATGTGGCAGGGCTTTGTCGTCGATGGTCGCCATGATGGGTCCACGGTAGTCCTCGTTTTATGAACGATCCAATAGCTGGTGACCACGTCCACGATGTACGGCACAAAAATTTTCTTGTCTGCCACTCCGGACCCTCCTGGCGGACGCGCCACACCATGAACGGGTACGGGTTTTGTACGGGAGTCAGAGGAACGGCCCCTGGTCCATAGTCACGAGTTCACCAGTGCCATATCGATCCACCGTCCAAGAATTGAGGGCTCGTTGAATACCCACGTCCGTCGGAACCCTGGCCGCGCCTTGGCCGGCCTCCTCGTCTCGCTCATGATCGCGCTCGGGACGCTGGCCGCTTTGCCTCAGCCCGCTAGCGCATCGGGCTGGGGGACACTCAGAACCACGACGGTCGACAGGGCCTTGTCGTCGACCTCGTGGACCGCTCTCGGCTCGTCGTTCTCGACGAGGGCGGACATCCGCTACCGCTACTGCGTTCGCATCAAGGGCAACGGCACCGCCAACCTGCAGCCGCAGGCCTTCGGGACCACGGTCACGGTGAACAGCGACTCGTACGTGACCCGGTGCACCATCTCCCACAGCGGCGGCGCCAACACTTTCCAGGCCATGGCCTCCCGGATCGGCAGCGGCTCCGTCCGCATCTACTCGATCTCGTGGCAGCGCTGGTACAGCGGCGCCGTCCCGGTCTGATCGTCAGTCTGGAAGGCCGAGCGCGGCGCGTACGCGTTCGGCCTTCCAGCCAGCCTCGGCTGCTTCCTCGTCCGGATCGGATCTGACCGTGATCCCGCCACCGGTGCCGACCTGCCAGGTGGCGGTGTCGTACGTGGTAAGGGTGCGGATGATGACCCCGAGGTCGGCCGGGCCATCGCCCGAGATCCAGCCGAAGGCCCCCGAGTAGGCGGAGCGGGGGCCGCCGAGATGTTCTTCCGCTCGCGCGATGACCTCCATCGTGCGGAGCTTGGGGGCGCCGGTCATCGAGCCGGCGGGGAAGAGCCGTCGCAGCGCCTCGACCGTCGATATTTCGTCCCGGAGATGGCCGCGAACCGTCGTGACGAGCTGGTGCACGCTCGGGTAGGACTCGACCTTCATCAGGTCCGGCACCTCGACCGTCCCCGGCTCGCAGACCATCGCCAGGTCGTTGCGGAGCAGGTCGGTGATCATCAGGTTCTCGCTGCGGAGCTTGGGATCGGTACGCAGCAGCTCCGCGTTGGCCGCGTCCTCCGCGTCGTTCGCGCCCCTCGGGGTCGTGCCCTTGATCGGTCTCGTCTCGATCACGCGGTCGGCATCGATCAGGGCGTACCGCTCCGGGCTCGAGCTCAGCAGCCACGCGGCGTGGCCGGCCACGTCGTGCTGGAGGAAGCCGGCGTACGGCGCCGGGTTGATGCTCCTGAGTCGCAGGTAGGTCTCCACCGGGTCGGCCTCGGTGTGGACCGTGGTCCTGTAGGTCAGGTTCGCCTCGTAGGTGTCGCCGGCGTGCAGTGCTTCCTGGACCTGGTCGAAGGCGGCGGCATACGCCGTTGGTACGACGGGACGTTCTTGTCGGTCTACGTGTGGGTGGCCGACAAGATCGTCCCGTCGAACCGCTTGCTCGTGGTGGAACATCCGCACGTGGGACGGCCTCATCCAGACGGCATCCGGAACGTCGCCCGAGGGGGCGGCGGGGAGATCGGGCCGACAGGCGTAGCCGAGGTAGCCGAACCACTGCTCCCCCGGGCCGACCTCGCGCTCGAGAACCTGCCAGATGTCGTCGCCGATGACCTCGGAGCGGCCTCCGGCGTGGCGCAGCACCTCACGGCGCGCTGCCGAGTAGGTCAGCGAGACGTCGTCGTTCTCCAGCCAGCCGATGAGCGACCGGGTGCCCGACCACTCACGCGCGCCACCACCATCGAGCCACACACAGCGGGGGTGGGCCGCGGCGACCTCGGCGAAGAGATCCTCGACGCTCATCGTGGCCCCGGTCGACCCAAGAAGTTCGCGACCATCGCCGCACCGTGCTGCGAGAGCACCGACTCGGGGTGGAACTGGACGCCCTCCAGCGGCAGCAGCCGATGACGTACGCCCATCACGACCCCGTCCTCGGAACGGGCCGTCACCTTCAGGACGTCAGGCACGGAAACGGCCGCCAGCGAGTGGTAGCGGACCGCTTCGAGTGGCGACGGGATGCCTGCGAAGACCCCGCGACCGTCATGCGTCACCCGAGCGACCTCACCGTGGGCAGGCTCGATCCGGTCGACGACGCCGCCGTAGGCAGTCACCAGCCCCTGCATCCCCAGGCAGACGCCGAGGACGGGCCACCCCGCGTCCAGGAGTACGTCCCGCCCGACCGCGAAGTCCGCGGGGTCGGCCGGGTGGCCGGGCCCGGGCGAGAGGACCACATGGGTGTAGCCGGCGAGGTCCCCGAGCTTCACCTCGTCGTGCTCCACGACATCCGGAAGGGCCCCGGTGACCTGCGCGATCATGTGGACGAGGCTCCACACGTAGGAGTCGTGGTGGTCGACCACGACGACTCTGGTCATTGGGCGAGCAGATCGCTGACGACGTCGTGGATGAGGTCGTAGCCGCGCTCGGTGAGGACCGACTCCGCGTGGAACTGGATGCCGGCGTAGTGGGGCCCGGAGAGGGCGTGGATGTCACCCGTCTCGGGATCTGCATCCACCGACACCCCCGCGGGCAGCTCCGTGGAACCCACCCGTCCGACGAAGGTGTTGTAGAAGCCGACCCGCTCGCGGCGCGGCCGCCCACCGAACCCGAGACCGACGCGGGTCTGGGTGCCCTGGAAGACGATGTCCTTGTAGTGCAGCCCGATCCCGAGCTGGTGGCACAGCGCCTGATGGCCGAGGCACACCGCCAGGAACGGCTGCTCGGTCTCGAGCAGAGACGCAACGGCGGCGCGCAGCTTGGCCATCTTCGGGTCGGAGCCATCGCGCGGGTCGCCCGGGCCCGGCCCGACGATGACGAGATCAGCACCCTTGAAGGCACCGTCCTCGTAGTCCTCGTGCCGGACGACCGACGACGTCATGCCGAGCACCCGGAGGACGTGGCGCAGCATGCGTACGAAATCGTCCTCGCCGTCGAGGATCACCGCGTGCTTCCCGGCGAGGTGGGCCGAGGGCTCCTCGTCGCCCTGGTCGGTGAGCCAGAACGACGACAGTCGACGGTTGCGGGCGGCCAGGGTCAGCAGCAGGTCCTCGTCGTTGACCAGCTCGGAGACGTCCTGCGCGAGCGCGGGCGCGGCCGGCACCAGCCCGAAGGCCGACAGGATCCCGCCGGCCTTGGCGTGCGTCTCCGCCACCTCATATACAGGGTCGGAGTCGCGCACCAGCGTCGCGCCGGCGCTCACCTTCAGCCGGCCGTCGACAGACACGTCCGCGGTGCGGATCACGATCGGCGAATCGACCGTCGGCGCACCGGACTCGTCACGGCCGAGCAGCGCGAGAGCAGCGCCGTAGTAGCCACGGCCCTCCGGCTCGTACTTCTTGATCAGCCGGCACGCGTTCTCCACCGGCGAGCCGGTGACGGTGGCGGCGTACATCGTGTCGCGCAGGATCTCGCGCGGGTCGCGCGCCGAGCGGCCCGCCAACAGATACTCGGTGTGGATCAGCCGCGACATCGGCTTCAGGAACGGCCCGAGCACCTGGCCGCCTTGGTCGCAGATGTCGCACATCATCTTGAGCTCCTCGTCGACCACCATGAAGAGCTCGTAGACCTCCTTCTGATCCTTCAGGAAGTCGGTCAGCTGCCCCTTGAGGTCGTGGGCGATCTTCTCCGGGCTGCCCTCGAGGTCGCGCGGCAGCCGGAACGTACCGGAGATCGGGTTCATCCGGACGTCGCCGCCGTGGACGCTCACGTGCCGCTCGGGCGAGGCGCCGATGAGGTAGCGGTCGCCGGTGAAGAAGCAGTAGGTCCAGTACGCCCCGCGCTCGCGCTCCAGAAGGCGACGCAGCACGGTGAGCGCGCGCTCGTGGTTCCAGTCGTCGAGCTGGGCCCGGTAGTGGCGGCCGATCACGAAGTTGGCGCCCTCGCCCTGGCCGATCTCGTCCTCGATGACGGTCTTGACCAGGTCGGCGTAGGTGTCGTCGTCGACGTCGAACCCGCCGCGGTCCACGAACTCCACCGGGACGTCGGGAAGCGCCTCGATCACCTCGGCGACGGAGAACTCCCACTCGCGCTCCACGTCGACGACCACCAGCGGGGTGCCGTCGTCGTGGGCCTCGAAGCCCCGCTCGCTCACCTGCCGGAACGGCACCGCGAGCAGCCGGTCGGCGACCTTCCCCGGCTCCGGGGTGCCCTCCTCGAGAGGTACGTCGAGCAGCGACTCGACCACGGACCGGGTGCCCGCCAGCATGCCGACCGTGTCCCGGTCACCCGCCCGCGAGGAGCGACGGATGATCGCCCACGCCTCGTGCCCCGTGATCTCCTCGATCGCGGTCCGGGCGGGGCTGTTGGTCGTCATGGGATGAGCCTAATCCGCGCGCTGACGCGTGACCCATTCGATTCGGATGGTGGGCCCGTGCAACCCAACGGTGCCCCGAATCCGTTGACAGTGCGTGAGACGTTCCCAAGACGCCGAATTCGGGGCCTTCGTACGCCGCCACCGAGCGCCGCTCGTCGGCACTGCCCGGCTGCTGACCGCCGGCGACGCCCACTTGGCCGAGGATCTGGTCCAGTCGACCTTGGTCAAGGTCTATCTGGCCTGGGGGCGAGCGTCCCAGCATCCCGCTGCGTACGCTCGCCGCACCCTGATCAACTGCCTGACCGACCACCGCAGGCGCCCGTTCTTCCGGCGGGAGCAGGGCGCCGTCTCGCTGCCCGAGGCGCCGGTCGAGGATCCGGCGATGGTCGATCCCGAGTTGGTCGCGGCGCTGGCCGAGCTCCCGCCCCGCCAGCGCGCGGCTGTCGTGCTCCGCCATGTCCACGACCTCTCGGTCGAGGAGGTCGCCGACGCGCTCAGCTGCTCGACCGGAACCGTGAAGTCCCAGACCGCACGCGGCCTGGACAAGCTCCGGGCGCTGCTCAACCCCACCCAACTGACAGGAGACTCCCGATGAACGACGTGATCGACCGCCTCGCCCGCCTGACCCCGTCCCCGTCCGCCTCGACGGCTGACGATGCCGCGGCCGACCTTCGCCGTGGCCACAAGGCGCTCTCCCGGCGCCGGATCAAGCGCGCCGCTCTCGGCGGCGCCGCGCTGACTCTCGCGGTCGGCGGCGCCTTCAGCGGGATCGCCCTGACCTCCGGCAACGACGGCGTCCCGACGGTACAGGCCGCCGACAACGTACGTCTGGTCGACTACGACGGCACCCAGATGCCCGGTTTCACCGTGGCGAAGGTGCCCGAAGGATTCGTACTGCAGGGATCCGACCAGTACGTCCTCGCCGTCGCCCGCCCCGACGACGACACCACGGTCAGCGACTTCCGCGACAAGATCGTGGTGACTCTGGAGGCGAGCAGCTCCGAAACCGGGGGCTCGACCGACACCACAGTCAATGGCCAGCCCGCCACCCTCGTCACCACTCCCGACGGCGCGACGATGCTCAAGTACGCCTACCGCGACTTCACCGTCGTCATCCAGATGTGGAGCACCGTCCACCTCACCGACGAGCAGCTCGTCGAGTTCGCCGAGGGCGTCGAGGTCACCGCCGACGCCAAGCCGTCCCACGGCTGACCTTCCGTCGAGCGCTGCACTAGCCGATGACGCCTTGTGAATCCTTCACAAAGCGTCATCGGCTAGTGCAGTCAGGGCCGCTTGCTCAGGAGACGGTGGTCAGCAGCTGGGTCGCACGGGTGAGGACGACGTAGAGCGTGGCGCGGCCGGTGGCCGACTCGCGCTCGATCTCGTCGGGGCTGACCACGACGATGCCGTCGAACTCGAGGCCCTTGGTGTCCAGGCCGGTGAGGACGACGATGCGGTCCTCGCCGGAGGGCACGGAGGTCGGGTCGGCAGCAGAGGCGGCGGCGCTGGGGGCGTCGTCCGCGAACTCCGACCAGGACGCCAGCCACGCGTTGACGTCGGAGCGGCGCGCGACCGGGACCACGATGCCGACGGTGCCGCTGACCTGCGACGCGATCTCGCCGACCGCCTCCCGGGTGGCCTTCTCCAGGTCGACCGAGTGCTCGATGACCCGCGGCTCGACGCCGGTGGAGCGGACCGCGGTGGGAAGGTCGGCGTTGAGACCGACCCGCTCGGCGTAGGCCGCGGCGAAGTCGTAGATCTCGGCCGAGTTGCGGTAGTTCGTGGACAGGTGGAACGCGTGGACCGGCTTGCCCTCGAGCGCCTTGGCCCGGGCGGCGTCGGACTCCTCCGCCACCGGCCACGAGGACTGGGCGGGGTCACCGACGATGGTCCACGAGGCCGTACGTCCCCGGCGACCGACCATCCGCCACTGCATCGGGGTGAGGTCCTGGGCCTCGTCGATGAGGATGTGGGCGAACGGGTCGTCGTCGATCCGGTACGTCGGCGGGCGCCAGCCCCGCCCCGAGGAGAACTCACGGTCGGAGGCGGTCATCAGCTCGGCGATGTCGATGCCGCTCTGGTCGGCGTCCCGTTCGTCGGCGACCTGCTCGGGGATGTCGCCGATCGCGTATCGGAGCTCGTCGAGCAGCGGAATGTCCTCGATGGCCAGATCGGCGTCGGTCAGGCCGCGACCGGCCCACGACTTGAGGAGCAGCTGCTGCTCGTCGTACGTCAGGACTCCCTCGGAGACGCGAGCGAGGAACTCCGGCTCGCGGAGCCAGCCGAGCACCTCACGCGCCTCCAGCGCCGGCCACCAGGCGGCGGCGAACTCGAGGAAGGCGGGGTTGTCGAGCATCTCGTCGTTGAAGACCTCGCGACCTCGCTCGCGGCCTCGCTCGCCGCGTACCTGACGCCAGAGGATGTCGAGAAGCATCTGAGGTACGCGACGCAGCTGCTGGTTGCGGCGGCCCTGGCTCATCAGCTGTCGCCGCAGCTCACCGAGCCGCTTGCCGTCCAGTCGCAGCGAGTCGTCCCGGTAGAAGACCTTGAACTCGCGCGGGGAGCCCGGCGCCTGCTGGCGCGAGGCACGGCGCAGCACCTCGGCCATCCGGACCGAGCCCTTCACGTCGGCGACGGCGGGGTCGTTGTGCCAGGTCGCACGTACGCCGTCCACGACCTCACCCAGCGAGCGCAGCGCGACCGCGGTCTCACCGAGGCTCGGCAGGACGCGTTCGATGTAGCGCATGAAGACACCCGACGGCCCGACGATGAGCACGCCACCGGACTCGTAGCGGCGACGCTCGGTGTAGAGCAGGTAGGCGGCGCGGTGGAGAGCCACCACGGTCTTGCCCACGCCGGGACCACCGGAGATGGTCGTGACGCCCTTGCCCGGCGCGCGGATGGCCTTGTCCTGCTCGGCCTGGATGGTCGCGACGATGGAGTGCATCGTGCGGTCGCGGGCACGGCTGAGCTGGGCGATCAGCGCGCCCTCGCCGACGATCGGCAGGTCGGCACCGGTGCGCTCCAGCGCCTCGGCGTCGAGCAGCTCGTCCTCGACACCGATCACGCTCTGCCCCTCGGAACGGAGCACCCGCCGCCGGATCACCGACCGCGGCTCGACGGCCGTGGCCTGGTAGAACACCGCAGCCGCCGGCGCCCGCCAGTCGATCAGCAGCGAGTCACGCTCGGCGTCGCGCAGACCGATGCGGCCGACGTAGCGCGGCTCCGTGTCGACGGACGGGTCGAGGTCGAGGCGGCCGAAGACGAGCCCCTCGTGGGCAGCGTCGAGCTGCGCGATGCGTCGCGCAGCCTGGAAGGCGAACGCGTCGCGCTCCACCAGACCGCCCTCATGCCCCAGGGCCCCACGTTCGCGGCCCTCGTTGGCCAGCTCGTGCGCAGCGCGCGCCGACTCTCCCAGCTGGAGGTAGACACGATCTACGAACCCCTGCTCCTGAGCGATCTCGCGCTCAGCCAGCTTGTCGTTCAACTGGATGTTCCCCCGTCACAAAGATTCACACCCGCCGTGCGCCCCCCATGGCGCACGGCAAGGAGACAACTCTACCCCCGACGTGGTGCTACGGGGGCAGCGGTGCCGCCAGTCGACCACCGTGGCGAACCGACTAGCCGCCGACCCAGCCCTCGACGTGGTCGATGACCGCCAGGTTGATCTCGATCGTGCCGTCAGCGGGGACGTACGGCGATCCGTCCTTGTGCAGCGCCCGCAACGTGATCTTGTGTTTCCCTGGTCCGCCGAGCACGACCGACCCACTGCCGTTGCCGTGGTAGTTCGCCCGCGGCTCGGTGCACCATCCGGCGCTCTCCTGGTCCCAGCCATCGGCCGACATGTAGACGTGCAGATCGCCCGGAATCTCGAAGTCGCAACCCAACTCCACCCGAAAGTTGTCGAGCGTGGTGGTGAACTCGATCGTGTGGCCGGCCGGGTCGAGCAGCTCACGTGCGTCCGCGCTCTCCCAACGAGCGACGACCTCGCTGGCACTACTTCTTGCGCGACAAGAAGGCGGTCATCGCCTCGCGAGCCTCGTCGGAGCCGAAGAGGCGGGCGGAGAGGGCGGCCATCTCGTCGCCGCCGGCGTCGATGTGCTCGACCAGGCCGCGGACCATGAGGCGCTTGGTCTCGCGCAGGCCCTGGGGGGAGCCCTCGAGCAGGGAGGCGGTGATGGCGGCGACCTCGTCGTCGAGCGAGGCGGCGGGGACGGCGGCGGTCAGGATGCCGATGCGGGCGGCCTCGGCGGCGTCGAACTTGTCGCCGGTGAGGAAGTAGCGGGAGGCGGCGCGGGCGTCGATCCGGGGCAGGATCGAGAGGGAGATCGCGGCGGGTGCCAGGCCGAGCCGGACCTCGGTGAGCGCGAACGAGACGGTGTCGGCGGCGATCGCGATGTCGGCGGCGGCGACGAGCCCGAGACCACCGGCGCGTACGGGTCCCTGGACCTTCGCCACGACGGGCTTGGTCAGGGCGACGATGGTGCGCTGGAGACGTACGATCCCGCGGGTCCCCTCCTCCATCGGCACCGTCGCGGCCTCGGAGAGATCGGCGCCGGAGCAGAAGACGGTGCCCGTCGCCTGGAGCACGACCGCCTTGACGGAGGTGTCCTTGTCGGCCGCGTGCAGCGCCTCGAACAGCTCGGTGACCAACTGTCGGGAGAGCGCGTTGCGGTTGGCCGGCGAGTCGAGGGTGATGGTGGCGACACCATCGGTGACGTCGAGGTGGACGAGTTCAGCAGTGGTTTCAGGCGACTCAGTCATGGGGCAGACATTACGGTGCTTGACTGGAGGGGTGGACGCGGTCCTCGATGCGTTTTCCGCCATCCCCCGGGAGGGCTTCCTTCCTCCCGAGGAGCGGGGCTTCGCGGGCTTCGACGAGCCGCTTCCCATCGGCCACGGCCAGACCAACTCGCAGCCGCGGACGGTGGCGGACATGCTTCATCTTCTCGAGGTCGCACCGGGCGACAAGGTGCTCGACGTCGGCTCCGGCTCGGGCTGGACCACCGCGCTGCTGGCCCACCTGACGGGTCCCGAGGGCAGCGTCATCGGGGTCGAGCTGGAACCCTCCCTGGTCAGGTTCGGCCGCCGGAACCTGACCGCGACCGACCAGCCGTGGGCCCGCATCGAGAAGGCGAAGCCCGGGGTTCTCGGGTGGCCCCAGGAGGCTGCGTACGATCGCATCCTCGTCTCCGCCGAGGCCGAGGCCCTGCCGCGCGAGCTGATGGACCAGCTCGCCGCACCCGGGCGGATGGTGGTGCCGGTCGCCGGCCTGATGATGCTGGTGGAGCGGAACGCGACGGGCCCGGCGCGACTCAGCAGGCACGGCTGGTATCGCTTCGTGCCGCTGCGGAGGAAGCTTTAAGAACTCGTACGCCGCTTCGACTCGTCCTCATCGGGGTGCGGCACCGCGCGCAGCTGGCCCGGCGGCACCGGGGGCGGCGGCTTGGTCGGCGGCAGCGGCCGGCTGAACTCGTCGTGGCGACGGATCCGCCTCGCGGTCTTGCGGAGCCAGGAGGGGTCCATGACGATCTCGTGACTGTCGCCATCCGGACCGTCGAAGGTGACCGCGACCGTCTCGAAGCCCTTGTGACGCTGCATGAGGGCATAGCTCGCGTAGGCGCGGCGGTCGGCCTCGGTCAGCTCGACGTCGTCGGTGAAGAGAGTCAGCAGCGCTCGCGGCCACAGGTGACGGGCGAAGACGACGTTGACCTCGATCGAGATCACCACCATCAGCGCCGCGATGTAGAGGAAGGCGACCAGACCGAGGACCAGCGCGAAGGTCTGGTTCATGCCGCGGGTGGCGGCGAGCACGTGCTGGACGAACTCCGCGCCGGAGTACTGCAGCACCTGCCACAGCATCGCGAACGTGAACGCGCCCGGGAGGGCGTGCCCGAGGGCGTGGTCGCGGGTGGTGGCCATCCGGAAGACGACGCAGAGCATGCCGGTGACGATCACGACGGTGCCGAGGATCACCAGCCAGTAGCCGACGTCGACCGCCTTGAAACCGAGGAAGTCGGTGCGGCTCAGCAGCAGGGACAGCGCGGTCACCGAGAGGATGGCCAGTCCGCCGGCGGCAAGCATGAACAGCGCCCGCACCCGCAGAAGGATCGGGTTGGGGCGGCTGTTGCGCGGCACCGACCAGGCGGTGTTCACAGCGTTCTGCAGCGAGAGGCCCAGGCCGAGCGCACCGTAGAGGGCGGTGATACCACCGATGACGATCGCGCCGGTCGAGCCGGTGAGCTCCTTGCGGCCGAGCTGGTCGCCGATGATCGGGAATTGCGCCAGCGCCGTGTCGAGCACCGCCTCCTGCAGGCTCGGGTTGCCCTCCAGCACGAAACCGAGGATCGAGGAGGCGAGCAGCAGGATCGGGAAGACCGCCACGAAGGCGTAGTAGGTGATGATCGCGGCGAGGTTGTTGCCCTGGTCCTCGTAGAACTTGTAGACGACAGCCAGCGGGAACGCGACCGGCGGGAACCGGCGCTGAGCCCGATCCATTGCCGTCGCCGCTCCAGCCATAAGGGTCAGGCTAACCCCTGTTTGACCCGATAGATTGAACGTCGGCCAGGTCAGCAGGCCATCACACTCGAGGAGATGACCCACCAGATGTCGAACTTCGGCCCGCCGCCCGGGCCGCCGCCAGGCGCACCGCAGGACCCCACTCGTGGACCGGGCGAGCAGCCCCAGGCCCCGCCGTGGGCACAGCAGTCGTACGTTCCCACCGGCCCTCCGCTGGCGACCTGGGGCCGCCGGGCCGTCGCTGCGCTGATCGACGCGGCCCTGCTGATTCCGTTCTATCTGGTCGCTGGCGTGGGCGGCGGGTTGTCGCAGGAGTCCGGCTTCTTCGTCACCATCTTCGGCCTCCTGGTCACCCTGGTCGGCTGGTTCGGGTTCATCGGCTTCGCCGTCTGGAACCACGTCCTCAAGCAGGGCCGCACCGGCTACACCATCGGCAAAAGCGTCCTCGGGATCAAGCTGGTCCGCAAAGAGTCGCAGGCGACGATCGGCGTCCCGATGGCGCTGGCCCGGCAGCTGCTCCACGTCCTCGACGCGTTCTGTCTGATCGGCTATCTGTGGCCGCTGTGGGACAACAAGCGGCAGACCTTCGCCGACAAGCTCGTCAGCACGCTGGTCGTGGTGGAGCCTCGGTCTTAGCCGCAGCGGGCTCAGGGCGTGTGCGCTGACATTTACGTTGAGTTGTGGCCATACTCGGGCCCATGTCTAACTACGGCCCGCCTCCTGGCGCCCCGCAGGACCCCTCCGGCCAGCCCCTGCCGCCGACTCCGCCGCCCGCCCCGGCCTACGGTCAGCCCAGCGCTCCGCCGCCTCCGCCCGCGCAGGGCTACGGCGCTCCTGCCGCTCCCACCGGCTACGGCGCCGCCCCGGCCGGCTACGGCTATGGAGCCCCGACCCCGCCGTACGCCTCCTGGGGCGCACGCGCGGGCGCCTTCATCATCGACGGACTCGTCGGCGCGGTGGCGATGATCCCGTTCTGGATCGGCTACGGCCTGCTCATCGGCGGAGCCGCCGCGGGTGGTGTCGCGGAGTATGACCCGAACACCGGCATGTACACGGACGCCGGCGAGCCCAACGGGGCGCTCATGGCCATCGGCGGGCTCCTCATGTTCATCGGCTTCCTCGTGTCTCTCGCCTACCTGTTCTGGAACTACGGCCTGAAGCAGGGCAAGACCGGCTACTCGATCGGCAAGGGCGTCCTCGGGATCAAGGTCGTCAAGGAGGCCGACGGCCAGGTCCTCGGCACCTGGTTCTCGATCGGGCGCTTCTTCGTCCACTATCTCGACCAGCTCGCCTGCTACATCGGCTACCTGTGGCCGCTGTGGGACGACAAGCGTCAGACCTTCGCCGACAAGATCCTCAGCACCATCGTGATCATCGAGCCGAAGAAGTAGAGACAGACGTACGCAACAGGGCCGGTCGCTCGCGACCGGCCCTGTACTCATTTCGGCGTGCTCAGTAGGACTTCGGGAGTCCCAGGGTGTGCATGGCGATGTAGTTGAGGATCATCTCCCGGCTGACCGGGGCGATCCGGCCCAGGCGGGCGGCGACGAGTTGGTTGGCCAGGCCGTACTCGACCGTCAGGCCGTTGCCGCCGTGGGTGTGGACCGCGGCATCGGTGGCGTTGCAGGCGACCTCGCCAGCGGCGTACTTGGCCATGTTGGCGTACTCTCCGGCACCGGCGTCGTCGCCGGCGTCGTAGAGCGCGGCGGCCTTCTGCCACAGCAGGCGAGCCTGCTCCAGCTCGATCTTGACCTTCGCGAGCGGGTGGGCGATGCCCTGGTGGGAGCCGATCGGGGCGTCCTTCCAGACCGACCGCGACCCGGCGTACTCCACCGCCTTGGCGAGAGCGTAGCGCGCCATCCCGCAGGAGAGGGCGGCGCCCATGATGCGCTCGGGGTTGAGGCCGGCGAAGAGCTGCCAGATGCCGCCGTCCTCGTCGCCGACAAGGGCGTCGGCAGGGAGACGTACGTCGTCGATGAAGAGGGTGAACTGCTTCTCCGGCGCCTCCCAGGCCATCGGGATGACCTGCTTGGTGAAGCCCTCGGAGTCGGTCGGGACCACGAAGAGCGCGGGCTTGAGCTTGCCCGTCTTGGCGTCTTCCGTGCGGGCGACGATGAGGACCGAGTCGGCCTCGTCGACACCCGAGATGAAGGTCTTCTGCCCGTTCAGCACCCAGCTGTCGCCGTCACGCTTGGCGGTGGTGGTGATCTTGTGGGAGTTGGAGCCGGCGTCGGCCTCGGTGATCCCGAAGGCCATCAAGTGCGAGCCGTCGGCGATCGCCGGCAGCCAGCGCTTCTTCTGCTCGTCGGTGCCGCAGCGGCCGATGATGCTGCCGCAGATCGCCGGGCTGACGACCATCATCAGCAGCGGAGCGCCGGCGGTCGCGGCCTCCTCGAGCACGGCGGCCAGGTCGCTCATGCCACCGCCACCACCGCCGTACTCCTCGGCGATGTTGACGCCGAGGAACCCGTTGCGGCCCATCTCGAGCCACATCTCGGTCATCTTGCCGCCCTCGCGGGCCTGCTTGGCGACGAAGTCGTGGCCGTACTTCCCGGCCAGCTTCGCGACGGCCTCTCGCAGCGCCGCCCGTTCCTCGGGTTCAGTGAATGCGGTCGTGGTCATGCTGTCTCCTCTACGACGGCCAGCACCTCGCCGGCGGCGACCTGGGTTCCTGGTTTGACGTTGATCTGGGTGAGTACGCCGTCGGTGGGCGCGGTCACCGTGTGCTGCATCTTCATCGCCTCGAGGACCAGCAGCGGCTGGCCCTCCGTGACGCTGCTGCCGGACTCGGCGAGCACGCTGATGACCGACCCCGGCATCGGCGCCAGCAGGCTTCCGGGCTGGGTCTGGGTCGCGGGGTCGGTGAACCTCGGACGCTTCCGCAGCGCGGTGTGGCCGAACGAGGAGTCGACGTCGATCCGGTCGCCGTCGATCGAGACCTCGTACGTCGTGCGTAGGCCGTCCTTCTCGAGCACAACCCGCTCCCGACCTGCATCGATGACCTCGAAGCCGTCGATGCGGTAGCCGTCGCGGGTGCCGTACCACTCCACGACGAGGCCGTCCGCGGAGTCATCCTCGAAGACCGTCCGCTGGGGCTGGCTGGTGACGTTGCGCCAGGCGACCGGGAGCCCCGGGCGACGGGTCCCTTCGGCCAGCGCGACCGCCGCCGCGACAGCTGCACCAGGGTCGTCGACCGTTGAAAGAAAATTTTCTTTCGCGAGCAGAGCGGTCGTGACCTCGCCGCTGCGGAACGCATCGGAACCGAGGATCCCGATCAGCTGCTCCCGGTTGGTCACCAGGCCGTGGATCTTGGCCGTACGCAGCACCCCGACGAGCCGCCGGATCGCTGCCTCGCGCGTGGGCGCGTGCACGATCACCTTCGCCAGCATGGCGTCGTAGAAGGTGCTGACCTCCGAGCCTGACGCGTAGCCGGCGTCGATCCGGGCGTCGCCGGGGCGGTGTATCGAGCTTGTCGAGATGAACTCCAAGGTCGTCAACGTCCCCGACTGCGGCTGATAGTCCGCGGAAGGATCCTCGGCATACAGCCGCACCTCCACCGCATGCCCGTCCACGCTGGTGGTCGAGCTTGTCGAGACCTCTTCCAGCGACCCCTCGGCCACCGCAATCTGCAGCTCCACCAGATCCACCCCGTGCACCAGCTCGGTCACCGGATGCTCCACCTGAAGCCGCGTATTCATCTCCAGGAACCAGAACCGCTCCGTGGCGGCGTCGTAGAGGAACTCGACGGTCCCGGCGCCGCGGTAGTCGATCGCCGCGGCAGCGTTCCGGGCGGCCTCGTGGAGCGCCGCCCGGACGGTGTCCGGAAGCAGCGGAGCCGGGGACTCCTCGACGACCTTCTGGTGGCGACGCTGTACCGAGCAGTCGCGCTCGCCGAAGACCGCGACGTTGCCGGCGCCGTCACCGACGACCTGGACCTCGACATGGCGGCCGGCCTCGACGTACGGCTCCACGAAGACGGTCCCGTCCCCGAAGGCGGACGCGGCCTCGGCCTCGGCCTTGGCGATCTCGGCGCCGAGAGCGTCGAGGGAGCGGACGATCCGCATCCCGCGCCCACCCCCACCGGCGGAGGCCTTGACCAGCAAGGGCAGGTCGGACTCGACCGGTGAGGCCGGCGCCTCCAGCACCGGGACCCCGGCGGCAGCCATGATCTTCTTGGCCTCGATCTTGGAGCCCATCTGCTCGATCGACTCGGGCGCGGGCCCGATCCAGACCAGACCGGCCGCCTCGACGGCGCGGGCGAAGTCGGCGTTCTCCGACAGGAACCCGTAGCCCGGGTGAATCGCGTCGGCACCGGCCACCTTGGCCGCCTCGATGACGAGGTCAGCGCGGAGGTAGGTCTCGGCGGGGGCGTTGCCCGGGAGACGTATGGCATGGTCCGCCTCCGCCACGAACGGCAGGTCCGCGTCGGCGTCGGAGTGCACCGCGACGGTCCCGATGCCGAGCTTCCGGGCGGTGCGGAAGACGCGCGAGGCGATCTCGGCGCGGTTGGCGACCAGAATTCGACTGATGGTCATGGCTCTCACATCCTGAAGACGCCGAAGTTCATGGCGCCTTCGATCGGTCGGGTGGCGATGGCGGAGAGGCAGAGGCCGAGGACGGTACGGGTGTCGCGCGGGTCGATGACCCCGTCGTCATAGCCGAGTCCGCTCAAGAACATCGGCAGCGACTGCTCCTCGACCATCCCTTCGACCATCTCCTTGACGCCCTTGAAACCCTCGGCGTCGAAGATCTCGCCCTTCTTCTCCGCGGACTCGCGGGCGACGATCTCCATCACGCCGGCGAGCTGGGCCGGCCCCATGACCGCGGACTTGGCCGAGGGCCAGGTGAACAGGAAGCGGGGGTCGTACGCGCGCCCGTTCATGCCGTAGTTGCCGGCGCCGTAGCTCGCGCCCATGATCACGGTCAGGTGCGGGACGGTGGAGTTGGAGACCGCGTTGATCATCAGGGCGCCGTGCTTGATGATGCCGCCCTGCTCGTACTCCGTGCCGACCATGTAGCCGGTGGTGTTGTGCAGGAACAGCAGCGGGGTGTCCTTCTGGTTGGCGAGCTGGATGAACTGCGCCGCCTTCTGGGCCTCCTCGCTCATCAGTACGCCGCGGGCGTTGGCGAGGATGCCGATCTCGTAGCCGTGCAGCCGCGCCCAGCCGACGCAGAGGCTCGATCCGTAGAGGGGCTTGAACTCGTCGAACGCGCTGTCCTGACGGTCCTTGGCGTTGTCGGGCCCGGTGCCGTCCACGATCCGCAGGATCGCCTCGCGCGGGTCGAAGGGCTCCTTGAGGTCGGTCGGGATCAGATCGAGCAGGCCGTCCGGGTCGAGGTCGGGCTCGTAGCTCGCCTTCGGCTCGGGACCGCGCTTGCGCCAGTTGAGCCTGGCCACGACGCGTCGCGCCTGCCGGATGGCGTCGTGCTCGTCGACGGCGAGGAAGTCGGAGGAGCCAGAGATGCGCGAGTGCATCTCGGCGCCGCCCAGCGACTCGTCGTCGGTGTCCTCGCCGGTGGCCATCTTCACCAGCGGCGGGCCGGCCAGGAAGACCTTGGCGCCCTCCTTGACCATGATCACGTAGTCGCTCATGCCGGGGACGTACGCACCACCGGCCGTGGAGTTGCCGAAGACCACCGAGACGGTCGGCTGCTTGCGGGCGGAGGACCGGGTGAGGTCGCGGAAGCCCTTGCCGCCGGGGATGAAGATGTCCTTCTGGGTGGGCAGGTCGGCGCCGCCGGACTCGGTCAGGTTGATCGTCGGGAGACCGTTCTTCTCCGCGATCTCGGCCGCCCGGAAGGAGCGCTTGAGGGAGTAGGGGTTGAGCGCCCCGCCCTTCACCGTCGGGTCGTTGGCGACGATCATGCACTCGACGCCCTCGACCACACCGATGCCGGTGATGATCGAGCCACCGACCGGGAAGTCGCTGCCCCAGCCGATCAGCGGCTGGGTCTCCAGGAACGGGCTGCCCTCGTCCAGCAGCAGCTCGATCCGCTCGCGGGCGAGGAGCTTGCCGCGGGCCTTGTGGCGGGCGACGTACTTCTCGCCGCCTCCGGCGGCCGCCTTGGCGTGCTCCGCGTCGAGGGCCTCGATCTTCTCCAGGAGAGCCTCTCTGTTGCCGGTCATGCTGCCCACCTCATCGGTCCAGTCCCAACAGCTTGGCGGCCAGGTCGGTCATCACTTCGGTCGCTCCTCCTCCGATCGGCAGGATCCGGGCGTCGCGGTAGTGCCGCTCGACCTCGGTCCCGTGCATGTATCCCGTCCCGCCGTGAAGCTGGACGGCCTGGTCGACGACCCAGGTGCAGGCCTCGACCGCTGTCTGCTTGGCCAGCGCCGCCTCGGCGATCGTGGCCTGGGTCGACCCTTCGCGGTCGTAGCGCGCGACCACGGCGTGGGTGTAGGCCTTGGCGACCTCGACCTGCCGGTGCATCTCGACCAGCTTGTGGCGTACGACCTGACGCTTGATCAGGGGCTCGCCGAAGGTCTCGCGCTGGCGGCAGAAGTCGGCGGTGAGCGCCAGGCAGCGCGCGGCGGTGCCGTAGCCCTGCACGGCCAGCGCGATCCGCTCGGTCACGAACGCCTCAGCGATGTAGATGAAGCCGGCGTTCTCGTCGCCGACGAGGTTGGCGGCGGGGACGCGTACGTCCTCGAAGGCGAGCTCCGCGGTGTCGGAGCAGTGCCAGCCCATCTTGGCCAGCTTGCGCGTGACCGTGAATCCACCGGTGGTCGAGCCTGTCGAGACCTCCTTGTCGATCACGAGCAGGCTGATCCCGCCGGCACCCGGGCCACCGGTGCGGACCGCGGTGGTGACGAAGTCGGCGCGTACGCCGCTGGTGATGAACGTCTTGGCGCCGTTGACCACGAACTCGTCGCCGTCGCGAACGGCGGTGGTGCGCAGGTG
This sequence comes from Nocardioides sp. NPDC127503, assembly GCF_040302165.1. Classification (NCBI taxonomy): domain Bacteria; kingdom Bacillati; phylum Actinomycetota; class Actinomycetes; order Propionibacteriales; family Nocardioidaceae; genus Nocardioides; species Nocardioides sp. NPDC127503. The sequence goes on along the minus strand of NZ_JBEORH010000008.1, from coordinate 275,407 downwards.
GGAGACGTCGGAGCCGCCGTCGGGCTCGGTGATGGCGAGGCTGCCGATCTTCTCCCCGGCCAGCGTCGGCTTCACGTAGGTGTCGATCAGGTGGGGCGAGCCGTGCTTGGCGATGTGGGGCAGCGCGATCCCGTGGGTGAACAGGCCCGCGAGCAGCCCTGACGAGGCGCCCTCGGACATCATCCCCTCGGTCACCGCGACGGTGTCGGCCAGTCCGCCGCCCTCGCCGCCGGCCTCCTCGGGGAACCCGATCCCGAGAAGGCCCTGCTTGGCGGCGGCCTTGTGGACCTCGCGCGGAATCTCCTGGTTGTCCTCCCATTCCTGCAGGTCAGGGAAGACCTCACGGCGGACGAACTCGGCGCCCAGCTGGAACAGATCCTCGCTCACAGAAGCCCCTCCGGAATGTCTACAAATCGGCTTCGCGCCCACTCGCCCAAGCCCTTCGCCTGCGGGTCGAACCGCGTCGAGGCGGCCACGCCCTCGCCGAGCAGGTCGTGGATGACGATGTTCACCCCGCGCAGATGTGGCAGCGGCGTGATGTCGATGGCGAGATCCTCGGCCTCGGGCAGCAGCTGCCGCACCCACTCCGGGGTGACGGTGTCCAGCAGCCACTCGACGGCCGCATCCGACTTCCCCTGCGGCACCCAGAGCCCGAGGTTGGCATCGCCACCCTTGTCCCCGGATCGCGCATAGACCAGCTCCCCGAGCGCCCGCCGAGACGTCGCTCCGGTCGGCCGAGGCGTCGCTCCCGTCGGTCGAGAGGTCACCTTGTCCGACGTCCGTGACGTCTCGGCCGACGGGCGTGACGCCTCGGCATAGGCGAGGGGTGCAGGGACCTCGTAGGTCGAACCGTCGGGGAGGTGGACGGTCTCCGGGGCGCGGTCGCGCCGGACGTACGCAGCCTTGTAGATCCCGAACGGAGACGGCCGTCCCGGGGGCGCAGTGACATGGAAGCCCGGGTAGGAGGCGAGCGCCAGCTCGATGGCCGGTGCCGTCAACGCGCGGCCGACCGCGTCGGCGTCCGCCGCCCGCGCAGAGAGCCGCAGGATGCAGGCGGCTCCCTCCTCGGTCGGCGAGTCGGGCGCGGGTACGCGGTAGGTCGACCAGGTGTAGTCCGGCCCGATCGGGAGCTCGGCGTCGAGCTGGTCACGCAGCCAGGCGGCCTTGGCGTCGATGTCGAGCCCGGTGAGCACGAACTCGGTCGAGTTGCGGTAGCCCCCGAGCGAGTTGACCGCGACCTTGAGGGTCGCAGGCGGCGGGGTGCCGGTCACGCCCGTGATCGCGACCCGGTCGATCCCGACCTCCTGGAGCCGGATCGAGGTGAGGTCGGTGGTGACGTCGGGGCCGAGGTAGTGCGGACCCTGGATCTCGTAGAGCAGCTGCGCGGTGACCGTGTCGACCGTGACCGTACCGCCGGTCTCGTCCTGCTTGGTGATGATCGAGGAGCCGTCGACGGCGATCTCGGCCACCGGGAAGCCCAGCGGCCGCGCCCGAGCCTGCGGCGACATGGTCAGGAACCCGGAGAAGTTGCCGCCGGTGGCCTGGGTGCCGCACTCGATCACGTGCCCGGCGACCACGGCGCCCGCGAGCTCGTCGTAGGAGTCGCGCTTCCAGCCGTGGTGGGCGATCGCCGGCCCGACGACGACCGACGCGTCGGTCACCCGGCCGGTGACGACGATGTCGGCGCCGGAGTCGAGCGCATGCGCGATCCCGAAGGCGCCGAGATAGGCGTTGGCGGTCAAGGCGTCCGGGTGGGAGTCGAGCCGGCCGCGGAGATCGTCGCCGTCGACGTAGGCGACCTTCGCCCGGGTGCCGAGCGCCTCGATCGCCTTCGCCAGCCCCGCCGGGTTGAGACCGCCGGCGTTGGAAACGATCTTGACGTCTCGCTGCAGAGCGAGGTCGATGCTGTCGGCGACCTGACGCAGGAAGGTCTTGGCGTAGCCCGTCGACGGGTCCTTGAGGGCGTCCTTGCCGAGGATGAGCATGGTGAGCTCGGCGAGGTAGTCGCCGGTGAGTACGTCGAGCCGACCGCCCTCGAGCATGTCGCGCATCGCCGAGAACCGGTCCCCGTAGAAGCCGGAGCAGTTGCCGATCGTGATCATCGCGCGTCCCCTTCCGGGGTGCGTCCGGAGCCGGCGGGGCCGGCGAACGCCTGGGCGATGCTCAGCCACTTCTCGGCGTCGTCCCCGGTGGCCTCCAGCGCGGTGTCGTCGCGGTGGATGCGCTGGGTGACGAGGCGCGCGAAGTCGTACGCCGGGCCCTGGACGCTCTGCGCCGCATCCTCAGGCCCCCACTCCCAGACCTCACCGGACGGCGCGGTCAGCTCGATCCGGAACGGGTCGCTCGGCGGGGTCAGACCGTGGACGCCGTAGGAGAAGTCGCGGGTGCGGGTGCCGAGGTGGCAGACGTGCTTGATGCGGTCGCTGGGCTCGTAGGTCAGACCGAGCGCCTCACGTACGTCCAGGCCGTGGGCCCAGGTCTCCATGAACCGCGCGGTCGCCATCGAGGCCGGCGACATCGGCGGCCCGAACCAGGGCAGCTTCTTCCCCTCCGGGACGTCCGCGAGCGCCCCGGCGAGCTCGCCACGTACGCCGTCCCAGTGCTCCAACAGGTCCGTCGCCGGCATCGTGGCCATCGCCAGCGCAGCCTCGTCGACGTAGCCCTCGGGGTTCTTGAGCGCCTCGGTGACCAGCTCGTCCCACGCGGTCGCGTCACCCGCCACCCACTCGGTCGCGGCGAGCGCGGCCTCGTCGGTCCAGGCCAAGTGGGCGATCTGGGCGGCGACGTCCCAGCCCGCGGCCGGCGTCGGCTCGCGCCAGCCCGCCTCGCTCAGGCCCGCCACCACCTGGCGTAGCTCGAACCCCTCCATGGAGAGGTTCTCGAGAAGTGAATCCAGCAGGCTCATCGCAGCTCTCTTTCCAGAACCTCGGCCCAGTGGTCGAGGATCCGCTCGCGTCGGGCGGCGTCGTCGGTAATCGTGTCAGCCAGACCCAGGCCGCGGACGAGATCGAGCGTGGCCTGCACGAGCTCGCGCACGCCGGGCTTCTTCTCGTCCACGTCGAGCAGCTCGATCGTGGCCCGGTGGAGCTCGCGGCCGATCCGCTGCTCGAGCGGACCCACCGCCGCGGCCAGCTGCTCGTCGGTACGCGCCGCCACCCACAGCTCCAAGGCAGCGGCGAAGACCGGCGAGGTGACCTGCTCGGCGAGCATGGCGAGCACCTGTCGCGTACGCCGCCCGCCCTCCGGGAGCGCCCGGGCAGCCTCCTTCAGCGCCTCGCCACGGGCCTCGGTGATGTGCTCGACCGCCGCCACGACCAGGTCGTTCTTGGCCGGGAAGTGGTGCAGCTGCGCCCCGCGGGAGACCCCGGCGCGCTGGGAGACGAGCGTGGTCGAGGTGCCGGCGAAGCCACGCTCGACCAGCAGCTCGACGGTGGCGTCGAGGAGGCGGGCCCGCATCGCGCGGGTGCGCTCCTCCTGAGGTACGCGGGTGGCCTGACTCACAGACAGGCACTCTGCCGCGCCAGAAACAAACAGTCAACCCTGACTTTATATTTCTGAGACGACGTCACCACAGGCGGAAGCGGAACGTCCGGAACCGCTCGTAGCGTCGGCGCCATGGCTATCGCACGCAATCCTCAGTGGGTCATCGACTGTCCCGACACGGCAGCCCTGGCCGCCTTCTACGCACACCTCCTCGGATGGGAGTCCAAGGTCGACGACGACGGCGGCTGGGCCAGCGCCTGGGGCGACGGCGGATCGCTGGACTTCCAGCGCGTCGACAACTACCAGGCTCCGCAGTGGCCAGGCCAGGACGTACCTCAGCAGACGCATCTCGACGTCACCGTCGATGACCTCGACGAGGCCGAGGCAGCGACCCTCGCCCTCGGCGCCACCAAGCACGAGGTCCAGCCCGGCGAGTCCTTCCGCGTCTTCCTCGACCCCGCCGGCCACCCGTTCTGCCTCTGCAGGGCCTGACGCCGAAACGTCACCCGCACCGGCCGAGAAGTCACGTACGCGGATCGAGTCGGCACCAACGTGCCAACTCGATCCGCGGGAGTGACGCCTCGGCGGGCTATTCGACCCGGGCCACCATGGGCAGGCGACCGCGGGTGGTGACCGCGACGATGAGCGCGATCACCAGGGGTAGCCCGACGACCACGATGCCGACGAGGTCCCACGGGATCTCGAGGTAGTGCGCGGCGACGCTGTCGCGCTCCGGCCAGCCCTCGGTGGTGATCGGAAAGCTGATCGCGATCCCCGGAACGAACCCGATCAGCGCGCCCGGGACCGCCCCGAGGAGCGTCACCACCAGAGCGTACGAGGCAGCGACCCCTCGTCGCGTACGCGTCTTGGCTCCGACCGCTGACAGGGTCGCCAGGTCGGGGCGGGCGTCGTTGAGCGCCAGGTGCGTCGCGGTCAGCGCGCCACCGATCATCAGCACGGCCCCCAGGGTGACCAGGAGCAGCCAGACGATCACGGCAGTGTCCGTCTCCTGGTAGCCACGCTCGATCAGGATCGTCGTGGGAAACTGCGCGGCGGCCAGGGCCTCATCGAGGTCCGTCTCGGCGGCGGCGCTGATCCGGGCGTTCTCGATGTAGAGACCCAGGACCTGCGGTTCGACACCGAGCTTCTTCACCATCGCAGGCGTCACGACCGCGTACGCGGGCGCGGTCCGCTCGCCGACGTCGAGGTAGCTCGCCGGCACGTCGACCGTGACGGCGTCGCGATCCGTCTGCTCCTCCTCGGACCACTCCTTGATGACCAGGCGCGCGGACCGCTGCGAGGACACCAGCTTGTCGTCGGTCGTGAACACCACCGCACCGGAGGACCGCAGGGTCTCCACGGCAGCGGCGGACTCGCGCTCGGAGAGCGACCGCGCCACCGCTGCCGGCAGGGTCCCGTCGGCCCCGGCGACGACGAGGTCGCCGAACTCGCCGATGGCGGTGTCGATCGGGATCGCCCGACCATCACCGGTCTCGACGGCGACGTACCGTCCGTCGGCGTCCGATGTCGCGCCGGTCGTGAGTGATGCGGTCGCCCCGGGGATGGCCTTCTCGACCTGCGCGGCGATGTTCTCCCACCGCGATCTCGTCTCGTCCGGGTCGTCATCGCCCTCGGTGGAGCTGTGTCGCGGATGCACCACGGCGTCGCCGATCGAGAAGGAGGGAAGGTAGCTCTCCTGGTTCTGCTCCTGATCGCTGCTGAACGCGATCCCGAGCGTGACCACGCCGACCACCGTCACCGCGATCGCACCGGCAGCCGGCACCGTCCGGGTGCGGTGCCGATCGGCGTCGCGGGTCGCGAACCGGATCACCAGTGGCATCCGAGCACTGAACCGCGCGGCCGCGGACACCAGGGCGGGCAGGATGAACAGCACCCCGGCGACACAGAGCAGTACGCCGAGAGCGATCGGGATCCCGCTGAGAGCGTTCCGCGTGCCGAACGCCGCCAATGCGACTCCCGCCGCCACCAGCACGAGGCCGATGATCGGCGAGCGCCGCGAGGGCAGGCTCTCGGACCGCCGCCCGGACAGTACGCCCACGACGTTCTGCCGCGAGGCGATCCAGGCCGGCACGATCGCCGCGCAGATCGCGGCCGCGAAGCCGATGACGGCGACCGCCAGGACCTGCAGCCACGGCACCTCGAACGGGCCGAACCAGGCCGAGACCTGATCCTGAGCGAGCGGCTGGAGCAGTCGTGCCAGCCCGACCCCGAGGACCGCACCGACGACGGCTGCCACCGCACCGATGACGATCGCCATCCCGAGCAGGACGCGCCGGGACTGACGAGCGGTCCCTCCCGAGGCCGCGATCAGGGCCAGGTCGCGCGCCTGGCGGCGGGCCGCGACCGCGAACGCCGGCCCGGCCAGCAGGACCACCTCGAGGATCACCATGACCACGATGAGGACGAGGACCACGAGCTCGGACGGGTCCGGCGCGCCCATGGGCGGACGGATCTCCTCGTCGGCCGCGCGGGCCGCCGCCGGCGGGTCCATGACGACCGAGCGGGAGAGCACGAAGGCACCCGCCGCGTTCAGGTCCTCGATGTCGGACCAGGTCACCGGTCCGCCCCCGACGAGCCAGGTCGAACGGTCGCTGGTGTAGTCCACCGGCAGGTCCACTCCGGCGATGAAGGGGTCGTTGCGTACGTTCGCCGACTCGACGATCCCCACGACCTTGCGCGTCTCATCGATGTCGCCGTTCGGGATCAGCAGCTCCTCACCGACGCCCGGACCCCGGAACGCGAGGTTGGAGTTGACCACGACCTCGTCCGGGCCCTGCGGGAGCCGGCCCTCGGTCAGCCGGGCCAGCCCGGCGGCGAGCGGATCGTTCAGGTCGGTCTGCAGACCACTGGCCCAGGTGACACCCTTGTCGGTGCGTACGTCGAAGGTCCGGTCCTCGGCCTCGAGCAACGGGCGGTCCCCGATGACGGCCTTCACCCCGGCCGCGTCGAGCGGGTCGGCATCGGACTCATCGAGCCATTCGGACGCGTTATCGGGGTCGATGCCCTGCCGCACGACAGCGGAGCCCTGGACGTCGATGCTCGCCGCAGCCTCGGTGCCGAGCCGGCGGTCGAGGCCTTCCACGGTGTCGACGTCATAGGTCCGGTACGTCACCGCGACCGCGGTCACGCCCGCCACCGGCAGCGCGATCATCAAGATGACCAGCAGGCTGCGCCACTTCGCCCGGCGGGCCTCCCGCTGCCCGATGCGCAGGGCGAGACGCCAGCCGGCCAGACGCCCACTCATGCCTCGACCTCGTCCACGAGCGCCAGGTTCGGCGTCTCGCCGGCCTCGTCGACGACGAGCCCGTCGCGCACGTAGATCACCCGGTCGGCCCAGCTGGCGTAGCGCGGCTCGTGGGTGACGAGCACACCGGCCGCGCCCGCGTCGCAACGCGCACGGATCAGCTTGAGGATGTCCTCGCCGGTCTCGGTGTCGAGGGCCCCGGTCGGCTCGTCGGCCAGGATCAGGCGACGCTCGCCGACGATCGCACGGGCGATCGCGATCCGCTGGCGCTGCCCACCGGACATCTCGTCGGGGAACCGGTCGGCGAAGCCGTCGAGCCCGACCTCCTCGAGCGCCGTCCTCGCGGCGGCCTGAGCCGCGCGCCGACCGGCGCCGTCGAGCTCGAGCGGCAGGGCGACGTTCTCGGCGGCGGTCAGCGCCGGGATCAGGTTGAAGTCCTGGAAGACATAGCCGATCGACGTACGCCGCAGCTTGGCGCGCCCACTGACCCCGGCTTCACCGAGATCCTGGCCGTCGACCTCGACTGAGCCCGACGTCGGCGAGTCGAGACCGCCGGCGATGGTCAGCAGCGACGACTTCCCGGAGCCGCTCGGCCCCATGATGGCGACCAGCTCACCGGCGTACGCAGCGAGGCTGACGCCACGCAGGGCGTGCACCTCGGCGGCGCCGGTGCCGTGGACGCGGCTCACGTCGGTGAGCCGGAGGACGGGTTCACTCATCGGTGGACTCCTTGGTCGAGGTGTTGACGGGCGTGGCGTGGACGCGGCGGCTCAGCCGCTCGCGGGCGTCGGCGAGCCAGCGATCGCTGTCGTGGCTGAGGCGGCGCAGGTCGTGGGCGAGGGCGGCGTTCATCGCGCCCCTCCTTCGGTGGAGTCGGCGGGCTCCGGAGCGGTGCTCGTGGACGCCGCCCGGCGGAGCCGGGACTCGCAGTGGTCGAGCCAGCGGATCTCGGCCTCGGCCGCGAAGATCAGTCGATCGAGGACCAGTCCGCCGGCGAGGTCGTCACCGGCGCCGGACCGCGACTGGCGGCGGTATCCCTGAAGCGCCTGCATCGTCGCGTTGCGCTGCTGCTGGACGACCTTGCCGACGTCCACGCTCGGCACCGCGACCGCCACCGCGAGCTTGATCGCGAGCTCGTCGCGCTGCGGCTGCGTACGCTCCACCGGGGTGTCGAACCACCCCTTCACCTCGACCCTGCCGGCCTCGGTGAGCTGGTAGAGGGACCGTCCCTCCGCGTCGGTCCCTCCAGCCTCGACGAGGCCGTCACGCTCCAGTCGCGCCAGGGTCGTATAGACCTGCCCGACGTTCAGCGGCCAGCTCGCGCCGGTGCGCTGCTCGAACTCGGCGCGCAGCTCGTAGCCGTAGCGCGGCTTCTCCAGCAGCGCCAGCAGTGCGTGTTTCACGGACACTCGATCACCTCCCTTGATTACTTACTGAGTATGTATATACCGAGTATGTACCCCTTCGCAAGACACCGAATTGAGGGAGACGACACCCACGACTGCCTGGGAGACTTCTCCCGCTGGTTCGGGCCGGCGGTCTTGTCGGCCCGTGAATCTCCTCCGGGCCGCTCCCACTCCCGAAGGAGTCGAAGTGTCACCTCGTAGACGCGTCGTCGCCCTGACCGCGACCGCACTTGCCCTCGGCGGGCTCAGCGTCATTCCGATGGCCCCGCCCGCCTCCGCCGAACCCGACCCGATCACGTCCTACCAGGACCGCGCCGGCGTCCCGCTGAGCATCCATCGCACCACCGACGGCACGGCCGACTTCATCGGTTCGAAGTCGGAGGGCGCCGAGCCACTGGGCGTCACCGTCAAGCCCGCCAAGGCGGCCAGGACCCAGCTCGACCGCGCCGGCAAGGCGTTGGGCACCGACAAGACCGACCTGCGCGAGACGACGACCAGCAAGGCCGTCGGCGGCGGGTCGGTGACCAGGTTCGAGCAGTACGTCGACGACCTCCCGGTCCTCGGCGGCGAGGTCGTCATCGGCCTGGACAAGGACCGCGGCCTCACCTCCGCGACCACCAACCTCTCCGACGCCACGGTCGCCGAGGTCACGCAGCCGGACGAGTCCAAGCGCGCGAAGGCCAAGGCAGCAGCGAAGGCCGTGGTCGCCAAGTCCAACCACGGGGCCACCGGCCTCACCGTGAGCGACGAGGGCACCTGGCTCTACGACCACGACCTGGTCAGGGGACCGGAGATCGGCGAGACCAGCGTCTTCCGGTTCTCGGTGACCAACGGCTCCACCATCCGTGAGACCGTGCTCGTCCACGCCGGCACCGGCCGCGTACTCATGCACATCAACGAGATCGCCCACGCCAACCGCCGCATCTGCGACAACGCCAACGTCCGCGCCGCGGCGACCGGTTGCGCGGAGACGAGCACCACGGTCAAGCGGCGCGAGGGCGATGCGCCATCCGGGATCGCCGACGTCGACAAGACGTACGACATGCTCGGCGCGACCTCCGACTTCTACGCCTCCCTCGGGCTGGACCTGACCGACGAGATCGGCTGGTCCAGCGGCGCCACTGGCAAGGCGGTCACCGCCACGACCCGCTACTGCGAGCTGACAGAGCCGGGCTACACGCCACCGTGCCCGATGGACAACGCGTTCTGGAACGGTGAGCAGATCTACCTCGGCCAGGGCCTGGTGGTCGACGACATCGTCGGTCACGAGCTGACCCACGGCGTGATCGAGAACAGCTCGAACCTCTTCTACTGGTACGAGTCGGGTGCCATCAACGAGTCGATGGCCGACATCATGGGCGAGATCGTCGACCACCGCTACGCGACTCCGGGCGACTCCCCGACCGACTGGCGCGTCGGCGAGGACTCCTCCTTCGGCGCGATCCGCGACCTCGCGAACCCGACGACGCACAGCCAGCCCGACCGAATGACCAGCTCCCTGTGGGATGCCGACGACCTCACCTACTACGCCGACGGCGGCGGGGTGCACACCAACAGCGGCGTCGGCAACAAGACGGCGTACCTCATCTCCCAGGGCGGCACCTTCAACGGTCGCACCGTCACCGGCATCGACGGCGCCGACCCGACACTGCAGAAGACCGCGACGCTGTACCTCTACGCGATCCAGCACCTCGTCTCCGGAAGCCAGTACGCAGACCTGCGCCGTACGCTGGCCAACGGCTGTTCCGCGCTGGTGGCCGCCGGCACCGCCGGCTTCACCCTGGACGACTGCGCCCAGGTCAACCTCGCCACCGACGCGACCGAGCTGGCCAAGTCGCCCACCAAGGCGGGCGCGACGCGGCCCGCGGAAGCGCCGAACACCTGCCCCGCCGGGAGCACCGGCAAGGCCTCGATGGCGAACCCGTCGCTCAGCCGCGGTGTCCTGTGGAACCAGGCGCCCGACGCTGCGCAGGGTATCCCCGCCAACGACCGTGATGGCAACGGCTCCGACTTTGGCTGGGATCCCAACCCGGAGACCTACGGCGACCCGACGTCGAGCGGCCTGACGACGGCCGCGATCAACCTGCCAGCCGGCAAGCGGACCTATCTGCGGTTCAGCCACTGGTACCTCTTCGACTGGTACACCGGCAACGTCCCGGGCTATCCGGCGCCGGAGTACTACGACGGCGGCGAGGCGCGCCTGCTGGTCAACGGGGTCGCGACGGCGCTCCCGTCCACGGCCTGGGTGAACGGCCCGAAGCAGAAGCTGCTCCTCAACAACCCCGCCAAGCCGATGACCGGCTTCGGTGGCGACTCCAACGGGTGGATGAGCTCGCGGGTGGACCTGTCCGCCTTCGCCGGGAAGTCCGTCCAGTTCCAGTGGGTCGTCCGAGGAGACCAGACCGTGTCGCAGATCGGCTGGTTCATCGACGGGCTCGAGCTCTACACCTGCAACCCGCAGACGATCGTGAGCACCGCGCCGCCGACGATCAGCGGCTCCGCGCGGGTCGGCTACACCCTGACCGCGACGAAGGGCTCCTGGAGCCCGACCGCCACGACTGTGAAGTACCAGTGGCTGCGCAACGGCGTCGCCATCCCGGGCGCCACGGCGTCGACGTACAAGCTCACCGGCTCCGACCACACCAAGGAGATCCGGGTCCGGGTGACGGCGTACTCCTCGTCCTGGCCCGCCGCCAACCCAGGAGTCCGGGCGAGCGCCGCGACCGCGAGGATCGCGGCCGGCTATCTCACCGCGGCCACGCCGACCATCGGCGGCACCCGCAGGGTCGGCTATCTGCTCACCGCCTACCCCGGCAGCTGGAAGCCTTCGGGGATCACGTTCTCCTACCAGTGGCTGCGCAACGGTGTCGCCATCTCGGGTGCCACCGGGAAGACGTACCGCCTCCGGTCCGTCGACCGCAATGACCGCATCCGCGTCCGCGTGACCGGCCGCAAGGCCGGCTACTACACCAAGACCGCGACCTCAGCGGCGACCAGCACCATCCGCTGACCCGCTCCGACCCGGCGATGGCGGCGCTCAGCCGTCATCGCCGGGTCAGCCCGGAGTGCCCTGAGCCCAGGGACTGATCCGCACCTCGGCCCCGTCGAGGATGTCGAGATCGCTCGGCGCGCCCGGCCAGCTGACCGGGATCCTGACCGGCTTGCCGCCCGGTAGCGCGGTCACCCGGAGATCGGTGGTGACGTCGGGGTCGTTCGCGGTGGACATCGCCTGCCAGTCGATCACCGCCGTCACCGACTCCCCCGCGGGAACGACGACGCGCTCGGGCACCATCGACGGCTCGTACGGCTTGGTGGTCACCCCGGTCTGCGCAGCGCCTGCGGCATTCAGGAACTCGACCCCTGGTACGCCTTCGATCGCGCACGCCTGCCCGCCGGCGTTCCGCGCCCGGATCCACGCCTGCCGCGAACCCGCAGCGGCATCGTGTCCGCCGAAGGTGACCTCGAGATCCGGCACCCGGCACGACGGCGCCGCCGGGTCGGCGGGCCAGGGCTCGGCGTCGCCGAACGGCGGCATCGTCGTCCGCGGTGGGGTCGTGCCACCGACCCATCCTTCGACCTCGCCACCGCGCGTGCCTTGGACCGTGTACGCCAGCGGCTTCCCTGAACGCCCGGGATAGCCGTCGTAGGCGGTGAGCCACCGGCTGACGTCGTCGATCAGGCGGTCGCCCTCGGCGGCCTCGACCAGGACGATCAGCGGTTCGAAGGGAGCCGACAGCTGAGCGGAGGTCACCGACGGGCGCTCGGAGGCGTCCACCACCAGCCTCACCGCGACCGGATCGGGCAGCTCGTTCGACCGGTACCAGGCATGGCCGCCGAAAAGGTCCACCGGGCGCTGCGAGCTGCGTGCGACTGTGGCGAGGGCGGTCAGCGCGTCCTTCGGCGCCCGCACGTCGGCCTTGGCAGGGCTGCCGGCCCCCTCGCCGGAGACGCTCAACGACACTGATGTGGCCCCGGCTTCGCGCAGCGCGACGGCATCGGCGAGCGCGTCACCGACGGCGTCGAACGGGTCCCGCCCGCTCGCGCCCACTGAGCCCTCGGTCGTGCCCAACGTGAACACTGTGCTGATCCGATCAGCGGGTGCATCAGGCACGAGCCGAGCGATCTCGGGCTCCAGCAACCGGAGCACCTCCTGGCCGGCCGCGGCCGCCTCGGCCCCGGACAGGTCGTCCTCCAGGGTCACCTCGACGCGGACCGAGTGCTCCCAGCGGTCCTCCTCGCCGAAGTCCTCCCCTGGAACGCGACGCGACTCGTCGACAGCCACCACGTCGCGTACGCCGGAGACGGACCGCCATTCGTCGGAGAGCTCGAGCGCCGGCGCCTTGGACCCGCCGTCCCGATCCCAGACCATCACGGCCACACACCCGATCACGGCCAGCGGGACGACCGCGCCGATCACGCCCGCCACCCAGAACCCGCGCCTTCGCGTCCTGCCCGGCATCGCCACGTACGTCCTCCTCGGTCTCTGCGGAAGGTAAAGAGTGGCACGGGCCTAACCGCGACATCCCCGCAAATAGCGAACCGGCACGGTTCCTTCACAGGATCCGTGCCGGTTCACCACATTGCCGTGGCTGAGCTTGGGTCAGGCCGGGAAGCCTTCACCCTTCGCCGCGAGGTCGCGGAGGTACTGCGTCGGGCGGAACCGCTCGCCGTACGTCTCGGCCAGCTCGTCGGCACGAGCCAGGAAGGCCTCGATGCCGATCGAGCCGTCAGCGGCCTCGTAGCCTGTGATGAACTGGGCCGCACCACCGGTCTGCGGCGGGAAGCCGATGCCGAAGATGGAGCCGATGTTGGCGTGCGCGGCGGAGGTGATGACCCCCTCCTCGAAGCACTTCGCCGTCTCCAGGGCCTCGATGAAGAGCATCCGCTCCTCGGCGTCCTTGAGCGAGATCTGCTTCTCGGCGACCGGGAACACGCTGCCGAGGTCGGCCCAGATCGAGCCGCGCTTGCCGTCGGTGTAGTCGTAGAAGCCGGCGCCCTTGAGCTTGCCGGAACGACCCGCCTCGATGAGCGGCGTGAGCACCTTCTCGGTGGTGGTCAGCTCCTCGACGCCGGCGGCCTCGCGGGTCGTACGAGCGATTTTGACCATGAGCTCGTGGTTGAGCTCGTCGGCGATCTGCAGCGGCCCGACCGGGAACCCGGCCTGGGTCGCGGCGCGCTCGAGCGAGTAGGGCGCGAAGCCCTCGGCGAGCAGCTCCAGACCCTCCTGGATCTGGGTGCCGATGACGCGCGAGGTGTAGAAGCCGCGGCTGTCGTTGACGACGATCGGGGTCTTCTTGATCTGCTGGACGACGTCGTACGCCTTGGCCAGCGCGACGTCGTTCGTCTCGGCGCCCTTGATGATCTCGACCAGCGGCATCTTGTCGACGGGCGAGAAGAAGTGCAGACCGATGAAGTCGGCCGGGCGGTCGATCCCCTTGGCGAGCTCGGTGATCGGCAGCGTCGAGGTGTTGGAGCAGAGCACCGCGTCCTCGTTGACGAACGGGGCGATCTCGCTGAAGACCTTCTGCTTCAGCGCGACGTCCTCGAAGACCGCCTCGACGACGACGTCGACGCCGGCGAAGTCCTCCGGGGCGACCGTCGCGGTGATCCGGTTGAGGATCTCGTCGGCCTTCTCCTGGGTCAGCTTGCCGCGCGAGACCGCCTTCTCGTTGAGCTTGGCGGTGTAGGCCTTCCCCTTCTCGGCCGACTCGATGGCGACGTCCTTGAGGACGACCTCGGCACCGGCCCGGGCGAAGGAGTACGCGATGCCCGCACCCATCATCCCGGCGCCCAGCACGCCGACCTTCGTCGCGGTGAACTTCTCGACGCCGTCAGGACGCAGCGTGCCGGCGCCGATGGCGCCGAGGTCGAAGAAGAACGCCTGGATCATGTTCTTCGACTGCTGGCCGGTGACCAGCGAGGTGAAGTAGCGCGACTCGATCCGGGTGGCAGTGTCGAAGTCGACCATCGCACCCTCGACCGCGGCCGACAGGATCGCCTTCGGGGCGCGCATGTCGGACTGCTTGAGCTGCTTGCGCAGGATCGGCGGGAACGCGGGCAGGAAGCCAGCGAGCGCCGGCGAGGTCGGCTTGCCACCGGGCATCTTGTAGCCGGGCTTGTCCCACGGCTGGGCGATCTCGTCGGGGTTGGCCTTGATCCACGCCTTCGCGGCGGGAACGAGCTCCTCGGGGGAGGAGACGAGCTCGTCGACCAGACCCTTCTCCTTCGCGGCGGCCGGCTTGAACTTGGTGCCCTGACCCAGCACGTCCATCAGCCCGGTCATGATGCCCAGGAGGCGTACGACGCGGGTGACGCCACCGCCGCCCGGGAGCAGACCGAGGGAGACCTCGGGCAGGCCGATGTCGTAGCGGGCGTCCAGGGCGATGCGGTGCTGGCAGGCCAGCGCGATCTCCAGACCGCCACCGAGGGCGGCGCCGTTGATCGCCGCGACGACCGGCTTGGGGAAGGTCTCCAGCTTGCGGAGGGTCGCCTTGATCGACTCGACCTCCTCGAAGACCTGGGCGCCGTTCTCCGGCCGCACCTGGATCATGTTCTTGAGGTCACCACCGGCGAAGAAGGTCTTCTTCGCGGAGGCGATCACGACGCCGGTGACGCCGTCCGCCTCGGCGTACAGCTTCTCGACGGCCTCCGCCATCGAGGTCTTGTACAGCTCGTTCATGGTGTTGGCCGACTGGTTCGGGTCGTCCAGGGTCAGCGTGACGATGCCGTCGGCATCCTTGTCGTACTTGACTGCGCTCATAGTTGTTCAGATTCCCTTTCAGACCAGCTCGACGATCGTCGCGATACCCATGCCGCCACCGACACACAGCGTGGCGAGGCCGCGCTGCTTGCCCTGACGCTCGAGCTCGTCGACCAGGGTGCCGAGGATGATGGCACCGGTCGCGCCCAGCGGGTGACCCATGGCGATCGCGCCGCCGTTGACGTTGGTGATCGACTCGTCGATGCCCATGTCCTTCATGAACCGCATCGCGACCGCGGCGAACGCCTCGTTGATCTCGAACAGGTCGATGTCGTCGACGGTGAGACCGGCCTTGGCCAGCGCCTTGCGCGAGGCCGGAGCAGGACCGGTGAGCATGATCGTCGGGTCAGCGCCGGAGACGGCGGCCGAGATGATCCGGGCACGCGGGGTGAGCCCGTTGGCCTTGCCAGCCTCCTCGGAGCCGATCAGCATCAGCGCGGAGCCGTCGACGATGCCGGAGGAGTTTCCGGCGTGGTGGACGTGGTCGATCTTCTCGACCCAGTGGTACTTGGCCAGCGCGACGTCGTCGAACCCGGCCTCCTGGCCCTGCTGGAGGAAGGACGGCTTGAGGCCGGCCAGCGTCTCAGCGGTGGTGCCGGGACGGATCAGCTCGTCGTGGTCGAGCACGGTCAGACCGGTCTGGTCGACGACCGGGATGACGGCGTCCTTGAAGTAGCCGTTCTCCCAGGCGGCGGCCGCTCGGGCGTGCGACTGGGCGGCGTAGCGGTCGACGTCCGCGCGGCTGAAGCCCTCGATGGTCGCGATCAGGTCGGCGCCTATGCCCTGCGGGACGAAGCCGGTCTTGAGCGCGGTGTCGGGGTCCTGCGCCCAGGCGCCGCCGTCGCTGCCCATCGGCGCCTTGCTCATCGACTCGACGCCACCGGCGAGGATGAGGTCCTCGAACCCGCCGCGTACGCGGGAGGCGGCCTGGTTCACGGCCTCGAGGCCGGAGGCGCAGAAGCGGTTGAGCTGCACACCGGCGGTCGTCTCGGGGAGACCGGCCTTGATGGCGGCGGTCTTGGCGATGTCACCGCCCTGCTCGCCGACAGGGGTGACGACACCGAGGACGACGTCGTCGATCCGCTCGGGGTCGAGGTTGGGGTTCCGCTTGCGCGCCTCGTCGATCAGGCCGACCACCAGGTCGATCGGCTTGACCTCGTGGAGCGCTCCGGTCTTCTTACCCTTCCCGCGCGGCGTGCGCAGGTGGTCATAGATGAATGCTTCAGCCATGCGCCGATTGTGACACTAAAACTGTCACAGTCAACAGGGTGTTGCCCAAAGCTTCACGACAGATTGCGAGAAATCGTGCGGTTCACCGCGTCCTGGAAGCTCACCACGATGGCCTCCGTGGTCAGCTGCCGCAGCCGCGGGAGCACCTCCTCGAGATGCTCGGCCTCCTCGGGGCTGTGGTGGGTGCGCCGGAACGGGTCGACCACCTGGTCGCGCAGGATCTTGTTGAGCTCGTCCGCGAGCTCCGCCATGAGGCGTGAGGTCGCTGCGTACGCCGCCGCCAGCGCGTCGCGGGGCAGGCCGAGCGCGATCAACTCACGTCCGATCCGGGCCTGGATGTCCTCGGTCGGCTCCGTGGCCCAGGACGTGATCATGGCGCGCTGCATCGCGAGATCTTCCCGGGTGGTCTCAGCGGGGAGCCGGGCGAGGTAGCGCTCGATGGCCTGCAGGGTGAACCCGTGCTCCTGGAGCGCGGTGACCATGTCCAGGCGAGCGCGATGCTCGGGACCGTAGTAGGCCACCCGCCCGCGGCGGATCGGCGGCGGGATCAGCCCGAGGCTCGCGTAGTAGCGCGTCGTACGCACCGACAATCCCGTGGCGGTCGACAGCTCATCGATCGTCATCAGTTCCTCGGTCGTCTCGGTCATGTCAGGGACCGTAGACCAAACTGTTGCGACTTCGCCAGTGTTACTGTCACAGTTGCTCCGTCGCCGACCACGACAATGCGGTCTGCCTCACACTGGTGAGGCATCATTAACCGGTACGTCTACGGAGGAGTGTCATGCCCGAGAAGCCCACCATCTACGAAGCTGAGCACGAGGACTTCCGTGCCACGGCCAAGGCCTTCTTCGAGAAGGAGGTCGTGCCCTTCCACGACGAGTGGGAGAAGGCCGGCATCGTCCCGCGCGAGCTGTGGAAGAAGGCCGGCGACACCGGGCTGCTCTGCTTTGACGTCGACGAGGAGTACGGCGGTCCCGGCATCAAGGACTTCCGGTTCAACTCGGTCCTTCACGAGGAGATGGCGAAGATCGGCGCCAGCGGGCCCGGCTTCTTCGTCCACACCGACATCATCGTCCCCTACATCTCCCACCTCGGCACCCCCGAGCAGAAGGCCCGGTGGCTGCCCGGCTGCGTCTCCGGCGACATCATCACCGCCGTCGCGATGACCGAGCCGGGCGCGGGCTCGGACCTCCAGGGCGTACGCACCACCGCGGTCGACAAGGGTGACCACTACCTCCTCAACGGCTCGAAGACGTTCATCTCCAACGGCATCAACGCCGACCTCGTCATCGTGGTCGCCAAGACCAACCCCGAGGCCGGCGCCCACGGCATCTCGCTGCTCGTCGTCGAGCGCGGCATGGAGGGCTTCGAGCGCGGCCGCAACCTCGACAAGATGGGCATGAAGGCGCAGGACACCGCCGAGCTCTCCTTCACTGACGTGGTCGTACCGAAGGAGAACCTGCTCGGCGAGGAGGGCTCCGGCTTCGTCTCGCTGATGACCCTGCTGCCACAGGAGCGCATCTCGGTCGCCTCGATCGCGGTCGCCGCGGTCGAGCAGGTCCTCGAGCTCTCCCTCGACTACGCCCGCACCCGCGAGGCCTTCGGCCGCCCCATCGGCCGCTTCCAGAACACCGCGTTCACGCTCGCCGAGATGGCCACCGAGGCCTACCTCGCCCGCCTGTTCCTCAACGACGCCGTCACCCAGCTCAACGCCGGCACCGCCGACACCGTCCTGGCCAGCATGGCGAAGTGGTGGACCACCGAGCTGCAGAAGAAGTTCGTCGACCAGGGCGTCCAGATCCACGGCGGCTACGGCTACATGATGGAATACCCGATCGCCAAGGCGTTCGTCGACAGCCGCATCCAGACCATCTACGGCGGCACCACCGAGGTCCAGAAGCTGATCATCAGCCGCCACCTCGGGCTGTAGTCAGGACAGCTCTTTGGAGCGTACGTAGGCGGCGCGGGTGGCCTCGAGGAAGGCCGCCCGCAGGCCGTTCTGCTCCAGCGCACCCAGCGCGGCGGCGGTCGTGCCACCCGGGGAGGTGACCTGCTCGCGGAGGATCGCGGGGTGGGTCCCGCTCTCGAGCAGCTTGGCGGAGCCGGACAGCGTCTGGATGACCAGCGTGGTCGCGTCGTCCCTGGTCAGACCCAGGTGGACGCCGGCCTCGATCCAGGCCTCGGCGACCATGAAGACGTACGCCGGACCGGAGCCGCTGATCGCGGTGACGGCGTCGATCTGCGACTCGGGCACGGTGACGACCTTGCCGACAGCGCCCATCAGGTCGGCTGCGGCCTCGATGGCTTCCGGCGTGGCCTTCGCGCCACCGGCGACCGCGGACATCCCTTCGCCGACCAGCGCCGGAGTGTTGGGCATGACGCGTACGACCGAGACGCCGTCGGGCACGGCCGGCTCCATCGCCGAAGTCGGGACACCGGCGGCCAGCGACACCACCGTGGTGCCCGCGCGCAGCGCGGACGCGATCGACTCCAGCACCGGCACCACGCCATAGGGCTTCACGCCCAGCACCACCACGTCGGCCTCGGCCACAGCCTCGGTGGCCGGCAGCGTACGGATCCCGTGCTTCTCGCGGAGCGCCGCCGCCTGCTCCTCGCGCGCCTCCACGACGATCACGTTTTCTGGAGCGTGACCGGCATCGAGAAGTCCGGCGAGGACAGCCCCGCCCATGTTGCCTGCACCGATGATCGCGATGGTCATGCTCGCCAGTCTGTCAGAGCGGATGACCTGCGGAGATATGGCCCCAGACGCCCATCAACCGCGAGTTCAGTCGCCGTTTCTCGGACGTCTCCACCAGCCGCCGCCGAACAGGGCCCAGACGACGAGCAGGGGTTGGAAGAAGAGCCGGATCAACCGCTTGCCGTCGGTGTCGAGACCGAACGCGTCGACGCCTTCTACATATTGCGCGATGTTGCCGGGGAAGATCGCCACGAAGAACGCGGCAAGCAGCGCTCCGACGAGGCGTCGCTTGCTCGGCAGCAGGACGAAGGCCAGCCCGAGCCCGATCTCGACGACACCCGAGCCGACCACCGTCAGGTCCTCATCGACCGGGAACCAGTCGGGCACCTGCGCTCGGATCTCTTGTCGCTGAGTGGTCAGGTGCGCCACCCCGGCGCCCGCCATGATCACGCCCAGCAGGATGCGCGCTGTAGTCCGCGCGGTCGAGGTCATCGCACCACTGTAGGAGAACGCGCAGGAGCTCGACGGGGTCGACCACTGCTGGTCGACCCCGTCAAGGCTTCACTTCAGAAGAGGTTCTCCACCAGCGGGGTCGGGGAGCCGAAGCGGTGGGCGGTGATCGAGACGGCCTGCTCGTGCAGGAAGGTGAGCAGCTCGACCCGGCCGGCCTCGACGACGGGCTGGGCGTAGAGGGCGACATCGACGCGGCCCTGGCTCGCCTCGGCGAAGGCCTCGCGCGATTCACCCAGGAGACGTACGCGGCTGGGCGCGTGCGGCCCGGAGAGGAACGACGCCCACGCGGCCTCGTCCTCGACGACGTACGTCGCACCGGTCGCGCGGACCAGCGAGGCGGTCTCGTCGTCCAGCGCCGTGGCGACGGACACCGTGACCGGAGCGCCCGCGGCGACACCAGCGGCGAGAACCCGCAGCAGGTGAGCGACCGGTCCACCCTCGTACCGGATCGTCACCGGCACCGGCGAGTAGCGCAGCACGTTGACCTCGGCGGTCAGTCGCGAGACGTCCCGGGCGGCACCGAACTCGCGCTCCCAGGCGAGAGCGTCCGACCCGGCCGCACGCTTGAGCATCTCGATCTCGTCCAGCTGCAGCCGGCCGGCCCAGTCGACGAGCGACCGTACGGCAGGCGCCGGCGTCGCGAGCTCGGTGGCGGGAGCCGACGCCCAGTCGCTGAGGCCGACCAGGTAGTTGGGCCCACCGGCCTTCGTCCCGGCGCCCACTGCCGACTTCTTCCAGCCACCGAACGGCTGGCGGCGCACGATCGCCCCGGTGATGCCACGGTTGACGTAGACGTTGCCGGCTTCGACGGAGTCGAGCCAGTGCGAGATCTCGGCGCGGTCGAGGCTGTGGATGCCGGCGGTGAGGCCGTAGTCCACCTCGTTCTGGATCTCCAGTGCCTCGTCGAGCGAGGAGGCGGAGATCAGGCCGAGGACCGGACCGAAGTACTCGGTCAGGTGGAACTCGGAGCCACGCTTGACGCCGGTCTTCACACCCGGCGACCAGAGCCGCCCGGTGTCGTCGAGCTGACGCGGCTTCACCAGCCACGTCTCACCCGGAGCGAGCGTCGTCAGCGCCTTGAGCAGCTTGCCGGAGGCGGGCTCGATGACCGGGCCCACCTGCACCGTCGGGTCGGTCGGGTAACCCACGCGAAGCGAGGTCACCGCGTCGATCAGCTGGTCACGGAAGCGCCGCGAGGTCGCGACCGAACCGACCAGGATGCCCAGCGACGCCGCCGAGCACTTCTGCCCGGCGTGGCCGAAGGCGGAGTAGACGAGGTCCTTGACGGCCAGGTCGAGGTCAGCGTCCGGGGTGACCACCAGCGAGTTCTTGCCGGAGGTCTCGGCCAGCAGCGGCAGGTCCGGGCGGAACGAACGGAAGAGCTCGGCCGTGTCGAACGCACCGGTGAGCACCAGCCGGTCGACCAGCGGCGAGGCGATCAGGGCACGACCGACCTCGTTCTCCGGCACGTGGACCAGCCGCAGCACCTCCTTCGGCACCCCCGCTGCCCACAACGTCTCGACCAGCACCGAACCGCAGCGCTTCGCCTGCGGAGCCGGCTTGATCACCACGGCCGACCCGGCCGCGAGCGCCGCCGCAACGCCACCGGTCGGGATGGCGAGCGGGAAGTTCCACGGCGGGGTGACCAGGGTGAGGCGTACGGGCACCTGGCGCGCGCCGTCGACCGTGTCGAGCTCCTCGGCCAGGGTCGCGTAGTAGTTGAGGAAGTCGATCGCCTCGGAGACCTCGGGGTCGCCCTGGTCGAGCGTCTTGCCACATTCGGAGGCGCCGACCTCGAGCCACTCGGCCCGGCGCCGCTCGACCTCGACGGCGGCGGCCCGCAGCACGGCGGCCCGCTCGGCGCCGGTCTTTCGGCCCCAGTCGGCCTGGGCGCCGACGGCACCCTCGAGCACCGACTCCACGGCCTCGACCGAGTTCAGCGTGTGGTCGGCGACGAGCTGGTCGCCCAGCGTCGAGGAGCCAACCCGGGCGATGATCGCCTTGCCCCACTCCCGGTTGCCCGGCAGGTGCGGGTCGGTGTCGGGGGCGTTCTCGAACACCCGGGTCAGCGGCGCCGCATCGACGGGCTCACGCCGGTCCTGGATCCGGTTGGGCGCGGGCACGGACTCGTCGACGGCCGCCAGGGAGCGTACGAACCGGTCCTTCTCACGCTTGTAGAGAGCCTCGGAGGAGTTGAGGTCGAAGACGGCCGACATGAAGTTCTCGGTGCTGGCGCCCTCCTCGAGGCGACGCACGAGGTAGGCGATCGCGACGTCGAAGTCCTTGGGGTGCACGACCGGCACGTAGAGCAGCAGGCCACCCACGGTCTCGCGGACCGCCTCGGCCTGGCCCTCGGCCATACCCAGCAGCATCTCGAACTCGACCGAGTCGCGAACCCCGCGCTGACCAGCCAGGATCCAGGCGTACGCCACGTCGAACAGGTTGTGGCCGGCGACGCCGACGCGCACGTTGTCCATCCGCTCGGGCGTCAACGCCCAGGACAGCACCCGCTTGTAGTTGGTGTCGGAGTCCTGCTTGGTCGACCAGGTCGCGACGGGCCAGCCGTGCAGCGACGCCTCGACGTGCTCCATCGGCAGGTTGGCGCCCTTGACGAGCCGCACCTTGATCGGCGCGCCCCCACGCGCACGCCGAGCAGCCGACCACTCCTGGAGCCGCATCATCGCCGACATGGCGTCGGGCAGGTAGGCCTGCAGGACGATGCCCGCCTCGAGGTCGGCCAGCTCGGGCCGGTCGAGGAGCCGCGTGAAGACGTCGATGGTCATGTCGAGGTCGCGGTACTCCTCCATGTCCAGGTTGATGAACTTCTTCGTCCCGGCGGCCGAGGACGTCGCCGCGTAGTTGTAGAGCGGGAGGAGCCGCTCGACCACATGCGCGACCGCTTCGTCGTACGCCCAGACCGCGTGCGGCGCGACCGGCGAGGACACCTTCACCGAGACGTAGTCGACGTCGTCGCGGGCCAGCAGCTTGCGGATCCCGGCCAGGCGCCGATCGGCTTCCTTCTGACCGAGGACGGCCTCGCCGAGGAGGTTGATGTTCAGGTTGACGCCGCGCTCGCGGATCCGCTCGATCTGCTTGCCGAGCCGCGCGTCGGAGGCGTCGATCAGCAGGTGCCCCACCATCTGCCGCAGCGCACGGCGCGCCACCGGAATGACGAACCACGGTGCGACCAGCGACATCAGCGCGCCGAGCTTCACGCCCAGCTTCAGGTGCCAGGGCAGGAACGAAGGGACGTTCCCGGCCAGCTCACGCAGGCTGGCCGCGGCCACGCGTACGTCCTCAGGCCGGATCACCCGGTCGACGAAGCCGACGGTGAAGTCGAGGCCGGCCGGGTCCTTGAGGACATCGGCGAGGCGCTGCGCGGCCGGGGCGGCGGGCTTGGTCGAAGCCTTCGCCAGCCAGCCGCGAACGAGGTGGTCGACCTCGGAGATGAGCGCGTCATTGGTGGTCATAGAGCCGAGTATGCGACCGAAGTCACGTAAGATAAAGCGATGTTTCTTGGAGATTATTCATAAGCAAATCTGAAGGGAAGAGATGCTCGACGTCCGCCGCCTCCGACTGCTCGCCGAGCTCGCCGCGCGCGGGACCCTTGCCGAGGTCGCCGAGGCCCTCCACCAGAGCCCGTCATCGGTCTCCCAGCAGCTCGGCCAGCTCGAGCGCGAGGTAGGGGTGCCGCTGCTGCGCAAGGCCGGCCGACGGGTCCAGCTCACCGCCGCGGCCGAGGTCCTCGTCGAGCACACGACCGAGATCCTAGCCCGGCTCGAGGCGGCCGAGGCCGCGGTCACCTCGCTCAGCGACGAGACCGCCGGCACGGTCCGGGTCGCCGTCTTCCAGTCCGTGGCCCTCGCCTATATGCCGCAGGCTCTCGCCGACCTGACCCGGCGCCATCCCCGGCTGCGGGTCATGCTGTCCCAACGCGCGCCCGAGCAGGCGCTCAACGACCTCGCCCTGCGCGAGCTCGACCTGGTGGTCGCCGAGCACTATCCCGATCACGGCGCACCGCACTTCGACGGTCTCGACCGGCAGCCGCTCACCACCGACCGGCTCCGGCTCGCCGTCCCGCCCGAAGGCTCCGGAGAGATCTGGGACGACATCACCTCGCTGGCCGACGCCGGCCGCGTCCCGTGGGCGATGGAACCGCCAGGCACGGCGTCGCGCCACTGGATCGAGGAGCAGTGCCGGCGGGCAGGCTTCGAGCCCGAGGTCCGCTACGAGACCGACGACGTCGAGGCCCATGTCGCGCTCGTGGAATCCGGCAACGCCGTCGCCCTCCTCTCCGACCTGATGCGCGTACGCCACCGGACGGCCGTGCGGCTCATCGATCTGCCGGATTCGCCGCGCCGTACGGTCTTCACCGCGACCCGGACCGCGATCGCCGACTCCCCGGGGATCATCGCCTGCCGTGCCGCGCTGGCTCGCGTGGTGCCCGCGGACCTGACGCTGCCCGCCTGAGTCGGCTCGATCAGCCGAGGAGTTCCTCGAGCGGCTGGTCGTGGTCGATCGAGAGCCCGTACGCCGTCGTGCGGGTGTCGATCATCGCCAGGACCGCCTCGGTGACGACCGAGGTCAGGTGTTCGGCGTCGGGGATGCCCTCGCCGAGGTGGACCCAGCGGCGTACGGCACCGAAGACCATCCCGATCAGGCCGTAGATCAGGGGGTCGACGGCCTTCTTGTCGACCTCGGAGACCTCCACGCCGGTCAGCTCGAACGCGGCCAGGATCAGCTCCTTGATCCGCTCCGCGATCCGGTCGAGGCCCTGCTGCAGCGGACCGGTGCCGTTGGGCGCGGTGTCGACGTCGGCCACTTGGTGCAGGAGCGGGTGCTCGAGCGCCCAGTTGACGTACGCCCCGACGGTGCGGGAGATGATCTGCCGGATCGATCCGGTCAGCTCCATCGCCGGGAAGAGCTTGGCCCACAGTCCGTCGAGGATGTCGGCCTGGATGGCGAGGTCGAGCTCACGCCGGTCGGCGAAATGGCGGTAGACCACCGATCGGGAGAGCCCCGCGGCTTGGCCGATCGCCTGCAGGCTGACGTTGACGCCGTCGGTCTCGATCAGACCGATCGCGGCATCGACGATGCGCTTTCGTCGGTCGTCGTTGTGACGCTTCCAGCGAACTGCCCTGCCATCCATGGTGGGACCATCGTAGTCCCACGTACTTCACGCCGGGACCGGAACGCTTGTCACAGTAATCACAGGCCGGCGCCACAGCGCCGGCCTGCGGGGGCTCAGGCGAACCGGATGACGCCGTCGGCGACCGGCGACCCGAGCGCCTTCATGTCCACGAGATAGTTCTGCTTCGCGGTCCACGGCGACCGGTCACCGGCCTTCGGCATGAGGTCCAGCGAGCGCTGGATGTAGCCGGAGGCCAGGTCCATGAACGGCCGCTCCTCGACACTCGGGTCGCGGGTGACCGTGGCGACGTCGTAGCCGTTCTCCCCCATGAAGTCGAGCAGCCGGATCACGTAGTCGGTGACCAGGTCGGCCTTGAGCGTCCAGGAGGCGTTGGTGTAGCCGATCGTGTAGGCGAAGTTCGGGATCCCGGTGATCATCAGGCCCTTGTAGGCCATCTGCTCGGGCAGGCTGACCTGCTCACCGTCGACGGTGTAGTCGAGGCCGCCGAAGAGCCTGAGGTTGAGGCCGGTGGCGGAGATGACGATGTCGGCCTCGAGCGTCTCGCCCGACTCGAGCTCGATGCCCTTCGGCACGAACGTCTTGATCCGGTCGGTCACCACCGCGGCGTACCCCTCGCGGATCGACTTCATCATGTCGCCGTCGGGGACGAAGCAGATGCG
The DNA here is from genome assembly GCF_040302165.1 of Nocardioides sp. NPDC127503. Taxonomy (NCBI): domain Bacteria; kingdom Bacillati; phylum Actinomycetota; class Actinomycetes; order Propionibacteriales; family Nocardioidaceae; genus Nocardioides; species Nocardioides sp. NPDC127503. The sequence goes on along the minus strand of NZ_JBEORH010000008.1, from coordinate 250,241 downwards.
CTGGTCCCACGGGTTATAAGGCGGGTTGAAGTGCTTGTCGACGTACGCGATCGCCTCGTCCTTGGTCATGCCAGGACGGCCGCCGCGGGCGGTGAGGCCGTTGATCCACTGGTCGCGGATCACCTTCTTGACGACACCGGGGGCCCGGCGGGCGAGCTGGTAGGTGCCGACGGTGAGGGCGATGTTCTCCCAGCGAACGGTCTCGTGGCCGAGCTTCTCGCGTACGCGCTTGAACGGCAGCTTGCTGAGCAGCTTGAACGGCGCCGTGTTCAGCAGCGAGGCGATCGCGTCCTGACCCGGGCGGGAGAGGATGTAGGTCGGCGTACGCTGCAGCATCGTCACCTTCTCGGCCCGGTCGCTGCCCTCGCCCGCCAGGTTGGGCAGGAGAGTGACGGCGGTCGCGCCGGAACCGATGATGACGACCTTCTTGCCCGCGTAGTCGAGGTCCTCGGGCCAGTGCTGTGGGTGTACGAAGGTGCCTTCGTAGTCGTCGAGACCGGCGAACTCCGGCTGGTAGCCGTTGGCGTAGTCGTAATACCCCGAGCAGTTCCACAGGAAGCCGGCGGTGATCTCGGTCGGGCCGTCGGAGGTCTCGACGGAGACCGTCCACTGCTTGTCCTCGGTGCTCCACGCGGCACCGGTGACCTTGTGGCCGTAGTGGATCAGCTTGTCGACGCCGTAGTCCTTCGCCGTCCGGCGGAGGTAGTCACGGATCTGGTGACCGTCGGCGAGCGCCTGCGCGCTCTCCCACGGTCGCCACTTGAAGGCGAAGGTGAACATGTCGGAGTCGGACCGGATCCCCGGATAGCGGAAGAGGTCCCAGGTGCCGCCACTGGCATCACGCTGCTCGAGGATCGCGAGCGTCTTTCCAGGAAGGCGCTCACGGAGCTGTGCGGCCGCTCCGATGCCGGAGACGCCGGCACCGATGATCAGTACGTCGACATGCATGTGGGCCAGGTTACCCGGGAGTACGTGTTTGCGACACCCTGTACCGCGAACTTTTGCAAGCATTTTGGATCTCCACCGCTGATCAACGGCACGAAAACAATCGCCACCCCGGCACCACATCCGCGCGCGTAGTCACTACGCTGCAGGCTGCAGCTGTGGGGGCGGCGAAGCATCCACAGCGATTTCGGGGTCACTCACCCATCGCTTTCGGTGGGCTGAGGCTGCATGCGGACCGCACGGTGCGGTCGATGGTCTTCGAAAGGTTTTCCAGTGTTGAGTTTCGTACGCGCCGGCGCGATCGTCGCTGGCGTCACCCTTGCCGGTCTCTCCGCAGCCCCGGCGTTCGCAACCGGTGACCCGGCTGGCAACAACGGCACCGTCAAGATCGAGGAGCACATCGCTCCCGACGACGCGCCCGACACCACGCCGGAGAACGACCCCCACCAGGAATGCACGTTCAACATCGAGTGGTACGGCTTCGACGAGGGCAAGGACATCATCTCGAAGGTCTCCTTCGACCTGCAGGCGCCGACCCTCGACGGTGAGCTCACGGTCGACGGCCCCGCAGAGGTCTTCGTCGGCGGCGACTCCGCCACCGGCGCCGGCACCGACGACGGCCTCGACGGCAGCGAGACCTACACCCTCAACTCGACCGGTGTCGCGCACCCGCAGCAGGGTTACCACGTGAAGGTCACCGTCCACACCCCGGGCAGCCAGGGCAACGACACCAAGTCCAAGGTCTTCTGGTTCGAGAACTGCGTCACGGAGACCGAGTCCCCCTCGCCGTCCCCGTCCGAGTCTCCTTCGGAGTCCCCGTCGGAGACCCCGACCGAGGAGCCTTCCGAGACGCCGACCGAGGCCACCCCGGTCTCCGACGAGACCGAGCCCGCTGACGAGGAGTCCTCCGAGGCGCCCGTCACCGACTCCGAGGTCCCGACCAACATCGACGCCGGTCTCGCCGGTGAGAGCGACTCCGCCGTACCCGCGATGTGGCCGCTGCTGGCCATGCTCGCCGGCGCTGCCGCTGCTGGCACCGCGCTCGTCGTGGTCCTGCGTCGCCGCGCTGCCGCTCTGGTCCACAAGGACTGATCGAACCCGCGCCACATAGAACGGCGCGGCGTATGACCTTCGGGTCGTACGCCGCGCCGTTTCTGCGTCCGGTCGTCAGTCCTGGAACGCGGCGCCCTTCTCGATCAGGGCGTCAGCGTCCTCGATGCCCCACGCGGCGAGGGCCTCGCGGGTGTGCTGACCCGCGCTGGCGGCCGGTCCCGCACCCAAGGTGGAGGTGGTCCGGCTGAACCGCGGAGCGGGGGCGGGCTGGGTGACGCCGTGGTGGGTGACGTACGTCTGGCGGGCCTGCAGGTGCGGATGCTCAGCAGCCTCGGAGGGGGTGAGGACGGGGGCGACGCAGGCGTCCGTGCCCTCGAAGATCTCGGCCCACTCGGCCATCGTCTTGGACCCGAAGGTCTTGGTGAAGAGGTCGCGCATCTCGTCGTAGCGCTCCATCTCGTACTGCCCCGGGCAGACCCCGTCGAGCCCGAGCCGAGTGACCATCTCAGCGAAGAACTTGCCCTCCAGCGCACCGACCGCGACCTGTCGGCCGTCGGAGGTGTCGTAGAGCGCGTAGAACGGCATCGCGCCGTCGAGCAGGTTGCTCTGCCGCTGCTCGTGCCAGGTGCCGGAGGCGAGCATCCCGGAGATCATCGTGGCGAGGTGGGCGGTGCCGTCCACGATCGCGGCGTCGACGACCTGCCCCTGGCCGGTGGTCTTGGCCTCGACGAGCGCGGCCAGGATGCCCATCACCAGGTAGGTCGATCCGCCACCGAAGTCGCCGAGCAGGTTGAGCGGGAAGTGCGGACGGGCCCGGTCCTGGCCGAGCCCGTTGAGCACGCCGGTGGTGGCGATGTAGGTGAGGTCGTGTCCGGCGGACTGGGCCAGCGGACCGTCCTGGCCCCAGCCGGTCATCCGGCCGTAGACGAGGCGCGGGTTGCGCTCCAGGCAGGTGTCGGGGCCCAGGCCGAGACGGTCGGTGACGCCGGGGCGCAGCCCTTCGATGAGTACGTCTGCGGTCTCCACCAGGCGCAGGACGGTCTCGACCGCATCCGGGTTCTTGAGGTCCAGCGCGATGCTCGGGCGGCCACGGGTGAGCAGGTCGCCGGCACCGCCGCCGAGCACGTTGCCGCCCGGCCGGTCGACCCGGATCACGTCCGCACCCATGTCCGCGAGGAGCGTGCAGGCGTGCGGCCCCGGCCCGATCCCCGCCAGCTCGACGACCTTGACCCCGCGGAGGGGACCGGTGCCCTGGCCCAATGTCACTGTGGATTTCTCCGTCGACTCAGTCATGAACTCGATCCTTCCAGAGTCCGGAACGCACCGCCCGGCGTGACCTGATCGCGGAGCCGAGTCCGATACGCTCCGAGACACACTCGCCGGTGCCACAGGAGCAGAGAAGTTGTCTCGGGAAATCCCCACATCCCCCCAGTCCGCAGCCCCCCAGGCCAGCACTGTCAGCCCGCTGACCGCGAACGATCCCCGCGAGATGGGTCCGTACGTGCTCACCGGCCGCCTCGGCCACGGCGGCATGGGCGTCGTCTATCTGGGCGAGGACGCGAACGGGATGATGGCAGCGGTGAAGGCGATCCTTCCCGAGCTCACCTCCGACCCGGGCTTCCGCGCTCGGTTCGAGCGGGAGATCCAGGCCGCCAAGAGGGTCGAGAGCCGGTTCACCGCGAGGGTTCTCGACGCCGACCCCGATGCCGAGCAGCCCTGGATGGCGAGCGAGTACGTCGCTGACCCGCCGCTCAACAAGCTGATCAGCTCCGGCCAGCGCCTGCCCGAGATCGACGTACGCCAGCTGGTCGCCGGTGTCGCCGAGGCCCTCGCCGCGGTGCACGCTGCCGGTCTGGTCCACCGCGACATCAAGCCGGGCAACATCCTCTACGGCGCCACCGACCCGTGCGTGATCGACATGGGCATCGCCCGCTCCGTCGACGGCACCGCGCTGACCCAGACCGGCAAGGCGGTCGGCACCTACGGCTACCAGGCGCCCGAGCAGGTGCAGACCGGCACCTTCTCCAGCGCCGTCGACATCTGGGCACTCGGTCTGGTCGCCTTCGTCGCCGCAACCGGCCGCTGGCCGTTCAGTGGCGAGATCGGCTCGATGGGACACCTCCTCAAGGGCGAGTCGCCCAACCTGAGCCTCTGCCCGGTCTACCTGCGGCCGCTCGTCGCCGCGTGCCTGGCCGAGGACCCGGCCGGACGCCCCTCCGCCGCGGACATCCTCGCCACCAACGGCGACTGGACCCTGCTGCCGGCCCCAGTCACCTCGGAGGAGGCGACCAGCGTCGGTACGCTGCCGCCGGCCTTCACCACCGGCGGGATCGCCCGCCCGCCGCACCCCGCCACGGCGTCGTCCAACACCGCCGACCTGCCGACGATGGCGCCCACGTTCGCCGAGCCTGCCCAGCCTTCCGGCCGGCGCTGGAAGGTCGCGGTGTTGGCCGCTGCCGCCGTCGTCCTGGTCTCCGCCGGAGTCGCCGTCGCCGCCAACCCCGGCCTCCTGCCCGGCCAGGACGACACACCGAAGGTCGGTGAGGTGACCCCGTCTGCCGAGCCGACCACCGGCGAGAGCAGCACGCCGCCGACCACGCCGGTCGGCGGCTCGGTCGAGACCGGGACGGACCCCGGGCTGAACGAGGAACCCGACGACGAGGGCGCGGAGAACGGCGGCGAGATCGCCCCCAGCGACGGTACGGAAACCGGCGACGCGACGCCTTCTGAAACACCGGACCCGAGCGCGACGGCCCCCAGCGACCCGGCCACCGACCCGGCCACCGAGACGCCGACGGCCGAGCCGACCGAGACCGCGACGGTCGAGCCGACCGAGGATCCCGTCGAGGATCCGACGGCGACCGCAACTCCCTGACGGACGTACCTGACTCGTTCTGAGGGGCCGCTCGCAGGGGTCGAAGAGACCCCGGTCACACCGTGTCCAAGGTTGGATCGATCAAGGTGGCCGGGGGTCCCGCCACGCCGATAATCGAGCCTGGCGGGGTGTGCCGTCCCTTCTTCCCGAGCAACCGAAAGTTGAGCTGTGAGCGACACCGACGAGACCTTCAACGACTGGCAGCACCGCGAGGAGCTCGCGGAGACGATGATCCCGATCATCGGCAAGCTCTACCGCGAGAAGGATGTCACCATCCTGGTCCACAGCCGTTCGCTGGTGAGCAAGTCCGACATCTCGATCCTCAAGGCGCACCGCTTCGCGCGCCAGATCGAGGGCGAGGAGCTCTCGGTCACCGAGACGTTCCCGCTGCTCCAAGCGGTCGCCAAGCTCGACCTCGGCCCCTCGAAGATCGACCTGGGCCTGCTCGCCGTCCAGTACGCCGAGGACGAGCGCGGTCTCTCCGTCGACGACTTCGTCGCCGAGAAGCTGTCCGGCGCCACGGGCGAGAACAAGCTCGAGCGCAACGGCGGCCAGGACGTCGTCCTCTACGGATTCGGCCGGATCGGCCGGCTCGTCGCCCGCCTCCTCGTCGAGAAGGCCGGCTCGCGCCACGGTCTGCGGCTGAAGGCCGTCGTTGTCCGCAAGGGCGGCGAGGACGATCTCATCAAGCGCGCCTCGCTGCTGCGTCGCGATTCGATCCACGGCCAGTTCGCCGGCACCATCACGGTGGACGAGAAGAACGGCGTGATCATCGCCAACGGCAACCCGATCCAGTTCATCTACTCCAACGACCCGACGACGGTCGACTACACGGCGTACGGCATCAAGGACGCCATCCTCATCGACAACACCGGCAAGTGGCGCGACCGCGAGGGCCTCTCGCAGCACCTGCGTCCGGGCGTCAAGAAGGTGCTGCTGACCGCGCCGGGCAAGGGCGACGTCCCCAACATCGTCCACGGCGTCAACCACCAGACCCTCACCGGCGACGAGAAGGTCATCTCCTGCGCCTCCTGCACGACCAACGCGATCGTGCCGCCGCTGAAGCTGATGGAGGACCGCTTCGGCATCGTCCGCGGTCACGTCGAGACGGTGCACTCGTTCACCAACGACCAGAACCTGCTGGACAACTATCACAAGGCCGACCGTCGTGGCCGCTCCGCACCGCTCAACCTGGTGCTGACCGAGACCGGTGCCGCTTCCGCCGTCGCCAAGGCGCTCCCGGACCTGAAGGCGAAGATCACCGGCAACTCGATCCGCATCCCCACCCCGGACGTCTCGATCGCGATCCTGTCGCTCTCGCTCAAGAGCGAGACCTCGAAGGAAGAGGTCGTCGACTATCTCCGCGAGGCCTCGCTCACCGGCGAGCTGCGCCGCCAGGTGGACTTCACCACCGCCCGCGACGCGGTCTCCTCCGACTTCATCGGCTCCCGTGCCGCCTCGATCGTCGACGGCAACGCGACCATCGTCGACGGCGACTCCGCCATCCTCTACGTCTGGTACGACAACGAGTTCGGCTACTCCTGCCAGGTCGTCCGCACCGTGCAGTCGATCTCCGGTGTCGAGTATCCGACCTTCCCGGCCCCGGCTGCTGTCTGAGTAACCCGGAACGGAACAGTTTCTACGCTGCCCCGTCTCGTCCGGTCTCCGGATGAGGCGGGGCAGCTTGGCCCCAAGCCCGAAGGATGGCGTCAGGGTCGGTCAGGCCGACCTGCGCCACCTCGCGCAGCGCCGGGGCGGACCGGAGCCACATCTCGTACTCGAGCTGCTCCTTCTGCTTCTCCGCATCGACCCTGAGCCAGTCGACCTCGCGCAACGGCCCGTTCGTCGGCGCACCCCAGACCGTCACCGTCGGTCCGTGCTCGAGGGGCAGCCAGGTCTCCTTCATCGCCTCGAACCAGTCGCCCGGCGGTTCGACCCGGAACGTACGCGGCGGGGTGCTGCGGTTCGCCGCTGATGGTGCACCTTCGTCGTAGGTGTGGCCTACCACCTCCGCTCCGAACACCACCCAGCTGGCGACGGTCGCGACCAACGGGAACCGGCCGCCGTCCAGGCAGCCCCACCGGTCCAGCATCGCGCCGAGGAAGAACGGCACGTACCAGTTGCGTCGCACGACCTCGGCCTGCTCCTCCCAGGTCCGCGAGAGGTCCAGCTTGCGATCACGACCGAGCCTGACGATGAGCGGCCGGACCGTGTCCAACGTCTGGTCCGTGCAGCGCGGTCGCGCCAGCAGCCCGGCGAGCTTGGCCACGTCATAGACGATCGAGCTGCCCACCTTCTGCCCAGGGCCGGCGAGGCCGGTGGTCAGGACCCTGTTCGCCTCGACCTTCCCGATCATGTGCAGCTCGCAGATCCGACGTATCGCCTCGCGCGTCGTGATTAGTGTGGTGGCCCCCATGTGCAGGGACGCTATGAAGGGATGCCGCCCCCGTGCGACCGAAATCAAGACCCTGTGGATAACCCTGTGGAAACCACCTGGGTGCGGCCAGCCAGGAGGCCGGATCCGCTCCTTTTACAAGACGATGACGCCTTGTGAATCATTCACAAAGCGTCATCGTCTTGTAAAAGGAGCACGCATCGACGTTGGGCTCAGGAACGGACCCGCGCAAGGAACACCGCCGTAAATGAAACGGGCACTGGCCGCTTCTTATTACTCATGAGTAGCATACGTCCATGGCGTACGAATCCCTGCTCTCACCGATCACCATCGGGTCGCTCACGCTGCGCAACCGAGTGGTGATGGGGTCGATGCACACCGGCCTCGAGGACCACGCGTGGGACATCCCGAAGCTGGCCGCGTACTTCGCCGAGCGGGCACGCGGCGGCACCGGGCTGATCATCACCGGCGGCTACGCACCGAACAAGCGCGGCTGGCTCAAGCCCTTCGCCAGCGAGATGAGTTCCCGACTGCACGCCGCCCAGCACCGCCGGGTCACCGGCGCGGTGCACGAGGAGGGCGGCGCGATCGCGATGCAGGTGCTGCACGCGGGTCGGTACGCCTACACGCCGTTCTCGGTCAGCGCCTCGGCCGTCCAGGCGCCGATCAACCCGTTCAAGCCCGCGGCCCTCTCCGACAAGGCCGTGGACGCGACCGTGAACGACTTCGCCAAGAGCATCTCGCTGGCGAAGAAGGCCGGCTACGACGCGGTCGAGATCATGGGGTCGGAGGGCTACCTGATCAACCAGTTCCTCGCCGAGCGGACCAACCAGCGCGAGGACCGCTGGGGCGGCACCGCGATCAACCGGATGCGGTTCCCGGTGGAGATCGTGCGGCGTTCGCGCGAGCTGGTCGGTGACGACTTCCCGATCATCTTCCGGCTCTCGATCCTCGACCTGGTCGAGGACGGCCAGACCTGGGAGGAGACGATCGAGCTCGCGTACGCGCTCCAGGACGCCGGCGTCTCGGTCTTCAACACCGGCATCGGCTGGCACGAGGCGCGGGTGCCGACCATCATCACCCAGGTCCCGCGTGGGGCGTGGCTGGACATGACCGCCCGGCTCAAGGCCGAGGTGTCGGTCCCGGTCTGCGCCTCCAACCGGATCAACACTCCCGAGCTCGCCGACGGAGCGATCGCCGAGGGCAAGGCCGACCTGGTCTCGATGGCACGCCCGCTGCTGGCCGACCCCGAGTTCGCCAAGAAGACCGCCGAGGGCCGCACCGACGAGATCAACACCTGCATCGCCTGCAACCAGGCCTGCCTGGACCACGCCTTTGCCAACAAGGCCGCCTCCTGCCTGGTCAACCCGCGCGCCGCGCGCGAGACCACGCTGGTACTCAAGCCGACCAAGCTCAAGCAGACCGTGGCCGTGGTCGGCGCCGGCCCGGCCGGCCTCGCCGCCGCCACCTCGGCCGCCGAGCGCGGCTTTGCGGTGACCCTCTTCGAGAAGTCCTCGCAGCTCGGAGGCCAGTTCCGCCTCGCGATGGCGGTGCCCGGCAAGGAGGACTTCAAGGACACCCTGCGCTACTTCACCCGGCGCCTTGAGGTGCTGGGCGTCGAGGTACGTCTCGACACCGAGGCCACCACCGCCGACCTGGAGCCCTTCGACCACGTCATCGTCTCCACCGGCGTCACGCCGCGCCTGCCGCAGATCGCCGGCTCCGAGGACGACCGGGTCGTGACGTACGCCGACGTGCTCGCCGGCCGGGTCGTCCCGGGCCGCCGCGTCGCGGTGATCGGCGCCGGCGGCATCGGCGTCGACGTCTCCGCCTGGCTGACCCATCAGCCTGAGAGCCTCGAGGAGTGGAAGGCCCGTTGGGGCGTCGGTGACCCGGCGACCTTCCGCGGCGGTCTGACCACGCCGGTCCTGGAGGCACCGGCTCGCCAGGTGACCCTGCTTCAGCGCAAGGCCACCCCGATCGGCATCGGCCTCGGCAAGACCTCCGGCTGGGCCCACCGTGCCCACCTGAAGCAGGACGGCGTCAAGCAGGTCAGGGGTGCGACGTACGACAAGATCGAGGCCGGCGACGACTCCCTCACCCTCCACTACGCCGTCGACGGCGAGCCCCGCACGCTCGAGGTCGACCACGTGATCCTCTGTGCGGGCCAGGAGTCGGTGCGCAACCTCTGGTCCGAGCGGGAGAACTGGCACCTCATCGGCGGCGCCGACGTCGCCGCCGAGCTCGACGCCAAGCGTGCGATCAGGCAGGGCACCGAGGTCGCCGCGGGCTTGTGACCCGATAGCCTCGGAATATGAGCGATCCCGACTGCCTGTTCTGCAACATCGTCGCGGGCAACATCCCGTCCACGAAGGTCTACGAGGACGAGGAGACGTACGCCTTCACCGACATCGCGCCGGCGGCCGAGGGCCACACGGTGGTGGTGCCGAAGACGCACACCAAGGACGTCCTGGAGGCCGACCCCGCGGTCTTCGCCGCGACCGCGAAGACCGCCCAGGCGGTCGCGAAGCGGGCGGTCGACGTGCTGCAGGCGGACGGGGTCAACGTACTCAACAACTGCGGGCCAGCCGCGTGGCAGACGGTGTTCCACCTGCACTTCCACGTGATCCCGCGCTACACCGACAAGACCAAGGACTCGCTCACGCTCCCCTGGGTGCCGCACCCGGGCGACATGGACGCGATCAGGGCCATCGGCGAGAAGCTCGCCTTCTAGCCCGTCGGGGCGCCCTCGGCGTGGGCGGCGACCAGGTCGGCGTACCAGCCGAAGGAGCGTTTGGGCGTACGCACCCCGGCGGCGTCGACGTGCACCAGGCCGTACTTCCCGCCCACGCCGTCCTCCCAGTCCTTGCCTGTGAAGGGTGCTTCCCAGCCATCACGGTCGAGCAGGGTGTAGGCGTAGAAGCCGCGGATGTCGACACCGCGCTCGATCGCGGCCGAGACCGCCTCCAGGTGGGCCTCGAGGTAGTCGATCCGGGCCTGGTCGTCGACCTCGCCGTCCACCATCGGAGCGTCGTACGCAGCACCGCACTCGGTCACCACGATCGGCGGCATCGCGGCGCGATAGCGGGATCGAGTGATGATCAGCCACTCCCGCAGGGCGGTGGGCACCACGCCCCAGCCGGTGTCGGTGGCGGGGTAGCCGACGAGCGGCACCATCCGGAACGGGATGTCGTCGCCCTCGGCCGAGGCGCCGATGCGCTGCGGCGCGAAGAAGTTGACCCCATAGAAGTCCAGGGGTGAGCGGATCACGGCCATGTCGCCCGGCATCGTGACCTCGTCGGCGAGACCGGCGATGTCACGGGGATAGCGGCCCATCAGCATCGCCTCGAGAGGCACCGCGTTCCAGGCCAGGTCGATCAGCTTGGCCGCACCGACGTCGGCAGGATCTTCGGAGAGCGGCCAGATCGGCTCGTGGTGGTTGGCGCACCCGACCGACTCGACCCCGGCGGCGCGCAGCACCTGGACGCCGCGGCCGTGGGCGAGGAGCAGGTGGTGCATCGCCGCGACGACTCCCCAGCCCGCGCGGCGGCCGGGCGCGATCGTGCCGAGGCCGTAGCCGAGGTAGCCGGCCACGTTGGGGTCCTGCACCGGCACCCACTCCGGGACCCGGTCGCCGATCAGGTCCGCTACCCCCTGGGCGTAGTCACCGAACGCGTCGACCGTGGCGCGGTTGAGCCAGCCACCGTCGGCGGCCAGCGTCTCCGGCAGCTCGCCGGCGTAGAGCGTGGCCGACGGGCGAAGACCAGCCTCGAGAAGCTCGTCGACCAGGCGGTCGTAACGAGCGCGGGCATCGGGATCGAAGGCACCGCGCCCACCCGGCTGAAGCTCACGCCAGGAGACCGCGAACCGGTATCCCGGCGCACCGAGACGTTGAAGCAGCGCAACATCCTGCTCGCCCCCCGGCCGGGTGGCGTCTGCAGTGCCGAACACGAAGCCAGTCGGGAACTTGGGAAACGCCACGGCACAATCATGACTGTGACTGCCCAGATCCGCCGAGGAAACGCCCGATTCACGGAACGTCCCCCCGGCCTCCGGCCAGGAAAAATTACCTGGCACACCTACTCATTCGGTTCCCACTACGACCCCCAGCGCGTCGGCTTCGGCCCGATCGTGACCTACGACGAGCACCTGCTGGGCAACGGTGAGGGGTTCGAGACCCATCACCACGCCGGCGTCACGATCGTGACCTGGCCGCTGTCCGGCGAGGTGACCCACACCGACTCGACCGGCGCCACCGGCACCGTCGCGCCCGGCCAGGTCGGCGTCTTCACCACCGGCGACGGTGTCGACCACTCCGAGTTCGCGTCGGCCGCCGGCACCCGGTTCATCCAGGTCTGGATCGCCGGCAGCACCGGCGCACCGGCCTACGCCGTCCACGACGTCGCCGCCGTGGAGGGCCAGTGGGCCGAGGCGGTCCGCATGGACCAGGGGACGCTGCGGGTCGGCCGCGTCGGCACCGACGGCCCCGGCGAGATCACCCTCCCGGAGGCCAGACTCCGCCATCTTCACGTCGCCTCCGGCGCCCTCCTGCGCAGCGGGATGGCCGAGCCGCTCACCGCCGGCGACGCCTTCGAGGTCACCGCCGGCGAGGATCTGCCGCCGGAATTCACGGTCAGCGCAGGCGTGCCGACCGAGCTTCTGCTCTGGTGCTTCGACTAGCGCGCGGATGCGCGCGTTGACGCTTCTCATACCCAGTTTGGGGGATCGGCACGAGAACGCGAGGTGCAGTTCTTTACCTTGCATGCAGGTTGTGCCGCAGGCCGGCTTCTCGAGGTATCTGGCCCCCTAGACATTCAAACGGGTTCAAAGGAGAGTCATGCTCAAGAAACTCATGGGACAGGTCCCCACCATCGTCATCGCAGCGACGACCGCGGCGATCTTCGGCGGTGGGGGTGCGTACGCAGCCGCGCAGATCACCTCGGCCCAGATCGCCGACCAGACCATCCAGTCGCGCGACATCGCCGCGGCGGGTGTCGGCACCTCCGAGGTCCGTGACCAGTCCCTCGTGTCCGGCGACATCGCCGAGAGCGGTGTCGGCACCTCGGAGATCCGCAACGGTTCCATCACCGGCGCCGACATCAACGACACCACCGAGAAGAGCCTCAAGGGCGCCAAGGGCGACCCCGGTGCACCTGGCGCACCCGGCGCACCGGGAGCTCCCGGCACCGACGGCGCGGATGGTGTCGTGGAGCCGATCTACTCGGCCAGCGCCCCCAAGGCCGTCACCAACGTCGGCGGTTCGTTCGGCAAAGCCCCGGACGTGCGCGCCACCGAGCTCGCCACCGTGAACCTCGCCGCTGGCAAGTACGTACTGACCGCAGAGGGCTTCTTCATCAACAACAAAGCCACGTCCGGCGACACCCGGATGCAGCTCGCCGTGCGGGTCCAGGACGGCTCGAACGCCGGCTGGGGCCAGGACCTCGGCACCTGCTTCACCGGCGCGATCAGCACGCTGGCCAACCGTGAGTCACACTGCTCGTCCACCCGCGTGGTCGAGCTGGACCAGGCCGCCGAGGTCAAGGTGTACGCCTTCGGCTACGCCGACGACCAGGGCAGCGCTGACAGCGGCGCTGTCGACGCCAAGTCGTTCGTGACGGTCCTGCCGGTTCAGTGACCTGATCCACCCTCGCCTGCCCGGCCTGTCCTCTGAGGAGGCGAGCCGGGCAGGCTGTTTCATGCAGCACCGACCGAGCTTCTGCACTGGTCCTCAGACCAAGGCGGATAAAGCGCGGACAGGCCGGGAAGCGACGGATAAAGTCCGCACCAGACTGCTGCTCAGTGTGGAGACTCTGCCGAAAGGTTTGGTGTGACGACGTTCCTGATCATCGGAGCCGTCGGGCTGGGCCTCCTGCTGGTGTCGCTGGTGATCGGCGACCTCCTCGACGGCTTCCTCGGCGGCCTGCTGGACTGGCTGGCGAGCGACTCGTACTCCACGGCCGCGCTGGCCGGATTCGTATCGGCGTTCGGGTTCGGCGGTGCCATCGCCCACGGGCCGCTGCACCTCGGCCTGGTGCCGTCCATCCTGACCGGCTCCGTCGTCGGAGCGCTCTTCGCCTGGTTCACGTTGTGGCTGACTCGCCTGCTGAAGGAGGACCAGACCGACGCGGCGCCCTCAGGGGAGGACGCCGTCGGCCTGGACGCTGCCGTGATCACCACGATCCCGGCGAACGGGTTCGGCGTGGTGCGGGTCGCCCTCGGGGGCCACACGGTGACCTACAACGCCAAGGCGCCCGGCACCGACGAGGCGATCACGCCCGGCACCGCCGTGCACGTGACCGGAGTCCTCTCACCGACGGCAGTCACCGTCGCGCCGACGTGGCGCGAGATCACCTCCTGACTGAAGGAATCCTCATGGAACTGCTGGTGCCGATCGCCGGCCTTGTCGTACTTCTCATCCTGCTTCTGCTGCTGGTAACCAGCCGCTACAAGGTCGCCGGTCCCAACCAGGCCTTCATCGTCACCGGCCGCAAGGGCAAGGCGGTGCTCAACCCTGAGACCGGCCAGCTCACCACCGACCTGTCCGGCCAGAAGGTCGTGCTCGGCGGCGGCGTCTTCGTGGTGCCGTTCGTCCAGAAGCTGGCGACGATGGACCTCTCCTCGCGCCGGATCTCGGTCCAGATCCGCGGCGCGGTCTCCGGGCAGGGCATCAAGCTCAACCTCGAGGGTGTCGCGATCGTGAAGGTGGGCGGCAACGCCGACCAGATCCGGCTGTCCGCACAGCGCTTCCTCTCCCAGCAGGAGGAGATCGAGCCCTTCACGCAGGAGGTGCTCGCCGGCGCGCTGCGTTCGATCGTCGGCGGTCTGACCGTCGAGCAGATCATCCGTGACCGGGCCGCGTTCGCCCAGCGGGTCGCCGACGAGTCCGAGTCGTCGCTCACCGGTCAGGGCCTGATCCTGGACACCTTCCAGATCCAGGACGTCACCGACGACGGCTCCTACCTCGCCAACCTGGGCCGCCCCGAGGCCGCCCGCATCACCCAGGCCGCCTCGATCGCCGAGGCCGAGGCCCGCCGTGCCGCCGAGCAGGCCCGGATCAAGGCCGAGGAGGAGATCGCGGTCGCCCAGCGCGCGCTCGCGCTCAAGCAGGCCGAGATCAAGGCCGAGACCGACGCGGCCACCGCCAACGCCGCCGCCTCCGGCCCGCTGGCCCAGGCCGACCGCGACCAGGCCATCCTCACCGAGCAGGAGAAGGTCGCCGTACGCCAGGCGGCGCTGACCGAGCGCCAGCTCGAGACGCAGGTTCGCAAGCCCGCCGACGCGGAGCGCTACCGCGTCGAGCAGGAGGCGGAGGGTCGCCGCAGCTCCGAGATCGCCGCCGCGGAGGCCCGCAAGGCGTCCACCATCGCCGCAGCCGAGGCCGACGCCGAGCAGGCCCGACTCTCCGGCGAGGCCGAGAAGGCCCGTCGTGCCGCTCTGGCCGAGGCCGAGGCCATCGAGGGCGCCCGGCGCGGTGACGCGCAGAAGTCGCTGCGTCTGGCCGGCGCCGAGGCCACCCGCGCCGAGGGTGAGGCGAGCGCTGCCGCCACCCTGGCCGTCGGTCACGCCGAGGCCGAGGCGATGGAGAAGCGCGCCGCGGCGTTCGCGTCCTACAACGACGCCGCCGTGCTGCAGATGCTCATCGAGGTCCTGCCGCAGGTCGCCAGGGAGGTCGCCGCGCCGATCAGCGCCATCGACAACCTCACCGTGCTCTCCACCGAGGGGGCCGGCGCCATCCCGAAGCAGGTCAACGACAACGTCGTCCAGACCCTCAACATGCTCAAGACCACGACCGGCGTCGACCTCGGCGCGATGCTCCGCAAGGCCGCCGACACGACCTCGGCGAACGGCACCGTGGAGATTCCGGCCGGTCAGTGACCGATCCACACCTTGCTAACACCCGGTCACAGATCCGGTAGAAAAGGGACATAAACGTGACAGCCAGGAACAAGTCTGGTTATGTATCCACGTCGACGTAGGGAGGGAGCACTCCAAACCTCGACCGGGCCTCGCGGCCGAAAGGCCGCCAGGCTCGCCCCTTGAGCTTTCTCTACTGTTCCCCCCGTCGGTAGAGAAGCACCGAGGGAAATTGATTGTGGCCCGGCCTCACGGCCGGGCCACATCTTATTTGCCGGTCTCTAACGCTCGTTGACCATGCGGAAGAAGGCCTCGACGAGCGGGCCCGAGGTGGCGGCACCGTTCTCGCCCTCGTCGACGTAGACGGCCACGGCCAGGTCGCCCTGAGCAGCGATCATCCAGGTGTGCGTCAGGCGCTTGCCGTTGCGGTCGAACTCGGCCGTGCCGGTCTTGGCGATCACCGGCTTGCCCGGCACGTCTGCCAGGCCGCTGCCCGTGCCGTCGGTGACCACACCCCGGAAGATCGTACGCAGCTGCTCGGCCTCGTCGGCGGCGAGCGGCTCGACACCAGACGGCTTGGCGACCTGGCCCTCGACGAGGGTCGGGATCACGGTGTGACCGGCCTGGATGGAGCCGATGACGGCGGCCATCACGAGCGGCGAGGCGAGCACCTTGCCCTGTCCGATCAGGTCGGCGGCGTGCTCGGTCTCGCCCGCGGGCTCGGGGATCTGGCCGAAGTAGGAGGTGAAGCCGGCGTCGCGGTCGATCCCGAAGCCCAGCGAGGCGGCGGCCGAGGCGATCTCGGCGTGGCCGACCTCGCCGGCCACGCCGACCATGGCGGTGTTGCAGGACTCGGCGACGGCGTGGGCGAGCGTGATCTCGCCGAGGGCCGACTTCGGGTACCACGAGTCGTTCTTGAAGGTCTTGCCGTCGACGGTGGTCTTGGCCGGGCACTTGACCTGGCTCGTGGCGTTGAGCCCCTTGCGCAGCAGGGCCAGCGTGGTCGCGGCCTTGAACGTCGAGCCCGGAGCCGCCTGGCCGTAGGTGGCCAGGTTCATCTTGTTGTCCTCGCCGTTGGCGGCGACCAGCACGGCACCGTCGCTGGGCCGGATCGCGACCAGGGCGCTCTCGGGCTTGACGCCCTTCAGGATCTTCTCGGCGTTCTTCTGCAGCCGCTCGTCGAGGGTGACGGTCAGCGACTTCCCATCGATCGGGTCGGTGCTGTAGAGCCTTTTGAGCACCTCGCCCTCGTCACCGAGAACCGCGACCTGCAGTCCGGGCTTGCCGCGCAGCTGCTCGTCGTAGCGCGCCTGCAGGCCAGAGAGCCCGGCGAGATCGCCCGGGAGGTAGGTCCCGGGCTTCTTCTTCATCATCTCCGCCGTCACCTCACCGACGATGCCGACGACCGGCGAAGCGAACTCCTTGGTCGGGCCGAGCGGGAGGGTCCGGTTGAGCATCGCGGCGCCCTTGATCTTGGCGATCTTCGCGGCCTTGGCCTTCGTCATCATCGGCTTGCGGATCGAGAGCGCCTCGACGAACGCCTTGTCCCCGGCAGCCTTGACGCGCTTGGCGTAGCGCTTCGGGTTGATGCCGACGATCGCGGCGACGTCGCGGGCGGCCGCGGGAGCCGCCACCGGGTCGATCAGGGTCTTGTCGATGCCGACCGTGACGACCGGCCGATCCGCGACCAGGGTCGCTCCCGACGTACTCAGGATCTCGCCGCGCTGCTGCTGGACGGTCTCGACGTGGAGGCTGCGTCCCTCGGCGAGCGTCGGGGCGACGACCGTCGGCTCCCAGACGAACTCCCACTTCTCATCGGTCTTGCGGAGCTCGACCTCCGACTCGTAGGTCCAGCGGCCGCCCGGCAGTCCCCACGCCCAGGTGAGCGTCGACGTCGCGCTGTCGGTGCCGTGGCCGGAGAAGACCGGCTTGGTCGCGGACACGTCGGGGGCGCCGAGCTTCCCGAACAGGTTGCCCGTCAGATTGCTGTAGTCGGTTGCGACGGCAGCGGGGTCGGTCTTCGCCACGAAGTCGACCTTCGTGAAGGTGCCGGACTCCAGCGCCGTGGTCAGGGTCGACATGCTCGGACCCGGTTCCTTGGCCCCACCACATGCGGCAAGCAGCGGTAAGGCAACAGCAAGGGCCGCTATGCCCCGGGAGACTCGCATGGAACGGTTCTATCAGCCTTGCCCCCAAGATTGGGTTACACCCGTCCAACGCGGAGGTTGTGAAGCCGAGAGTGACCGGCGGGTCGCTCCCGGCTTCACAACCGTCCGATCAGTGCGTCGCCAGCCAGGCGTCCAGGTCGACGCCGCGCTGGTCGGCGAGCTTCTCCAGGCGCTCACGAGTCGGCGGCTGGAACACCTTCGGCTCGATGTGGCGGTCGAGAGCGGCGTACTTCCTCTGCTTGGCGGCCTGTGCGGGACCGGTCGCCTCTGCCGCGGCGAGCACGGCCGGGGACACGGTGACCGCGGCGCCGGTGAGCGGCGAGCTCACCAGAGGGGTGTAGCCGTCACGATGGCCGGCGGTGTTGGCGTGGTAGGACTCCTCGATCGGGTTGGAGAGCCCGTTGACCCACTCCGGGTTGTCACAGACCGCGTGTCCGGTGAACCGGCTGATCGGGTTGACGTAGCCGAACCCGGCGGCACTCGCCCGCGAGGCCGTGGTGTTGTTGAGGAGCACCGCGGTGTCGTTGAGGATCGCCTCGTCCGACGGGCTGAACCAGGTGAACGCGTTGCAGTCCTCGCCCATGAACAGCTTCGGATAGCCCACGACCACCACCTTCGCGCTGGGTGCCGCCGTCCGGATCCTCGAGTAGAGCGTCCCGAGGCTGGCCGGAAGCGTGTTGCGGATGTAGTTCTGCGCACCCGCGACCGCTCCCGCGCAGTCGCTCGCCCAGGCGGGGAGAGCGCACTCGGTGATCACGTCGGCGAAGCCGGCGTCGTTGCCACCGACGGAGATGGTCACGTAACGGGTCGAGGTGGACAGTGCGCTGAGCTGGCTGTTGGTGACGTCGGCGACGACCGCGCCCGAGCAGGCGCGGAAGTTGAGGCTGTAGCTCTTCGCCGCGGCGACCAGGCTCGGGTACGCCAGGGTCGACCGCATGCATTGGCTGCCGTCGGCGATGTAGCTGCGGGTGCCTACTCCAGAGGAGTAGGAGTCACCCAGAGCGACGTAAGGCTCCCCGGCTGCTGAAGCGAAGCCCGAAGCAATGGGGTTCGCGGTGGCCGGGGAGCCTGGGGCGACGGCGAGGCCGGCGCCGAGAAGGGCGATGGATGTGAGGGAGACCGCGAGGCGGACTTTGGACAGGCGGAAGATCAAACCGTTCATGGCAACTCCCGAAAGCCGGGGACCGCTGGGGGCGGCCCTTCTATTCGGTTGTACGCGCCCTTACTTCCACCCGCAGGAAATTAGTTTCACGTCTTAGTAACTGTCCGGAACCCGCTTACCTGAGTTCATCCGACGTTCTGCAGGCGCGGCAGGAGCCGGTCGAGCCACCGCGGCAGCCACCAGGCGCCGGGACCGAGCAGCCGCATCACCGCCGGCACGACGAGGCACCGCACGAGGACCGCGTCCAGCAGCACCGCCACCGCCATCACGAAGCCCATCTCCTGCAGCATCCGGTCCGGGCTGAACCAGAAGGCGCCGAAGACCACGACCATGATCGCGGCGGCCGCGGTGATGACGCCGCCGGTGTGCGCCAGCCCCTCCCGGACGGCCTCCTGGGCATCGCCGCTGCGCAGCCACTCCTCGCGCATCCGCGAGATCAGGAAGACCTCGTAGTCCATCGAGAGCCCGAAGACGATCGCGAAGGTCATCACCGGCAGGAACGCCTCGATCGGACCAGGCTCGACCCCCAGCAGCCCCTCCTGGAAGACGTACGTCATCGCCCCCATCGAGGCGCCGATCGAGAGGAGGTTGAGGATCGCCGCCTTGATCGCCACCGCGACGGAGCGGAAGACGCACATCAGCAGCAGCGCGGAGAGCCCGACGACGAGCCCGATGAAGAGCGGCAGCTTCTCCCCGACCGCGTCGGAGTAGTCGATCAGCGCCGCGGTCGAGCCGCCGACCAGGACGTCGTCGCCGAGATCCGTGCGGAGGTCCTTGACCAGCTCGGTGGTCGCGGCATCCTGCGGGCCGGTCTCCGGGAAGGCGATGGAGGTGTACACCGCACCGTCGGCCGACGGCTGCGGCGGCGTCACGGCGGCCACACCGGCGTACCCCTGGACCTTCTCGTACGCAGCAGCCGCCCCCTCCTGGGAGCCCTCGGTCATGACGATGAGCGGGCCGTTCGCGCCGGGGCCGAACTTCTCGCTGACCAGGTCGTACGCCTTCCGCGTGGTCGAGGAGGTGTCGTCGTTGCCGGCGTCGGCGAAGCCGAGCTGGAGGCTGAGGACAGGGGCAGCCAGCGCGCCGAGCACGACCACGGAGACGACCAACGCGGCCCACGGGTGTCGCTGGACGCCGGAGGCCCAGGCGCGCCAGCGCTGGCCGGGCTCGCGCCGTGACCGGGCCGCGTGCTTGCGTACGGACTTCTCCAGGCGCTTGCCGAACAGGGTCAGCAGCGAGGGCAGCAGCGTGACCGCGGCGATCATGGTCATCAGCACGGTGAGCGCGACGCCGAGCACGACCCCCTGGATCGAGGTCAGCTGCAGCACATAGAGGCCGCAGAGCGCGAGGATCACGCTGACGCCGGCGAAGAGGACCGAGCGGCCGGCGGTGTCGATCGCGGTCGCGGTGGCGTCCTCGCGGGTGGCACCGCCGAGCAGCTCGCTGCGATAGCGCGAGAAGACCAGCAGCGCGTAGTCGATGCCCACGCCCAGCCCGACGATCATCAGCATCGGCGCGGTGTAGTCCGGGATCGTGGTCAGGTGCGAGAGCAGCGTGACCACGCCGAAGGTCGTGCCGACCGCGAAGATCGCGGTGATCAGCGGCAGGCTCGCCGCCAGGAACGAGCCGAACATGAACAGCATGATCACCAGCGCGGCGAGCATGCCCATCCCCTCGGAGCTGCCACCCTCGCCTTCGTTCACCTCGCGCATCGAGTCGCCGGCCATCTCGACCTGGAGGTCGTCGGTCGACGCCTCGGCCGACAGCTCTAGGAACGGCTCATAGGCGCTCACGGGGAGCTCGCCGGCCTCGGCGTCCATCACCACGGTGACCAGCGCGGTCGTACCGTCCTCGCTCACCGACCCGCGCTGCGGATCGGCCGCCTCGACGGACTCGACATGAGGCACCGCGGCCAGGTCCGCGAGCAGATCGTCGACGGCCTGCTGATCCGTGTTCCAGCCGCGCTCGTCGTGGATGACCGCGCGCACCTCGTCGCCGTTCGATCCGCCGTGCTCGGCCTGGAGGTCGGCCAACTCCTGTGACTGGGTGCCGGGGATGTCGAAGGAGTTGCGATAGTCGTCGCCGATGCTCTGCGCCGCCACCGTCACGCCCACCAGGACGACCACCCACAGCAGCAGCGCGGTCCAGTGATGGCGTTGGGAGAAGGACGCCAGTCGCCGCAGCGGACTGGGTCTCGTGATCGTCTGAGTGGTCATCATGTCTCCTGTCGTGTCTCGCCTGGCTATAGGTAGCCTGGCAACATGTATGGAGACAATGTACGACGGACTGTGTAGGCTGTCTACATGAAAGCCGACGCCCTCCGTGGCCACCTCGACTCGCTGATCCTGGCCGTCGTCGAGAAGCAGCCCCTCCACGGCTACGCGATCATCGAAGCCCTGAGCGCGCGCAGCGGTGGCGAGCTCGACCTCCCCACCGGCACCATCTACCCCGCGTTGCGCCGCCTGGAGAAGGCCGGCTACCTCGACAGCTCCTGGTCCGAGGTCGGCGGCCGCAAGCGCCGCACCTACGAGCTCTCCTCCGCCGGCCGCAACGCCCTCGCCGCCCACCGCCAGGAGTGGCGGACCTTCGCCAAGGTCGTCTCCGGCGTACTCGGCGAAGCCTGACCCTGCCGAGGCGTCACCCCCGCCGGCCGAGACGGCACTTACGTCGGCCGAGTCGGCACTTCTGGCGAGTCATTCAGGGAGTTCCCTGATGTGGCCGATACCGCCGAGGACGGAAGATGGGCACATGAGCGCCGTCGACGTCTACCTTGCGGACCTGCGCGCCGCGATCCCCGGCCCGAGCTGGACCAGGCGCGACCTCCTGCGCGAGGCCGGCGACCACCTCGAGGACGCCACCGACGCCTACACCGCAGCGGGCTACACACCCTCCGAGGCCGAGGCGCTCGCCCTGCGCGACTTCGGCTCCGTCGACGACATCGCTCCCGGCTTCCGCGACACCGTCGCAATCGGCGCCGCCCGACGTACGGCCATCCTGCTCGTCCTCGTCATGCTCCCCCAGGCCTTCCTGTGGGACGGCGGGATCGAGCTCGGCGCGAGCGCCCACTCAGCCGCTCCGGAGAGCGGCCTCTTCCACGTCCTCGACATCATCATCGGGTACGTCGGCACAGCAGGCGCCCTCGGCGCCCTGGTCGCCCTGGGAGTGACCGCGATCGGTCAACGTTGGCTCCGGATCGGGCGCCGTACGGCCCGGCTGACCGCCACCTGGTCCCTGGTCACGGCCATGATCGTGCCAACCATCGGCTTCACCATGCTGGCTCTGACCGGCGGCCTCACCGTGTCCCTGGCCCTCAGCGCGCTCGCTTTGATGGCCGCCCCGTTCGCCCTGGTCGCCCTCTCCGCCCAGCGCACCCTCGCCGCCTGCTGAAAACACAAGTGCCGCAGCCGCTCACGCAGCGGTCGGTGAGTCTACGGTCGCCAGCGGTCTGACGCGTGGGCGAACGCTCGTCGGGCCGTCCCTCTCGCCACTTCCGTCACGGTGTTCAGGCAACGCCTGCACTTCTCAGGCGTTGCAATGCCTGAGAAGTGCAGGGATACCCGGTTAACCGGGTATCCCAACGTCAGTCGAACTTGCGCTTCTGGCGCGGCTTGCGGGGGCGGTCGCCGAAGTCGGAGCTGCTGCTGCCCGGTCGGCCACCCTTGTCGAAGCGGCCGCCGGAGCGACGGACGGGGCCGCCGCCGGAGTCCTCGGAGAGCTCGATGAGCTTGCCGGAGATGCGGGTCGACTCGAGCGCCTTCCAGGTCTCGGGAGCCAGGTCCGCGGGGAGCTCGACGAGTGAGAAGTCGTTGCGGATGGAGATGTTGCCGAAGTCGGCGCGGCGCAGGCCGCCCTCGTTGGCGATGGCGCCGACGATCTGGCGCGGCTCGACACGGTGGCGCTTGCCCACCTGGATCTTGTAGGTGGCCAGCGGCTGACCCGTCTGACGCGACGTGCCCGTCTCACGGCGGGGGCCACGGTCGCTGCCGCGGTCATCGCGGCGTCCGCGCCGGTCCTCGTAGGCAGGCTTCTCGGGCTCCGGGTCGAGGAGCAGCGGCTCCTCGCCGTGGAGCACCGCGGCCAGAGCGGCGGCGACGTCGACCTCGGGGATGTCGTGCTCCTCGACGTAGTGACGCACCACGTCGCGGAAGAACTCGATGCGCTCGCCCTCCTGCAGCGCGGCGGTGATGCCGTCGTCGAAGCGGGAGAGGCGGGTCGCGTTGACCTCGTCGACCGAGGGCAGCTGCATCTGCGCCGGCTGCGCCTTGGTGTGCTTCTCGATCGCGCGCAGCAGCCACCGCTCACGCGGGGTGACGAACGAGATCGCGTCGCCGGTGCGGCCCGCACGCCCGGTGCGGCCGATGCGGTGGACGTACGCCTCGACATCGGTCGGCAGGTCGTAGTTGACCACGTGCGAGATCCGCTCGACATCGAGACCACGAGCCGCGACGTCGGTCGCGACCAGGATGTCCAGCGAGCCGTCCTTGAGCTGGTTGACGGTCTTCTCGCGCTGGGCCTGGGCGATGTCGCCGTTGATCGCGGTCGCGGCGAAGCCACGCGCGCGCAGCTTCTCGGCCAGCGACTCGGTCTCGGACTTGGTGCGCGTGAAGACGATCATGCCCTCGAAGTTCTCGACCTCGAGGATGCGGGTGAGCGCGTCGACCTTCTGGGGGTAGGACACCATCAGGTAGCGCTGGGTGATGTTGGTGGCGGTCTGGGTCTTCGCCTTGACCGAGATCTCCTTCGCATCGCGAAGGTACTTCTTCGACAGCCGGCGGATCTGCGCGGGCATCGTCGCCGAGAAGAGCGCGACCTGCTTGTCCTCGGGGGTGTCGGCGAGGATGGTCTCGACGTCCTCCGCGAAGCCCATGTTGAGCATCTCGTCGGCCTCGTCGAGCACCAGGAAGCGCAGCTGGGAGAGGTCGAGCGTGCCCTTCTCCAGGTGGTCCATGATCCGGCCGGGGGTGCCGACGACGACGTGGACGCCGCGACGCAGCGCGGTCAGCTGCGGACCGTAGCCCTGCCCGCCGTAGACCGGCAGGATGCGTACGCCGTCGAGGTTCGACGCGTAACGCTCGAACGCCTCGCACACCTGCAGGGCCAGCTCGCGCGTCGGCGCGAGCACCAGCGCCTGGGGCGCGTTCTGGTAGACGTCGAGGTTCGAGAGCACCGGCAGCGCGAACGCGGCGGTCTTTCCGGTGCCGGTCTGCGCGAGACCGACGACGTCGCGGCCCTCGAGCAGCGACGGGATCGTCGCCGCCTGGATCGCCGAAGGCGTCTCGTAGCCGAGCGCCTTCACGGCCTCGAGGACACCGGCGGAGAGACCGAGTGAGTCGAACGTCGGACCCTGCTCAGCCTCCACGCTGGACCCACCGCTGGGCGCACTCGGCTCCTCGGGCGCGGTAGTGGTGGATACGGCAGATTCAGGGTCGGTGCTCACCCTCCAACGGTAGGCCCATATAGCACGTTCTATGCATTTCTCGGCGCGGTGGGCCCCGTCACTTGCCCATCATTCGCAGCGCTCAGGAGACGATGACGTCGTCGCCGACCGCGATCTCGCCGGGATGGGCGACGGCGAGATGCACCGCCGCCCACACCTTGCCGTCCCAGCGGCGATGCTTGGCGAGAGCACGGAGCGGGTCCTTGCCCGACTCCAGCGTGTCGGCGTCGATGGTCGTCATCACGCACCGGTCGATCGGGGCTGCGACCCGGAATCGAGCCCCACCGATCGCGACCTCACTCCAGCCGTCCTCGGCGAACGCCTCCGGGGCACCCTCGATCAGCAGGTTGGCACGGAAGCGCCGCGCCGGGACCTCGCCCTCGGACCACTCCTCGATCTGGTCGGCCGAGGCCTGCGTGAGCAGCGACACCGGCGAGGAGTCCTGGAACGCGGCGAACTCGCCGGGCCGATACTTCGCCGGGTTCATCGGCCGCTTCGTCGGATCGGCACACCACATCAGCCTCAGGTCGTCGCGGCCGAGCGCCTTCCTCAACCACGCGTCGGCAGGCTCCCCGACGGCCTGCGCGGTGAGCGACTTCGCGAAGAAACGTACGCCGACGGCCGGCGCCTCGCGCTCGGGCGCCGCCACCTTCAGCGGGTCCATCTCGGGCGCATTCAGCAGCAGGTCCACCCCCGCCGGCCCGCCGGTCGAGGGCGTGTCCGCCACGACCTTGAACAACTCCCTCACCTCACGAGCCGTCACCAGTTTGCCGCTGCCGTCGACGACCAGCCACTCGCGGTCTCCCACGATCCCGGCCCTGCCGACGTACGCCTCCTCGACCGGTCTGATCGCCGTCGACTTCACCGGATGGATGTTGATGCCTGCGAGGCGCATGGGGCCCATTGAAGCGGACACCGCTACTCGACGGTGACTGATTTAGCGAGGTTGCGGGGCTTGTCGACGTCGTGGCCGAGGGCCTTGGCGGCGTGGAAGGCGATCAGCTGGAGCGGGATGGTCAGCAGGATGGGGTCGAGCTCGACCTCGTTCTTCGGTACGTCGACGCGCAGCGCGTCGAGCTCGCCGAGGTCGACGTCGGGGTGGGTGACGACGACCAGGGGCCCGCGGCGCGCGCTGATCTCGTGGAGGGCGGCGACGTTGCGGTCGGTCAGCTCGTCCTGGGGCACGATCGCCACGGTCGGAACAGACTCGGAGATCAGCGCGAGCGGACCGTGCTTGAGCTCGGAGGTCTGGTAGGCCTCCGCGTGCCGATAGGAGATCTCCTTCAGTTTCTGAGCGCCTTCGCGCGCAACCGGGTAGCCGCGTACGCGACCGACGAAGAACATCGACTCGGCCTCAGCCAGCCGTGCCGCGACCTCCTCGAGGTGGGACTCGCTCTTGAGGATCTCCTCGATCTGGGTCGGCAGCGCCTGCAGGCCGGCGATGAGCCGCTTCCCGTCGGCGATCGAGAGGTCGCGTACGCGGCCCAGCTGGAGCGCCAGGAGCGAGAACGCGACGAACATGTTGGTGAGCGCCTTGGTCGAGGCGACCGCGATCTCCGGGCCGGCGTGCAGGTAGATGCCGCCGTCGACCGCGCGCGCGATCGCCGAGCCGACGACGTTGACGACGCCGAGGACCCGGCCGCCCTTGCGCTTGATCTCCTGGACGGCGAGCAGGGTGTCGATCGTCTCGCCGGACTGGGACACCGCGACGTAGAGGGTGTCGGGCTCGATGATCGGGTTGCGGTAGCGGAACTCCGACGCCGCCTCGGCGTCGGCGGGGACCCGCGCCAGCTCCTCGATCAGCCCGGCGCCCATCTGGCCGACGTAGTAGGCGGAGCCGCAGCCGAGGATCTTCACCCGGCGGATCGCGCGCAGCTCGCGCGGGTCGAGGTTGAGCCCGCCGAGGTGGGCCGTCCCGAACCGCTCGTCGAGCCGGCCGCGGAGCGCCCGCTCGACCGAGGACGGCTGCTCCAGGATCTCGGTGAACATCCGCGGCTCGTCGGCGAGCTCGCCGTACTCGTACGCCGACGGATCCACGTCGACCTCGCGAGCCGTCGTGGTAGTCGTCGTCAGGTCCTGGCGGAAGGTCGTGAATCCGGTCGCGGTGATGGTCGCGAGCTCGCCGTCGTCGAGGTGGGCGACGGTGGTGGTGTGGCGTACGACCGCGGCCAGGTCCGAGGCGACGTACATCTCCCCGTCTCCGACGCCGACGATCAGCGGCGAGCCGTTGCGTGCAACGACCATGCGGTCGGGGAAGTCGGCGTGCACGACGGCGAGGCCCCAGGTGCCCTCGACCTGGGAGAGCGCGTCGACGACCTTGGCCTCCAGAGTGTCTGCGGTCGACGCTCCGATGAGGTGGGCGAAGACCTCGGTGTCGGTGTCGCTGACCAGCTCGACCCCCGCCTCGGTGAGCCGCTCCCGCAACGAGGCGGCGTTGTCGACGATCCCGTTGTGGACGACGGCCACGCGACCGTCGGCGGAGACGTGCGGGTGGGCGTTGGTGTCGTTGGCCGGGCCATGGGTCGCCCACCGGGTGTGGCCGATGCCGACCTTGCCGGCGAACCGCTTCGGCAGGGCATCGACCAGATCGCGTACGCGTCCGGCCTTCTTCACCACCTGGAGCCTGCTGCCCAGCACCGCGACACCCGCCGAGTCATAGCCGCGGTGCTCCAGCCGGGCCAGCCCCTCGGTGAGCAGGCCGGCGGCCTGCTGGGGTCCGATGTAGCCGACGATTCCGCACATGTGTCCCGTCCAATCTATCCGTCGTTCTATCCGTAGATGAGCCGTCGCAGCTGCCGTTCGGTCAGCTGCGGCGCGGCAACGACCCGCGCCCGAAGCTCCTCGGCGAGCTGCGCGAAGATCGCGTCGTTCTTCGCGCCGTAGGTCTTCAGCTGTGCATGCCGACGGCGTACGTAGGCCTCGACCGGTTCGTCGAAGTACGCCACCACGTCCTCGATCACGCGCGCCGCCTCCGCGGGCCGGAGCCCGGTGGTGGCGACCAGGTGGTCGATCAGCGCTTGCTCGGCATTCACCTCACCAACTGTGAGCCATTCACGGGACGACGTTCAAATTTCTGCCCGATTTCGGGCAGAACTCGTCTTTTCGCCCTAAGTGGAGCGCCACGCACTCTCATCCCACCTTTCGGGGTCGCGAAGTGGAGCGCCACACCCGATCTGGCGGACTACTTGGACATACGGGTGGGGGTGCGGTACCTTAGGTGAACACAAGGTGAACAGGAGGTGTCTGATGAACGGTAATAAAGTGACTGGCAAGCTCGAGCTCCGTTGGCTCCCCGTCGTCGACCGCCGCGGCCGTAAGCACATGGAGGCCCGCTGGGTCGAAGTCAGTGCTCCCGCGACCACTCGTCACGCTGCCTGACAACCGCTCAACGCTTCCGAGGCCCGCTCCCGACAGGGGAGCGGGCCTCGCGCGTTTAGGGATAGCGTTGTCACTGCAACCAAATTTTCCGCCGTCGTCAGGAAAGGCCACGCGAGCGGGAACATTGGGAGAGATTCCCCCGTTATGATGCTTGCAGTTTCAACCAATTCTTCCAGGAGCACATTCGCTATGGGCATTTTCAGCAAGAAGGACACGGCACCCGCCGAGACCGAGTTCGACACCCCGACCGCCGCCATCGAGGACATCGCGGGTGACTACACCCTCGACGTCGCCCACACCCGCCTGGGCTTCTCGGCTCGCCACGCGATGGTGACCACCGTCCGCGGCTCGTTCAAGGAGTTCGAGGGCACCGCGACGATCGACACCGCCGAGCCGGCCAAGTCCAAGGTCTCGCTGACGATCAAGGCTGCCTCCGTCGACACCGGCAACGCCGACCGCGACGGCCACCTGCTCTCGGGTGACTTCTTCGAGAACGAGGCTCACCCCAACATCACCTTCGAGTCGACCGAGGTCGAGTTCGACGGCGAGACCTGGAACATCACCGGCGACCTGACCATCAAGGGCACCACCAAGCCGGTCACCGTCCCCTTCGAGCAGACCGGCTCCGCCAAGGACCCGTTCGGCAACACCCGCGTCGGCTTCGAGGGTGCCGTCGCGATCAACCGCACCGACTGGGGCCTCTCCTTCAACGCCGCCCTCGAGACCGGTGGCGTGCTCGTCTCCGAGAAGATCAAGCTCGAGTTCGACATCTCCGCGATCAAGAACGCGGACGAGGCTGCCTGATCCTGAGGTCGATCTGACCACGATGCGTCGGGGCCACCGGGAATCTCCCGGTGGCCCCGACGCATGTCACGCGCGGATCGCTCAGCGAGCGTCCTGGACGTAGTAGTGCTTCTCCGCCCCGACCCGAGCGGTGCCGACGACGTCCGCGGACGAGGAGTCACCGGTCGCTCCCCCGGCGAAGCCGATCTGGTCCGTGCCGAGATCGACACCGCGACCGCCACCCAGCGACGAGCCGGTGTCATCGTCGTGGTGGACGACACCACCGCCGGCGGCGTTGTCGACCGGAGACTCGACGTGCGCGCGGCCACTGGTCACGACCGTCGTCCCATCGGTCGTGACCGTCACCCCCGCGTCGTTGCCGGCCATCGCTCCCGAGACCGTCACCGGACCAGCGGGTCCACGGTCCGGAGCCTTGATCGGCTGCTTGGCCACCGAGGCGGCCCCGCTGTCGGCGTGCTCAACGGACTGCGAGTCAGCACCGGCAACCGCGGCGCCGGCGACGATCAAGCCACCTGCCACAAGGGTCACCGCCACCGATCGCCGAAGTCCCCCGAGGATCTTCGAGTTCATCGCGTTCTCCTGATGTTTTCGGGTGTTGCGGGGAATGCGGGACCCCGTCAGTGCCTGCACCCGGCGCCCGAGCGCACGGGGATCGCGGCTGACACCGACGGGGTCCCGCAGAGCAGGGCGAGCGAGTTCCTGGTCACGCTCATAGCCCCACCCATCGAACCGGACGGATCGGCAGCCTCAGATGACTGGCCAGCTTCACGCCCGGTGGTAGATCCATGCAGGGCGACGCCCCCCGGCGTCCAATCGCCCACATGGATCCGTTGCTCAACATGGACACTCCCGAGTTTGGTCCGATTCAGAGCCTTCAGTACTTGTTACGTACGCCAATGTACTGTCGTTGCAGTTCTTGGAGAAATAAGGAAAAAGTCCCGCAAACACGTCGTAGAGGCGTGTTTGCGGGACTTTGTGTGGCTCAGGAGCCCTCAGCGCACCTCCGTCGTCGAGCTCAGCTCCTCGACGACACCCTCGTCACCGGCGTCGACCGAGTAGTCCGATGCCGAGGTGGCGTCCTCACCGTCGGGCACGTTGAGCGCCCTCAGGATCGGGGTCAGGACGACGACCACGATGAGGTTGAGCAGGAACGCGGTGAGCGCGATGTAGATGGGCGTCTCCGTTCCCGGGAACGGCGCCAACGGTCCACCGAAGTGCTCCTGCGTGGGCGAGGAGACGCCGTACGCGACGATCGTCCCGTACGCCATCCCGACCGCCCAGCCGGCCAGGACCGCCCACCGGTGGAACCACCGGGTGTAGAGCCCGACGACGATCGCCGGCAGCGTCTGCAGGATCCAGACACCGCCGAGCAGCTGCAGGTTGATGGCGTACGACTTCGAGAGCGCCAGCACGAAGATGAGCGCCCCGAACTTCACGACCAGGGACACGATCTTGGCCTGCTTGGCCTCGTCCTGCGGGGTCGCGTCGGGCTTCAGGTAAGCCTTGTAGATGTTGCGCGTCCACAGGTTCGCGGCCGCGATCGACATGATCGCCGCCGGCACCAGCGCACCGATGATGACGGCGGCGTACGCGACGCCCGCGAACCACGCCGGGAACTGGTCCTCGAAGAGCTGCGGGATCGCGAGCTGCGGGTTCGGCGGATCGCCGACCATGACCCCGGCCGCGAGGGCGACGAACCCGAGCAGCGCCAGGAGCCCCAGCAGGAACGAGTACGCCGGCAGCAGCGAGGCGTTGCGGCGGATCACGTTGCGGCTGCGCGTGGAGAGGACCCCGGTGATCGAGTGCGGGTACATGAACAGCGCCAGCGCCGACCCGAGGGCCAGGGAGGCGTAGGCCCACTGGCCCGCCGCCTGCGTCGGGAACAGCGCCTTCGGGGCAGCGTCGCCGGCGGCGATCGCGTCGGCGTTCTCGGTGTTGAAGGTGTCGAAGCTGGTCTGCACCGTCTCGAAGATGTTGCCCCAGCCACCGAGCTGCGACGGGATGTAGATGATCGCCACGATGATCACGATGTAGATCAGCGAGTCCTTCACGAACGCGATCAGCGCCGGCGCTCGCAACCCGGAGGAGTACGTGTAGGCGGCCAGCACCGCGAACGCGATGAAGAGCGGCAGGTCACGGATGAACCAGTTCGAGGAGTCGCTCTGCAGACCCATCACCTCGAGCACGACCTCCATGCCCACCAACTGCAGTGCGATGTAGGGCATGGTGGCCAGCAGGCCGGTGATCGCGACGGCCAGACCCAACGTCCTGGATCCGTAGCGGCCGACGACGAAGTCGGCCGGAGTGACGTACCCGTGCTTGTGCGAGACCGACCACAGCTTCGGCAGGAACGCGAAGATCAGCGGGTAGACGAGGATCGTGTAGGGCACCGCGAAGAAGCCGACCGCAGCGCCGGCGAACAGCGTCGCGGGGACCGCGATGAAGGTGTACGCCGTGTAGAGGTCGCCTCCGATGAGGAACCAGGCCACGAACGTACCGAAGCCACGGCCGCCCAGACCCCACTCGTCGAGGTTGTCCATCGACTTCGCCCTGCGCCAGCGCGCGGCGGAGAAGCCGAGGATCGTGACCAGCAGGAAGAGGAAGGCGAAGACGGAGACTGCTACCGCGTTCACTGGCCACCCTCCTTCCACGGGCGCCCGGCGGCGGCACGGTCACGCCGGAACGCGGCCTTGGCGACGAAGTAGGCGACGGTCGTGAACAGGACCGAACAGGGGATGAGGAAGAGCTGGAACCAGAAGTAGAACGGGAATCCGGCGAGCGTCGGATCCTCCTTCGCGTACAGCGGCACCGCGAGTGACGGTGCCGCCGCCGCGAACAGGAGGATCCCGACGAGGATCCACGAGCCCTTGGACGAGGACGGCATGGGTCACCTCCGAGAGATCTGTCGAAGTGGGGTTCGGACGATCTGTGACCTTGGTCACAATTACGTTCGGTGTCCAGTCCCATCGGACCGACACGACGACGAACGGTCGATCTGCCGCGACGAACGGTCGAACCGGACACCCTGACACCCGTGCGCTGCTAGTTTCCGGCCGTGACTTCCCCCCACTCGGGTGATGGCATGCCCGAATCACACGCACCGATCACGGCCTCGGAGCTCACCGCCGCCCGGGCCAAGTACGCCCACGAGCGCGAGCGCAGAGTGCGCCCGGACGGCCTCGGCCAATACCGTCGGCTCGCCTCCGACCCCGCGGCTGCCCCGCACGACCCGTTCACCGAACGTGTCGACCGGCCACCCCTCACCGACCACGTCGACGCCCTCGTCATCGGCGCGGGGCTCGGCGGGCTGCAGACCGCGATCCGGCTGCGCCAGGCCGGGCTCGAGCGGATCCGGCTGATCGACGACGGCGGCGACGTCGGCGGCACCTGGTACTGGAACCGCTACCCCGGCGTCCGCTGCGACATCGAGTCCTACCTCTACATGCCGATGCTGGAGGAGGTCGGGTACGTCCCGCGCTGGCGCTACGCGCCCGGCGAGGAGATCCGCCGGCACATGGTCGCGCTCGCGGAGAGGTTCGATCTCTACCGCGACGCCGCCTTCCACACCTCGGCGACCGAGCTGCGCTGGGACGAGGACGGCGCCAGGTGGCATGTCGGGACCGACCGTGACGACGCGTTCACGGCCACCTACGTCGTCGTCTCCTCGGGTTCGCTGTCGCTGGCCAAGCTGCCGGGGATCGAGGGGATCGAGAGCTTCCGCGGGCGGGCGTTCCACACCAGCCGGTGGGACTACGGCTACACCGGCGGCGACGCCTCCGGCGGGCTGGTGGGGCTCGCGGACAAGCGGGTCGCGGTGGTCGGGACCGGCGCCACCGGGATCCAGGTGATGCCGATGGTCGCGGAGCATGCTGCGCGGACGTACGTCTTCCAGCGGACGCCGGCGACCGTCGACGTGCGCGACAACCGGCCGACCGACCCGGAGTGGGCTGTCTCGCTGACGCCCGGGTGGCAGCAGCGGCGGATGGACAACTTCCTGGCGATCATGGCCGGTGATCCGGTCGCCGAGGACGTTGTCCAGGATTCGTGGACCGCCAACGCCGGGCTGCAGCGGAAGATGATCACCGGGCGGATCGACCGGTCCGTCGACCCCGCCGAGCGCGAGCTGGCCGAGGAGCTCCTCGATCTGGCGACGATGAACCGGCTCCGCGACCGGGTCGCTGCCACGGTCCGCGACCCGGAGACGGCGGAGGCGCTCAAGCCCTACTACCGCTACCAGTGCAAGCGGCCGGGCTTCAGCGACGACTACCTGGAGGCGTTCAACCGGCCCGAGGTGACGCTGGTCGACACCGCCGACACCCACGGCATCACCCGGATGACCGAGACCGGGATCGTCGTCGGCGACCAGGAGTACGAGGTCGACTGCGTCATCTTCGCGACCGGCTTCGAGACCGGAATCTCCGGTCTCCTCTCCGGATCGCTGATGGTCCACGGTCGCGGCGGGACCAGCTACTTCGAGTCGCTGATGAGCGGGTTCCGTACGCTGCACGGCTTCTACAGCCATGGCTTCCCGAACCTCTTCCAGCTCTCGCTGTTCCAGAACGCCAACTCGGTCAACTACTCCCACATCCTCAGCGAGCAGGCGCGCCACATCGGGCTGGTCGTATCCGCCGCGCGCTCGCGGGGAGCGGCCTATGTCGAGCCGTCGCACGACGCCACCGAGGCCTGGGCGCAGGTCATCGAGGAGTCGGCCAACGACAACCTCGACTTCCTGCGCACATGCACGCCCGGCTATTACAACAGCGAGGGCCAGCCCGCGGAGATGAAGATCTCCTACGGCCCCGGGCCGGTCGCGTTCCACCGGCTGCTCGAGGAGTGGCGCCGCACATCCATCGACGAGGTTCTCGTCGACCAACCCCTGAGGAGAATGAGTTGAACCGACGTACGTCCGTCTCTGCTGTCGCGCTCGCTGGCGCACTGTTTGCCGGCGGCCTGGCGGCTCCCTCCGGCGCGGTGGCGCACGCGCACTGGCCGCGGGACATCGTCGCCGAGCAGGTGGTCAAGGCGACCAGCCCGCACCCCGGGCTGAACATGACCCTGCTCGAGGGCCCGACGTTCGGCGCCGACGGCGACCTCTACTTCGTCGACGTCGTGGCCTCCTCGCCAGCGCCGAAGGTGCTGCGGCTCGACACCGCGTCGCGGGAGGTCTCGGCGTTCTTCACCGACGAGGCTGGTGCCTACACGTCGGCCCAGTGGAGCCCGGTCGACGGCCGGCTCTATCTGACCGACTACCAGGGCACGATCCGCAGCGTCGCCGCCGACGGCACCGACCCGCGCACGGTCTTCGCCGGTGCGGTCGAGGGTCGCCCGATGAACCCCGACGACCTGGCCTTCGACCCCGAGGGCAACATGTACGTCACCGACCTGACCGGCTACCTCGATCCGGCCAAGGAGCCGGTGGGCCGGGTCGTACGCATCTCGGCCGACGGTTCGAGCGCGACGGTGCTGGCCGACGAGCTGGCCGCCCCGAACGGCATCTCCTTCGACCGTCGCTACCGCGGGCTCTACGTGAGCACCCTGTGGGAGAACCGGATCAGCTATCTGGCCCTCGACCGGCCGCGCACCTCGGTCGTCGCGACCTCAATCGTCGCCGAGGTCGACGACGGGCCCGCTGAGACCGAGACCGACTCCAACGCCGTCGACGCGGCCGGCAACATCTATCAGGCCACCCACGGCGAGCCGGTCATCCGCGTCTTCTCCCGGCACGGCAGGCCGCTCGCGACCGTCCGCGTCCCGGCCGCCGACCGCGCTGGGCTCACCTCGGCGACCAACGTCGCGATCAGGCCCGGGACCAAGAAGGCGTACGTCACCGTCTCCGGCGACGCCGGCGGCTTCATCTACAGCTTCGACGCGCTGGCCAAGGGGATCCGGCAGTCGAATGGCGGCTAAGGCGGTCGCCCCCGGAAATCGCCTGCCGAGCGACGCCGTCAGGGCTAGCCTGCAAGGTGATCCGCATCCCTCGGCACAGGAGCGCCCCCATGAGCACTGAAGTCCCCAGGATCGACCGGCGCCGTCTGCTCGGCGCGGCCGCAGCCGGCGCCGTGGCGGCGCCGCTTCTCACCGGTTCGGCAGGAGCCGCGACCGAGCAGGTCTCCCCGCTCAGCGGCGGTGAGGCGGTCAGGACCGGCGCCGATCGAGCGGCCGGCGACGGCTGGTCGGTGCTGTCGGGCGACCGGGTCGGCATCATCACCAACCCCACCGGCGTGCTCGGCAACCTGCGCAACATCGTCGACGAGATGCACGAGTCGGGGGCGGTCCAGATCGCCGGTGTCTTCGGTCCGGAGCACGGCTTCCGCGGTACGGCTCAGGCGGGCGGCTCGGAGGGCACCTTCGTCGACGAGCGCACCGGACTGACCGTCTACGACTCCTACGGCGCCAACGTCGCGAAGATGACCGAGCTGTTCACGACCGCCGATGTCGAGACCGTCGTCTTCGACATCCAGGACGTCGGCTCCCGGTTCTACACCTACATCTGGACGATGTGGACGGCGATGCAGGCGGCCGTCGCGACCGGCAAGCGCTTCGTGGTCCTCGACCGCCCCAACCCCGTGGGCGGGACGGCCCGCGGACCGATGATGACCGCGGCGTACACCTCGGGCGTCGGCGCCCGCGAGATCGTCCAGCAGCACGGGATGTCGGTCGGCGAGCTGGCCCGGTTCTTCGACGGCGAGTTCCTCGAGGAGCACGCCGGCGGGCGGCTGGCGCAGCTCGACGTCGTCCAGGTCTCCGGGTGGCGGAGACGGACGTTGTACGCCGACACCGGGCTCGACTTCATCCTGCCGAGCCCCAACATGCCGACCTCCGACACCGCACTGTCCTACCCCGGCACCTGCATGTTCGAGGGCACCAACCTCTCCGAGGGGCGCGGCACCACCAAGCCGTTCGAGCTGATCGGGGCGCCGTTCGTCGACCACCGCTGGGCCGCGACGCTGGAGGAGGCGAACCTGCCGGGCGTGACCTTCCGGGAGGCGTACTTCAACCCCTCGGTCAACAAGTTCGCCGGCCAGGTCTGCGGCGGGGTGCAGGTCACGATCCAGGACCGCGACCGTTTCGACCCCGTCCGTACCGGTGTCGAGATGCTGGTCGCGGCCAAGGCCCTCTACCCGGAGTTCGCCTGGCGCCAGGACTCCTGGGACACCGCCCGGCCGTTCTGGATCGACAAGCTCACCGGATCGACGAGGCTGCGTACGCAGATCGACGCCGGCGCCAGCGGCGACGAGGTCGAGGCGGCCTGGCAAGACGAGCTGGCCGACTTCGACGCGACCCGTCGCCAGTACCTGCTGTACCGCTGACCTCGCCCACCCGGCGAGGTCAGCGGCGGTCAGCGGAGCGCGGCGGTGGCGGCTGCGAGCGCGGTGACGCGGTCCCAGTCGCCGGAGGCGAGCACGTCGGCGGGGGTGAGCCAGGAGCCGCCGACGCAGCCGACGTTGGCGAGAGCGAGATAGCTGGGAGCCGTGGCGAGCGAGATGCCGCCGGTCGGGCAGAAGCGCGCGCCGGGGAGCACGGACGGCAGCGAGCCGAGATACTTGGCGCCGCCGGAGGCCTCGGCCGGGAAGAACTTCATCGCGGTGTGGCCGGTCTCGAGCACCGCGATGGCCTCGGAGACGGTGGCCGTGCCGGGCAGGAACGGCAGGCCGGTGTCGCGCATCGCGCCGAGCAGCGTCGGGGTGGCACCCGGCGAGACCAGGAACTGGGCGCCGGCCGCGGCGGCCTCCTTGGCGAGCAAGGGAGTGGTCACGGTGCCGGCGCCGATCAGGACCTCCGGCACCTCCTCGGCGATCGCCCGGATCGCGTCGAGCGCCACCGGCGTACGCAGGGTCAGCTCGACCACGGGCACGCCACCCTCGGCGAGGGCGCGGGCCACGGGCACCGCCTGGTCGAGGGTGTCCACGACGACGACCGGGATCACCGGGGAGAGGTCGAGCAGGTCGGCGGAGGTGAGGTCAGACATGGACGGGGGTCTCCTGGGAGGACGGGCTCTGCTGAACGGGAGCGAAGGGGAAGACGGACGCGCCGGTGTCGGCGGAGCCGACGGTGGCACGGAAGGCGGAGAAGAGCTCGCGACCGGTGCCACGCCACTCGGCGTCGAGCGGTGCGCGACCGGTGGTGGGGCGGTGCGCGAACTCGTCGGCGTCGACCCCGATGCTCAGGGTGCCGGCGACGGCGTCGACAGTGATCAGGTCGCCGTCCTGCACGCGGGCGAGCGGGCCGCCGAGCGCGGCCTCGGGCGTGAGGTGGATCGCCGCGGGCACCTTCCCCGACGCGCCGGACATCCGGCCGTCGGTGACGATGGCGACGTGCTGCCCGCGGTCCTGCATCACCCCGAGAGCCGGGGTGAGCTTGTGCAGCTCGGGCATCCCGTTGGCTGCGGGGCCCTGATAGCGCAGCACCGCGACGAAGTCACGACCGTCGAGGCGCTTCTCGGAGAAGGCGGTGAGGAAGTCGGCCTGGTCGTCGAAGACGATCGCGGGAGCGGAGACCACCTGGTGCTCGGGCGCGACCGCCGAGGTCTTGATGACAGCGGTGCCGAGCTCGCCGGTCAGCACCCGCAGACCACCGTCGGGTGAGAACGGGTCGTCGGCCGGGCGCAGCACGTCGAGGTCGCCGGAGATCGGGGCGCCCTCGACGAACTCGATCTCGCCGTCGCGGGTGAGCCGCGACTCCTGGGTGTAGGCCGACAGGCCCGGGCCAAGAATCGTGGTCACGTCCTCGTGGAGCAGCCCGGCCTCGAGCAGCGTGCGGACCAGGAAGCTGACGCCGCCGGCCGCGTGGAAGTGGTTCACGTCGGCGGAGCCGTTGGGGTACATCCGGCTGATCGACGGGACCACCGGCGACAGGTCGGAGATGTCGGCCCAGGTCAGCTGGATCCCGGCGGCGCGGGCGATCGCGACCAGGTGAAGGGTGTGGTTGGTGCTCCCGCCGGAGGCGAGGAGGGCGACACACGCGTTGATGATCGACTTCTCGTCGATCATCTCGCCCACGCCCGGACCGCCGGTGAGCGCCAGCTCGGTGGCACGCGCGGCGGCGGCGCGGTTGAGCGCGGCCCGCAGCAGGGTGTCCGGCGAGGCGAACGAGGAGCCCGGCAGGTGCAGGCCGAGCACCTCCATCAGGAGCTGGTTGGAGTTGGCGGTGCCGTAGAAGGTGCAGGTGCCGCGGGAGTGGTAGCTGGCGGCCTCGGCCTCGAGCAGCTCCTCGCGGGTGGCCTCGCCCGCTGCGTACCGCTGCCGGACGCGGGCCTTCTCCTTGTTGGGAAGGCCTGAGGACATCGGGCCGGCCGGCACGAAGACGGTCGGCAGGTGACCGAACGAGAGGGCCCCGATCAGGAGGCCGGGCACGATCTTGTCGCACACGCCGAGCATCAGCGCGGCGTCGAACATGTCGTGCGAGAGGGCGATCCCGGCCGACATCGCGATCACGTCGCGGGAGAAGAGAGAGACCTGCATCCCGTCGCGGCCCTGGGTGATGCCGTCGCACATCGCGGGTACGCCACCGGCGACCTGCGCGAGTCCGCCCGCGCGCATGACCGCGGCCTTGAGGAGCGGCGGGTACGTCTCGTAGGGCGCGTGCGCCGAGAGCATGTCGTTGTAGGAGGTCACGATCGCGACATTGGGCTTCGCCGCCGGGGTGACCACCTTGAGCTCGGCCTTCGTCGGCGCGGTGGAGGCTGCGAAGCCGTGAGCCAGGTTGCTGCACGCGAGCCGGCCGCGGGCGGGACCGGTCGCGCGGGCGGACGCGATGCGGGCCAGGTAGTCGGCCCGCGTGGCTGCGGAACGCTCGATGAGACGTGCGGTGACGTCAGCGACGGTGGGGGAAACGGCAGTCACGGGTCCTCCAAAAGACAGTGTGCTTTCGCACACCCTGACACGATCTTTGGATCGATACAAGTAAATCTTTGGTACATGAAAGACATAAGGGGCGTACGCTTCACCCCATGCCCGAGATGACAACCGCCGCCGACGTCCTCGCTCTGGTGCGCTCCGGACGCGCCCTGACCCGCAGCGATCTGCAGAAGACGACCGGTCTGTCGCGTACGGCTGTGGTCTCCCGGGTCTCGGCTCTCGTCGACGCCGGACTGATCCTCACCGGGGAGGAGCTCGCCTCCACCGGTGGCCGGCCGCCGGGCTCGCTCACCTTCAACGCCGACGCCGGTGTGGTGCTGGCCGTGGCGATCGGGCGCTCACGCAGCCAGCTCGCCGTCTTCGACCTCGACGGCCGCGAGCTCGCCGGCGACACCCGTGACCACGAGGTCGGCATCGCCGCCGACGACCTCATGCCCGACGTGACCGACCGGCTCGAGCGGCTCCTGGAGGGCATCGAACCGCCCGTGCTCGGTGTCGGGATGAGCCTGCCCGGCGTCGTCGACCCCGTCCGCCTGGTCTCGGTCGACTCACCGGTGATGCGGGGCTGGGACGGCGTCGCGCTCGACCCCTACTTCGACCGGCTCACCGACGGCCCGCTGGTGCTCGTCAACGACACCGATGCCCTGGCCACGGCCGAGCTCTTCGGCAGCGGGCTGCACCCGAATGACGCGCTCGTCGTGAAGGCGTCGACCGGCCTCGGCCTGGCGGTCATCGCCGACGGCCGGGTGCTGCGCGGGCACGCCGGTGCCGTCGGCGAGATCGGGCACACCCGGGTCGAGTCCGCCGGCGAGCGCCCCTGCCGGTGCGGGGCAACCGGGTGCCTGGAGACGGTCGCGGCCGGCTGGGCGCTGACCCAGGGCCTGGTCGACTCCGGTGTCTCCGCCGGCCACATCCGCGACCTGGTCGCCGCCGCGCTCGCCGGCGACGCCATCGCCCGTGGCCTGCTGCGTGAGGCCGGTCGCCAGCTCGGCGAGGTGCTCGCGATCGCGATCAACCTGCTCAACCCCGAGGTCGTCGTGATCGGTGGCGACATGGCCGGCGCCTTCGACCTCTACACCGCCGGCGTACGCGAGACCGTCTACTCGCGCTCGACCGCCCTGGCCACCCGCGACCTGACCTTCGTCCCGTCCACCCACGCCGACTCCACCGGCATGGTCGGCTGTGCCGCGGTGGTCATCAACCACCTGCTCTCCCCCGAGCGCCTCGATGCCCACCTCGAAGCCGTCGCCAAATGACCCCTACTTCGCTCCGACGGTGAAGGCTGCTTCGACCTCGGCGTAGACCGAGATGTCGTCGGGATCGAAGGCCAGATCAGGTGCGCCCGAGCCCGCCTTCCGGGCTCCGGCGGGGGCCATCTGCATCTCCAACGCCGACGCGTACGTCACCTCGCGGCTGACGCCGACGTCGTTGATGCTCCGGACCGCGACCGGGCCGAGGTCGAGGGCATCGGCATAGTCCTGCGCGCGCACCTTGGCCTGCCGCACCGCCTCCTGGCGTACCTCACGCTCGACCTTCAGCCGGCTCTCCTTGGTCAGCTGCCACGAGACGTGGTCGACCCGGAGACCTTCGTTGCCCGCGGTGCGGCCGACCCATGTCGCCAGCGCCGTGAAGTCGACGAACTCCGCCCAGAGACCGACCGTGGCACGGTGCACCAACGGCAACTGCTTGCCGTCCTTGTGCCAGGGCCGCTCGGCCGAGGTGCGGGCCCTCTGGATGACGAGCCTCTTGATCGCGCCCTCCTGCTCGAGCCGCTCGAGCTCCGTACGGACGCCGTGCAGCCCACGCCGCAGCTGCTCCATCACCGGCTCCGGGGCAGGGCCGTCGAACCGGATCTCGGCGGACACCACCCCTCGCTCCGGCGCCACCTCGACACTGTGCGACCCGCGCACCTTGATCAGGACCTCGCTCATGCCGCCGCCTCCGTTCGGTAGATCAAAGAATACGGAACCGGCGGCCTGAGGCCCATTGACGCTCGCTGGCGCTCGCTCATGCCAAGAAACGTACGCCCGACGTCCTATCCTCACCACGTGAACGCAACCAGCCGCCTGCGCCAGATGACCGGACGCGACCCGCACGAGGAGCATCGGGCCGCGACTCCCTTGGAGCTGCTCTTCGACCTCACCTTCGTCGTAGCCTTCGGCATGAGTGGCAACGAGCTGGCCCATCAGCTCGCGGAGGGCCACGTCGTGGCGGGGATCGTGGCGTTCT
Source organism: Nocardioides sp. NPDC127503 (assembly GCF_040302165.1). Lineage (NCBI taxonomy): Bacteria > Bacillati > Actinomycetota > Actinomycetes > Propionibacteriales > Nocardioidaceae > Nocardioides > Nocardioides sp. NPDC127503. The sequence goes on along the minus strand of NZ_JBEORH010000008.1, from coordinate 210,084 downwards.
GCTTCGCCTCGTTCGCGATCTGCTGGGCGTGGATCAACTACTCCTGGATGGCCTCGGCGTACGACACCGACGACTGGGCGTTCCGGCTGCTCACGATGCTGCAGATGGTCGGCGTGATCATCATGGCCCTCGGCCTGCCGGAGATGTTCGAGAGCGTCCACGAGGGCGACCAGCTCCACAACGAGATCATGATCGCCGGGTACGTCGTGATGCGGGTCGCACTCTGCGGCCAGTGGCTGCGCGCCTGGCGCCAGGACCCCGGCCGGCGCGGGGCACACCGGGTCTACCTCGTGTCCGTCCTCAGCTCGCAGGTGCTCTGGTGCATCATCGCCATCCTGCCGCTCGACGTGGCGACGGCGTTCGCCGCGATGATGGTGCCCCTGGTGATCGAGCTGGTCGGGCCGTTCATCGCCGAGCGCCGCTTCGGTGGCACTCCCTGGCACGCCGACCACATCGCCGAGCGCTATGGCCTGCTGACGATCATCACCCTCGGCGAGGGCGTGATCGGCACGGTCGCGGTGATGTCCGCGATCGTCCATGAGCCCGAGCTGGGCTGGAGCCTCGACGCGATCCTGCTGCTCGCCGCCGGTATCGGTTTGACCTTCGGCCAGTGGTGGACCTACTTCACGATCCCCTGGGCCACCATGCTCGAGCGACGCCGCGACCGCTCGTTCCTGTGGGGCTACGGCCACATCCTGCTCTTCGCCGCGATCGCCGCCACCGGAGCCGGCCTGCACGTGGCCGCCTACCTGCTCGAGCATGAATCCAAGCTCGGCGAGGTCGGCACGGTCCTCTCGGTCGCACTCCCGGTCGGGGTGTACGCGTTGGTCCTCTACCTCCTCTACAACATGTTCATGCACGTCATCGACCCGTTCCACATCCTCCTGGTCGCCCTCACCATGGCCGTGCTCGTCGCGAGCGTCGCGATGGCGATCGCGGGCGTGCCGGTGGCGTGGTGCCTCGTCGTCGTGGCTCTGGCGCCGGTGGTCACCATCGTCGGCTACGAGGTCGTCGGCCACCGCCACCTGGCCCAGCACCTCGACGCCCTCTGATTCACCCCTCACATGAGTAAGTGCCCCACGCTCGAGAGCGTGGGGCACTTACCGTTGAAGGACATCAGGGCTTCGGGTCGGGGCCGGGCTCGCCGTCCTCGGACTCCTCGACCTCGTCGACCTGCTCGGCGGTGACGGTGTGCTCGTCGTCGCCGGCCGCAAGGATGCCGTAGAGCTTGCGCCGGGTGTCGGCGAGGACGTCGGCGGCGGCCTGACGCTGGGCGTCGGTGCCGGAGGTGGCGAGCTGCCACACCGCCGGGAGGACCTGGGCGAGCTCGCCGCCGAGGACTCCGAAGCCGGCCAGGTCACCCAGACCACTGGGACCACCTCGGCCGCCGCGACCCTGGCCGCGGGCGTTGTCGACGGCCTTGTCGAACGGCGTCCAGACGGCTGCCAGCTCGTCGGCGTGCTCGGTGGCGTAGGTCTTGCCGGCCTCGGTCAGCCGTATCGCCCGGCGGCCGTGCTCGTCGTCGGACTCCACGAGACCCTCGTCCTCGAGCTGCTGGATGGTCGGGTAGACCGAGCCGGGGCTCGGCCGCCACTCACCCGAACTGCGCTCCGAGATCTGCTGGATCACCTGGTAGCCGTTGATCACCTGGGCCTGCTCGGCCGCTTCGGCCATCACGTAGATGATCGCGGAGCGTACGTCACCACGACGGACCCGGGGGCCGGGCCGCTGCGGGGGCTGGTTCTCGAAGCCAAGGAGCGCTGCGATCCACGGCGGCGGACCAGCGGGTCCACGACCGCGACCGTGGTGGCCGCCCTGCCAACCGGGACCGCCAGGTCCGCCCCAACCGGGACCCTGCCAGCCATGGGAGCGGCGCGGGCCGCCCTTGCCGAACTCTCGACCCATCTGGTCGATCCACTCACCCCAAGGGTTGCTGTTGTTGTACGTCATCAGGTTTCTCTCTTACTTTCGGAAGACTAGATCGCGTTCCTTCGCGATATATCGTGATCGTACGCCGGTGATCAGAGCGATTCAAGTCAAAAGCAAGGGAGCCCCCGAAGATCCGGGGGCTCCCTGAGTCAGACCCTGAGGGTCGTGAGTGCGATCAGACGCCGGGCGTCGGCGGCGGCGTCGGGTTCTGAGCGGTCGGCGCAGCAGGCGTACGCACGCCATCGCGCTCGGCCTGGAGCCGCTCGAGCTCCCGGGCGGCAGCCTCGCGACCACCGAGACCGAAGGCGAGTGCCGCGGCAAGGGCACCACCGACGACCACGGCACCGAAGCCGAGGTTGATGATCGAGTCGGCCAGGCCCATGAACTTCAGCCCGATCGCGACGAACAGCGCGATCGTGGCGTACTTCAGGATCTGCGAGGCCGCGCCGGAGACCAACCTGGCGATGGTCGTCGCGATGAAGAAGCCGGCAGCGATGATCGCCGCACCGAAGATGACCTTGCCGCCCAGTTCGAGCACCTCGCTGATGAAGGCGGTGATCTGCGGGAAGTCAAGCATCTGCGCGGCCATCACGGCGAAGAACAGCACGATGCCGATCTGCACGATCTTGGTGACCGCCGGGGTGGCGCTCCTGTCGGCGGGGAGCACGTCCATCGAGTGCAGCGCCCGGTCCAGGCCGAGACCATCGATGATGCCACCGAGCAGGTCGGCGGCGAAGCGAGCGATGAAGACGCCGATCGCGAGCAGGATGCCCGCGGCGATGATCTTCGGGATGGCCGCCAGGATCATGTCGAGCATGCCGGTCGCCGGGTCGGAGATCGACCGGATGCCGAGGATCTGCAGGGCGGCGATCGCGACCACGATCATGATCATCGAGTAGAGGACCAGGCCGATGACCTTGACGATCTGGTGACCCTGCGAGGCACCCGTGGGAGTCGCGGATCCCGGCGGAGCCGTCTCGGGCGCCTGACCCGACACTCGGGTGCGGTTCGGGTCGACCCCGACCGTGGCGTCCATCGTGTCGCTCGCCTTGCGAGCGCCGTCACCGAGCCAGCGGTCCCACGGCAGCGCCCCGAGTGCGGTCTCGACGAGCTGGCGCACCACCTTGGCGAGCAGCGCACCGACGATGAACACGAAGATGGCCCCGATGAGGTTCGGCAGGAACCCGAGGATCCCGTCGAGCAGACCCTGGATCGGCGCGAGCACCTGCGTGAGCCCAAAGAGCTGCAGCAACGCAATCAGACCGAATAGCCAGACGAGTAGGGCTGCCACCGAGCCGAGGCTCGCGCCGATGCTGTCACCGTCCGCGCCGGCCTTCTGGAGCGCTCCGATCTTCGAGGTCAGCTTCTTGAACGCCCACGCGACGATCTTGGCGATGATCCACGTGACGACGAGGATGGCGATGGCGGCAAGCACCTTGCCACCAAGACCCACCCAGTCGATGTCCTTCAAGGCATCCATGTATCTCTCCCCCTATGCGGGTATTGGATTCAGGGTGCCTGGGAATCGACGCGCAGTCCCGAGTGGCGCACGCAACAGGCACCTCTGCTCTAGAGACGTTTACCCAGCGAGGCTCAAGACGCAAGTTTGCCGCTCCAACGGACGCAAAATGGGTCAACCTTTACGAAAAGCCCACACCCAGAGCCTGCTACATCCCCGCAGCGGACGTACCCGTATTTACCGTTGCTTATGCGACGCGTCAGGCGACCAACCAGGCCGCGTACGCATCGAACGAGTAGGGCCGGCCGAGGAAGTCGGCGACCAGGTCGGCGGCGTCCTTCTCGCCACCGCGGGCGAGCACGAGATCGCGGTAGCGGCCGGCCACCTCGGGGTCGAACAGGTTGTCCCGGTCGAAGGCGCTGAAGAGGTCCTTCGCGATGACCAGCGACCACATGTAGGTGTAGTAGGCCGAGGAGTAACCGCCCAGGTGGCCGAAGTTGGCGAAGAAGTGGGTGCCCTCGAGGTAGGGGTAGGGAGAGTACGCCGCCTGGAGCTCCTCGAGCCGCTTGGTCAGGTCGTCGGGCTGCTCCTTGTGGAACCAGTAGGAGATCGCGGCGTAGAACATCTGCTGCCGTGCGTGGTAGCCCTTGCCGAAGTCGTCCGCGGCCCGCATCCGCGCGACCAGGTCGGCCGGGATCGGCTCGTCGGCCGCGTCGGTCGCGAAGGTCTGGAGTACGTCGGCGTCCCAGGCCCACTCCTCGAGCATCTGGCTCGGCGCCTCGACGAAGTCCCACTCCGTCGCGACCCCGGAGAAGCGCGCCCACTCGCCTTGTCCGCCCAGCACGTGGTGGATCAGGTGCCCGAACTCATGGAAGAGGGTCACCACGTGGTCGTGCTCCATCAGACCGCGGGAGAAGTTGCAGACCAGCACGCCCTCGGGAAGCTGCCGGCCCTTCACGCCGGGTGCCAGGTCGAACTGCGCGGCGTGCTTGTACTTGCCCTCGCGGGGGTGCAGGTCGAGGTAGATCCGGCCGAGGGGCTCGTCGCCGTCCTGCTGGTAGACGTCGAAGACGCTCACGTCCTCGTGCCAGGTGACGACGTCGGAGACCGGATCGTAGCGCAGCCCGAAGAGTCGCCCGGTGACGTCCAGCAGCCCCTGGTGCACCTTCGCGAAGTCGAAGAACGTACGCACCACCTGGCTGTCGACGTCGTACTTCTCCTGCCGCACCAGCTCCTCGTAGTAGAGCGCGTCGGCGGAGGAGACCGCGCTCGCCCCGGGAACGTCGCGGGCGTAGCGGTCGAGGAGCACCTCGAGGTCGCGCTTCATCCGCCCCTCGGAGGCACCGGCGATCTTGTCGATGAACTCCGGGATCGCCGGCCCCTCGCCGATCATCTTCACGGCGGCGTCGAAGGCGGGCCAGTCCTCGTAGCCGACCAGGTTGGCCAGCTCGTGACGTAGCGCGAACATCTCCTTCAGGACCGCTTCGTTGTGCGGCCAGCCGCGCTCGAGCCCGGCCACCGTGACGGCGCGACGGATCGCGGGATCCTTCACGAACATCCGCGCCGGAAGCGCGTCGGGGTAGTCGGTGGTGATCTCCACGAGCCCCTTGTCGTTGACCGGGTGCGCCTCCAGCCAGTCGGCCGGCATCCCGTCCAGCTGTTCGGGCGTGGCCGTGGTGATGCGTACGTCGTCCCGGGCCACCCGGGCGAACTCGAGGTTGAGCTCGGTGAGCCGTTCGTTGATCTCGGTGAGCCGGGCCCGGGTGGCGTCGTCACGGTCGACGCCCGCGCGGGTGAAGTCCAGCAGCGTCTTCTCCAGGAGCCGCTTGGCCAGTGGGTCGAGAGCGTCCGTCTGGTCCGTGGGAAGCTCCGCGAAGACGCGGTAGAGCGCCTGGTCTTGGGTGAGCTCGGTGCGCAGCCGGTCGACCTCGACCTCGGTGTCCTCGCACGCCGTACGGACCGCCTCGACAGGATGAACATTGGCGAGCAGGCCGGCCAGGCCACCGAGCGAGCCGAGCTCGAGGGACAGCTCGTCCCAGGCCTTCAGCACCTCGATCGCCTCGCTCGGCGGCGCGGTCCGCAGCTTCTCGGCCAGTTCCCGAACGTGGGTCAGCGTCGCGGACGTACGTTCCTTGACCCAGCTCTCCGCGGCTTCGGTCTCGGGCAGGGCAAGCGGCTCTGGCGTCATGCGGCAAGCCTGCCACGACCTGAAACGCTTCGCCGCCGAGATTCAGCGAAGCGTTGAATCAGGTCCGGATGCTCACTCCTCGAACCTACGCGGGTCCGGGAAGCGGTGGACCTCCTGCGGCCAGTCGAGGCAGACCGCCACCCGGCCGGCCCAGTAGCGGGCTGCCTCGTCATCGGCCACGTCGATGACGGTGAAGCCTCCGATGTGCTCCTTGGTCTCGACGTAGGGACCGTCGGTGAAGACGGCATCTCCGTGCTCCGCCTCCACGCTGAAGAGGGCGGTCGAGGCGTCGATCCCGCCGTTGGCGTAGACGAAGACTCCGGCGGCCTTCATCTCGTCGAGCACGGCCTTGGACGCGGCGCTCTTCTGCCGCAGCTGCTCCATGGTGTGCTCGGCAACCCACTCGTCGTTGAACGCGATCATGTACTCGGGCATTCGCTCAGTCTCCTCGTCTCCGGGCGGTCCGGTGACCGCCACTCACTCCTTCTACGAACGCAGCCATGCCGATCCGACAGGGTCAGGCGAAATATCTTCAGCTTCGTCCGAGCTGGTCCCTGCGCCTGGTCAGCAGCGCGACCTCGGCGGCGTTCTCGGCGAGCTCGATGGCCTTGTCGTACGCCGCACGCGACTCGCCGCTGCGGCCGAGGCGGCGCAGCAGATCGGCTCGGGTGGCATGGAAGGCGTGGTAGTCGTCCAGGCCGAGCCGGTCGATCTCGGCGAGCGCGACCTCCGGCCCGTCCAGCTCGGCGACGGCGATCGCGCGGTTGAGCCGGACGATCGGTGAGCCGTCGACCCGGATCATCTGGTCGTAGAGCGCGACGATCTGGGACCAATCGGTGTCGCGGGCGTCGCGCACCGAGGTGTGAACGGCGTTGATGGCGGCCAGGATCTGGTAGCGCCCGGGCCGCGGGCCACCGTTCGCGACGACTTCGAGCCGCTCGCGCACCAGCGCGTGGCCCTCGGCGATCAGCGTGAGATCCCACGAGCCGCGGTCCTGCTCGTCGAGCCGGACCAGCTCGCCGGTCGCCGAGATCCGAGCCGTACGCCGCGCCTCGATCAGCAGCATCAGGGCCAGCAGGCCGACGACCTCGCCGTCGTCGGGGAGCAGCGCGCGGACCAGGCGGGTCAGTCGGATGGCCTCGAGGGTCAGGTCGCCGCGTACGGGATTCTCGTGGTCGCCGGAGGAGAGATAGCCCTCGTTGAAGACCAGGAAGAGGACGGCCAGGACGCCCGTGACGCGCTCGGGGAGGTCGGCCGCCTCGGGGACCCGGTAAGGGATGTGGGCGGCCTTGATCTTGGTCTTCGCGCGGGTGATCCGCTGGCCCATCGTGGTCTCCTGGACCAGGAAGGCGTTCGCGATCTCGGGCACGGTCAGGCCGCCGACCATCCGCAGCGTCAGCGCGATCCGCGCCTCGGGCGCGAGCGCGGGGTGGCAGCAGGTGAACAGCAGCCGGAGCCGGTCGTCCTCGATGGCGCCGAGAGGCTCGTGCGGGGTGTCATCGTGCATCGCGACGGCCTCCTTCTGCTTGTCGTCACGTTTGGACTCGCGGCGGATCCGGTCGATCGCGCGGCGGTTGGCGGTGGTGGTGAGCCAGGCCCCGGGGTTCGGGGGTACGCCATCGAGCGGCCAGCGCTCGACTGCGACCGTGAACGCCTCGGCCGCGGCTTCCTCGGCGATGTCGAGGTCGCCGAAGCGCTTGGCGAGGCTGGCGACCACCCGTGCCCATTCCCCCTGGTGGGCTCGGGTGATCGCCTCGTCGATATCGGTCAACAGCGGTTCACGCCTCGGGGCCGGTCTGCATCGGGCGTACCTCGACCTTGCCGAGGCAGGCCGCGGACGCCTCGGCGGCGAGCTTGAGGGCGACATCGAGGTCGGGGACGTCGATGATCCAGAAGCCCGCCATGTACTCCTTGGCCTCTGCATAGGGGCCGTCGGTGATGACCGGCTTCTCGCCCTGACCGTCGACGACGGTCGCCGTCTTCGCGGCATCGAGGCCGTCGGCGAAGACGAAGTAGCCCTCCTGCTGGAGCTTGTCGTTGAACTTCCCGGTCGCCTCGAACGACTTCATCATCTCTTCCTCCGAGGCGTAGCCGTAGTTCTCCTTCTCGTAGTCCGAGTCGGGACCCCAGACGGACATCAGGTACTTGGCCATGGTGCTCACTCCTTTGTGTCGGACGGCCTCGGTGGCCGCCTCTCACCCTTGCTACGAACGTCTACACCCCGATCCGACACCTCACATCAGAATTTCTCCAGGTAAATTCATTCGCTTAGCATCGGTAACCATGTCGAAGACCGCACAGCGATGAGCATCAGCGCCAAGCTCAAGGGTGCCGTCGCGGACACCCGCCCCCTGCAGGAGCCGCACTTCCGGCGCCTGTGGATCGCCGGGATCATCACGATGGTCGGCGCCCAGCTCACCGTCGTCGCGGTGCCGGCCCAGATCTATGCGGACACCGGCTCCTCGGCGTACGTCGGGCTGACGGGTGTCTTCGGACTGGTCCCGCTGGTCGTCTTCGGCCTCTACGGCGGCGCGCTCGCGGACCACTTCGACCGGCGTACGATCCTGATGGTCTCGACCACCGGACTGATCGGCACCAGCGCGCTCTTCTGGCTCCAGTCCGCGCTCGGCAACACCAACGTCTGGTTGCTGCTGTGCCTCTTCTCGGTCCAGCAGGCCTTCTTCGCGGTCAACCAGCCGACCCGGAACTCGCTGCTTCCCAAGATCCTGCCCGCGCACCTGCTCCCGGCCGCCAACTCGCTCAGCATGACGGTCTTCCAGGCCGGCGCGATCGCGGGACCGCTTGTCGCCGGCGTGATGTTGCCGTTCACCGGGTTCACCTGGCTGTACGCCATCGACACCGTCACGCTGTTCGCGACCCTCTACGCGGTCGTGCTGCTGCCGAAGCTCCCCGTCGAGGGTGCCGGCGCGAAGGTCCCCGGGCTGCGCTCGGTGTGGGACGGCTTCGCGTACCTGCGCCATCAGCCGGTGCTGCTGATGAGCTTCGTCGTCGACCTGATCGCGATGGTCTTCGCGATGCCGCGGGCGCTGTTCCCGCAGATCGCCCACGAGTCCTTCGGCGGCCCCTCGGAGGGCGGGATCGCGTTCGCACTGCTCTTCGCGGCCATCCCGGCCGGCGCGGTGATCGGCGGGATCTTCTCCGGCTGGGTCTCGCGGATCGAGGCCCAGGGGCGCGTGGTCATCTACTGCATCGGCGTGTGGGCCCTCGGGATCACCCTGTTCGGGCTCACGGTCGCGTTCGCCGACCTCGCTGTTGACAAGCGCAGCACGAGCCTGATGCTGGGCCTCGCCGTGCTCTTCATGATCGTCGCCGGCGCCGCCGACGTGGCCTCCGCGGCAATCCGGATGTCGATCCTGCAGTCGGCGGCCGACGACAACGTACGCGGCCGGCTGCAGGGGGTCTTCACGGTCGTCGTCGCGGGCGGCCCGCGGGTGGCCGACGTCCTGCACGGAGGCGCGGCAGCCGTGGTCGGCACCGCGATCGCGACCACCGGAGGCGGCCTGCTCAACCTCCTCGGGATCGCGCTGTGTGCGCTACTCGTCCCGAGCTTCCTCGCGTACCGGGTCAACCGGACCGCCACCACCGAGCACGCTCTGCTCGATAACGAAGGCACGAAGTAGCCCGGCGAGCAGCTCGGGCTGGTCGATCGGCACCAGGGTGGAGGAGTCCTTGACGATCTCCAGCCGGGCGTCGGGATAGTGCGCGGCCAGGCGCGGACCGTGCTCGGCGGGCATCATCGTGTCCTGATCGGCCCAGACGACGAGCACCGGCTTGGTGAACTTCTGCTGGCCCTCGGCCAGCTCGAGCAGCTTGTCGCGACCAGGAGCACCGCCTGCGAACTTGATGAAGTCGCGGCGGATCGCCCGGTCGGTCAGCGCCGGCGCGAACCAGCCGTGAACGAGGTCGTCGTAGAGGTGGTAGCTCTTGTCGACCGACATCCCGCCGTAGCCGGAGCTCATCTGCCGGAAGCTCTCCATGCGGAGCAGTTGCAGCGCTGCGGTGAACAGCGGCGGCACCTTCGAGAGCACCGCCAGCGGCTTGGCCGCCTTGGGCGGGTAGTTGTCGAAGGCCTCGCACGCCACCAGCGCCAGCCGCGCGATGCGGTCGGTGCGGTCGGCGTTGATGAGGAACTGGCCACCGCCCCAGTCGTTGAGGACCAAGGTGACGTCGTGGAGGTCGAGCGCGTCGAGGAAGTCGCCGAGGATGCTCGCCACACCCTGCTGGCTCAGGTCCGCGTCGGGGCGCATCGGCTGCCGGTGACCACCCAACGGCAGCGTCGGCCGGATCACCCGGAAGCCACCCAGGTAGGGCAGCGCACGTCGCCACAGACGGCCGTCCATCGGCACTCCATGGAGGAGTACGAGGACAGGGCCGTCACCGCCGGTATCCTCGAAGTCGATCGGACCGGCCGACAGCTCGACGCTGGGCATTCAGTGGGCTCCTCGAAGCAATGACGTGGGGTGCCCACACCTTGCCCCCCGGGGGACACCCGTGCAACGGGAATCGCCCAATTGCCTGCGCATCTGGGCCTATCGCAGGTCTTAAGTCCCTGAGCCACTAGGGCCCTGTTATACACCCCAGGGCTTCCGGTGGAGGCCGAGGGATCCCGGTGCGCCTAGAGCCCGACGGGCAGGTCCTCCGCGGCGGCGAACGCCTCGATCCCCTTGGCCGGACCCCGCTCGTCGATCGTCTCGACGAGGGCGGCGAGGTCGTCGCGGCGGTCCTGCGCGACCAGCCAGGCCATCAGGCGCTGGCCACGCGGGACGGTGGTCTCCTCGAAGGGGACGCCGGCGTCGTACCAGAACTCGAGGACGGCGCCGCGCAGCAGCGACCAGTAGCGGTCGGGGTCCTCGGTGGTGGGATTGACCGACGCGCGGAAGTGCTCCCACATGTCGATCGGGAGGATCTCGGTGCGCAGCGTACGCATCAGCTTGGACGAGCCCGAGCCGGCCACGAGCTCGACGGTCTGGCGCTTGGTCGCGATCCGTTCGAGCAGGTTGGCGATCTGGGCGCGCTTCTGGGTCGCGGAGGAGAAGTCGGAGCGGACCCGCCAGTCGTAGACGACGTCGGTGAGGATGTCGAAGCTCCTGGCGGCCAGGAACGCCTGGGTCAGGGCCACCTGGTCCTGGTAGCGGGTGCGCTCGGGGAACGTGATGTCGTTGTCGGTCCAGAAGGAGCGCCGGAAGATCTTGTTCCACACGAACACGTCCGCGAGCATCAGCGGGGCGTCCTCGATCCGGCATCCGAGGCGGGTCCGGGTGTGGTTGCGGCGCATCAGCGGGGTGACGTACCTCCGCTCCTCGCCGTTCACGAGAGTGACGCGCTCGGCGGATCCGACCACGAAGTCGGAGCCCGTACGCCGCAGCGTCTTCACCATCGTGCTCCAGGCGTCACGGGGCAGGATGTCGTCGGGGTCGACGAAGGTGAGCAGGTCACCGCTGGTGGCGTCGATCCCGGTGTGACGGGCGATGGAGACACCGGAGTTGGGCTGGGTGATCAGCGTGACCCGAGGGTCCTTCGCGGCGATGCCCTTGACGATCTCGGCCGACCCGTCGGTGGAGCCGTCGTCGACGACGATCACCTCGATGGCACAGACCTCACGCAACGGCTGATGAAGGATGCTGTCGAGGCTCTCGGCGACGTAGTCGGCCACGTTGTAGACAGGCACGACGACGCTGAGCAACCTCGGCTTCCTCCTTCTGAATCCCCCCACGCGCATCAACTCTAATTGGGCGCGCATCAACGCGACCTAGCGATGGTGAGCGTGTCGACCTCGGACCCGTCGGTAGCGATGACTTCGAGGTCCAGCCTCGCCTGCCCGTGGGCGTCGCGCGGGTGCGCATCGAAGAACGCGACCGAGTGGGTCGCGTCGCCGACGGCGCGGTAGGTCGTCGGCTCGGGGATCTTCAGGCCGTTCTTGTCCGTGTAGTAGGAGAGCACCGGCAGGACGTCGGGATAGGTCGAACCGCCACCACCGCCGGCGGTGATGTAGATGGTCCCCTCGTTGGTGCTGACCGTGGAGCCGCGCGGCGCCTCCTGGACCGGCTTGCCGTCGCGCATCAGGTGGGTGCGCTCGTAGCAGTGGTTGTGGCCGTTGATCACGACATCGACCTGGTAGCGGTCGAAGAGCGGCTCCCAGCGGTCGCGGATGCCGCCGTCGGAGGCGTGCGCGATGTTGGTGCAGTAGGCGCACTGGTGGAAGCCGACCAGGATGAAGTCGATGTCGTTGCGGGCCCGGAAGGCGGCCAGCCGCTCCTCGAGCCAGCTGTCGAGCGTCTCGCCGAGGTAGCCCGCGTTCCGCGTGTATTCGTACGTCGCGTCGTTGCCGTCGAGGGCGATGAAGGCGACGTTGCCCCGGACGAAGGCGTAGGTCTCCTCTCCGCCGCCGGCACCGTTGCCGGGGTGGCGGAAACGGGCGCGGTAGCCGTCGTAGCCGAGCTCGCCGTTGCCGTTCTCCATCTCGTGGTTGCCGACGACGGTCATCCACGGGATCGCGTTGGCGCTGGGCTGGATCTGGGTCAGGAACTCGTCCCAGACACCGAAGTCCTGCTGCGTCTCCCCGCTCTTGCCCTGGCCGCCGGTGTCGGCGTACGCGATGTCGCCGACGACGAACGCGAACTCGGCGCCCTGCTGACGGATCAGGTTCACGTTGCGTGCCGCGTCCTCGGCCACGCCCATGTCGCCGAAGGCGGCGAACCGGAAGGACCCCGTGGTCTTCGGGGCGGTGGTGAACGAGCCCCTGGTCGGGGTGCCCCCGTCGTGACTGAGCCGGTAGTAGTAGCGCGTGCCCGGACGCAGGTCGCTCAGGTCCACGTGGTGGTAGACGCTGTCGACCCGGATCGAGGAGAGCGACTCGGGTCGGAGGGTGAGACCGTAGTCAGGCGTCATGCCCAGGTCGAGCCGCGGTGCCTGGACCGACCCGGCGGTCGACCAGGAGACGTTCATCTGCTTGACCGGGTTGGCGCCGTACGACAGATGTACGCCCGTGGCCGGTGCGGCCGACCTGGCCGCCTGCGTCCACAGCATCGGGCCGGCGACGACACCGGCACCACCGATCAGGCCGGCCTTGAGGAAGGTGCGCCTGGAAGGGGCCATCGTGGTCTGGCCAATGTGGGGGCTATCGGTCACGGGAGGATCAACGCATAGGTAGACGAGACGTTAGGCCACGTGCGGTGTCGCCCGGGTGAACGAGTGGTGATCGTTCGTCACGCGGCGGCATGGGATGCTGCCATTTGGGCGCCGAAGGCTGCGTTGTCGCGTACGAGAGCGATGTTGGTGGCCAGCGAGTCACCGCCGGTCAGCTCGACGATCCTGGCGAGCAGGAACGGGGTGATGTCCTTGCCGCGGATGTCGCGGGCCCCGGCGTCAGCAAGAGCCTGGTCGATGTGTTTCCCGATCACCTCGGCGGGGATCTCGTCAGCGACCGGGACCGGGTTGGCGATGACCAGGCCACTGGGGAGGCCGAGCTCCCAGGTGGCCTTCATGACCGCAGCGGCCTCGTCAGGGCCGTCGATGCGTAGCGGCGCCGCGAACCCGGAGCTGCGGGAGTAGAAGGCCGGGAACTCGTCGCTCCCGTTGACCAGCACCGGCACCCCGTACGTCTCCAGGGTCTCCAGGGTCAGGCCGATGTCGAGAATCGACTTCACGCCGGCGCTCACCACGGCGACCTGGGTGCGGGCCAGCTCGGTCAAGTCGGCGGAGATGTCGAAGGACGTCTCCGCACCCCGGTGTACGCCACCGAGCCCGCCGGTCACGAACGTCCTGATCCCGACCATGGCCGCCAAGCGCATCGTGGCCGCGACCGTGGTCGCGCCGTGGAGACCGCGGGCGACGACGTAGGGAAGGTCACGGACGCTGACCTTGCTGACGTCGGGGTCGGAGGCGAGGAGCTCGAGGTCGTCGGACGACAGTCCGGCACGCGGGATGCCGTCGAGCAGCGCGATCGTGGCCGGGACGGCGCCGTTGTCGCGCACGATCTGCTCGACCTCGGTGGCCATCTTGACGTTGTCGGGATAGGGCATGCCGTGGCTGATGATCGTCGACTCCAGCGCGACGACCGGCCGGCCCTCGGCGAGCGCGACCCCGACCTCTTCGGTGAGCCGCACCTTCACGCCAGCTCCCGTACGAGGCTCTCGTTGAGGTCCATCCGGACGGTGTCGTGGGTGCCGCAGGTCAGCGCCGCCGCGGCGTGCCCGAACCGCGCCGCCGCGACCAGGTCGACATCTCGGAGGAGCTCGTGGGTGAACGCGGCGAGCATCGCATCGCCCGCGCCGGTGACGTCGAGGACATCGGTCTGCACGGCGGGAAGGTCCTGGTAGACGTTGTCGTAGCTGATCACCGATCCGCGGGCGCCGAGGCGCACCCAGACGACGCCGACACCGCGGTCGTGCAGTGAGTGGATGGCCTTCTCGATCTCCGCGTCGGTGCCGGCGGGCAGGTCGGTCAGCGCGGCCAGCTCGGCCTGGTTGGGCGTGACCAGGTAGAGCTCGCGATCGGCCCGGATCAGGTCCCGCGCCCGCCTCGCCTTCGGCACCGAGACCGGGTCGAACCCGACGGGCACGTCGAACTCGCGGGCCAGGTCGATCGCCACGTCGGCCGTACGGACCGGGATGTTGCCCTCCACGAGCACGCCGCGAGCGTTCTTGATCAGGTCGCGGGCCGCCTCCACGACCAGCGGGGAGAACTCGTCGGTCGCGGCCATGTCGGCCACCGCGACCACCAGCTCACCGGAGGAGTCGAGCACGGCGTTGTAGGTGCCGGTGCGTACGTCTGCCCGGCGGCGGACGTAGGTGCAGTCGACGCCGACGTCCTCGGTGTAGGCGATCACCTCGTCGCCGATCGGGTCGTCGCCGACGACCGAGACCAGCGCCACCGAGTCACCCAGCCGAGCGAGGTTCTCCGCGACGTTGCGGCCCACCCCGCCGGGCGAGAGCCCGGCGGATCCGGACATGCTCGAACCCATGACCACCTGCTCGTGTGCACGAGCGTGGAGATCCATGTTGGAGCCGCCGATTACGACGATGTCTGGCGGAGATTGCGGGTTCATCACTTGAATCGTAAGTGGGGTGCACAGATCGCGCCCCCTCATAAAGTATGAACTTGGGACAGCCCAGGCGTGTCCCTGCTCTCATTGGCTGTTCTCAGCCGAGGAGCTCGCGGCCGATCTCTTCGACCGAGCGGCAGCCGACGAGGCCGAGGGAGAGGTCGAGCTCGGCGATCATGTGCTCCAGGACTGCCTGGACACCGGTGGCACCGGCGAGGGCGAGGCCGTAGACGTAGGGGCGGCCGAGGAGGACCGCGTCGGCCCCCAGGGCGAGCGCCTTGAGGATGTCGGCACCGGAGCGGATGCCGGAGTCGAAGAGGACCGGGATGCGGCCGTCGACCTCGTCGACGATGCTCGGCAGGGCGTCGATGGAGGCGATGGCGCCGTCGACCTGGCGGCCGCCGTGGTTGGAGACGATGATCCCGTCGACGCCGTGCTCAAGGGCGCACCGGGCGTCCTCGGGTGCCTGGAGCCCCTTCAGCACGATCGGCAGGTCGGTCATCTCCCGCAGCCGGTCGAGGTCGTCCCAGATCAGGTCGGAGCGGGAGAAGACGTCGAGGAAGGTCTCGACGGCCGCGCGGGCGTGACCGGAGCGAAGGTTGTCGACGAGCTTGCCGGGATGGTGCTGGGCCATCGAGGCGACCGCGGTGAGGGCCGAGGGGATCTCCCGGATCCCGGGTCGCACGCTCGTCCCGCTGCCGCCGGAGAGGCGCTTCTCGACGAGGGCACGGAAGGCCGGGTCGGAGGTGTACTGGGCGATCCCCAGCCCCCGCGCGAACGGCAGATAGCCCAGATCGAGATCACGCGTACGCCACCCGAGCATGTGCGTGTCGAGGGTGACGACCAGCGCGTCGGAGCCGATGGCCTCGGCGCGGCGTACGAAGGACTCGACGATCGACTCGTCCTTCGACCAGTAGAGCTGGTAGAGCCGTGGGGTGTCGCCCAGGTCCTCGGCGACCTCCTCCATCGGGACGGACGCCTGGGTGGAGATCACCATCGGGATGCCCGTCGCGCGGGCCGCCGCGGCGACCTCGTGCTCGGCGCGCGGGTGGGCGAGCTCGAGCACGCCGACCGGACCGAGCATCAGCGGCGCCGGCATGTCCACGCCGAACAGCGTGGTGCGCAGGTCGCGGCTCTCGACGTTGGTGAGCATGCGGGGCACCAGCCGGAAGTGGTCGAAGGCGGCGGTGTTGGCGGCGACGGTGCGCTGCTGGCCGGCTCCGCCGTCGACGTACGCCCAGGCCTCCTTGGTCATCGCCCGATGGGCGGCCTCGGCGAGCTCCGAGGGCTCGGTCGGCACCACGGGACGGTGGCCGAACAGGCCCTTGCGGAAGATCGCCGACTGGAGGTCTCTGCCGATGCTCACGCGCGTAGGCTACTGCGTTCCACCGGCCGCGGGGCCCCACCTTCGGCAGGGAGTTCTGCGGGCAGCGCGGCGCCGGAGATCGCGATGATCAGCCGGTGGCACCGCTCCGTCATCTGAGCGGGCGTGACCCCGGGATGGTCGAGCCACCAGGTGATCAGCGCGTCGACCGCACTCATCCAGACCGCGGTCAGCGCGGAGGCGTCGAGGGGATCGTCGTCGCCGACGAGCCTCATCAGCTCGCCGACGCCCTCGACGGCGAGACGAGTGATCCGGTCGGTGTAGACGGCGCGGGCGGCGGCCACCTCGCCGTCGTCGGGCGCTGACGGGTCGAAGAGGAGCCGCCACAGCCACGGCTGCGGTTCGAGCGTACGGAAGAGACCGTCGAGTGTATGCAGTCCACGCTCGACGCCGACCGAGTCGTCGGTGGCGACCCGCTCCATCTCGGCGGCGAGCGTCTCGGCGCCGTAGTTGAAGCTGGCCAGGAAGAGGCCCTCCTTGGAGCCGAAGTACTGGTAGACCAGCGGTTTCGAGATGCCGGCATCGGCGGCGATCCCGGCGACGGACGCCTTGGCGAACCCCATCGTGCCGAAGACCTCGCAGGCGGCCCGCAGGATCTGCAGCTCGCGGTCGGCGCGTGGGACGCCCTTGGTTCCAGCGTTGGCCCGTGACATGACGAAGAGTCTAGCGGCGCGATATGACCTTGAGGTAACTTACTCCAAGGTCATATCCACTGGGAGGTCCCCCATGAACGACATGCTCGACCCGTTGAAGAACCCGTTGACGTACGCCATCCCGTTCTTCGTGATCTCGATCCTCATCGAGCTGGCGGCGCTGAAGTGGCTCGATCACGACGACAATCTGGCCGGTTACGTCTTCAAGGACGCGCGCACCTCGATCCTGATGGGCCTCGGCTCGATCGTGTCGATGACCGTGTTCAAGGTGCTGACCTTCGCGGTCTACGCGGCGATCTTCGCCTACGCGTCGCTGTGGCAGGTCCCGGAGACGTGGTGGGGTCTGGCGATCTCGGTCGTGATCGTCGACCTGGCCTACTACTGGAACCACCGCTTCGTGCACCGGACGAGAGTCGGCTGGGCCGCCCACCAGGCACACCACTCCAGCGAGTACATGACGTTCGCGACCGCGCTGCGGCAGAAGTGGAACCCGTGGTTCGAGTTCTTCTTCTTCCTGCCGCTGCCGTTCCTCGGCATCTCACCGGCGGCGATCTACATCGCCTTCTCGATCAACCTGATCTACCAGTTCTTCGTGCACACCGAGACGATCGGCAAGCTCTGGCGACCGCTGGAGCTCGTGCTCAACACGCCCTCGCACCACCGCGTCCACCACGGCTCCGACCCGGAGTACCTGGACAAGAACTACGCCGGCATCCTGATCATCTGGGACCGCCTCTTCGGCACCTTCCAGCCTGAGCGACAGCGCCCGACGTACGGCCTGACCTACAAGGTCGACACCTACAACCTGCTCCGGCTGGAGTACGGCGCCTTCCGTGAGCTCTGGAACGACGTACGCAGCGCCGCCGGCTGGCGGCTCAAGCTGAGCTACGTCTTCCGGCCGCCGGGGTGGGTGCCGCCGGAGGCTACGAGACCTTCCGTCGCCCGAGAATCATCACGATGATCAGGCCGAGCAGGCCGACGACGATGAGTACGACGCCCGGAGCGGCGACCTCGACGAGCTTCTGACCCTCGGGAGATGCGGGCTCGCTGAAGCTCACCTGCTGAGGCTCGGGGGTGATCACCTCGGGGAACTCCTTGGCGATCTCGGCCTGGAGCTTGTCGGTGTATTCCTCGACGCGCGGCGCGCTGCCGGCGGCGAGGATCGTGTCGCCCTTTTTCTGCACGAAGAAGTAGTAGTCCTCGTTGGCGGTCAGCGACTTCTTCTGGCACACACCGGGGTTGAGCGCGACGTCGAGGTTGCTGCCGCCGGTCACGCCTTTGAGCGCCTTGACGACGGTCACCGGGTAGACCACCGGGCCGCCCTTCTTGGTGGCCTTGCCGGGGCCGGTCACCCGTGCGTGGAAGACCAGCGGCTCCTTGACCGCGTCGCTGAGCTTGAAGGCCGGGCACTTCGCGGGAGCCGTAACAGGGGCTGCCGAGGCGGGTGCGGGGCTCGTCGTGGCCACCGCTGTCACCGCAAGAGCGAGGGCAGCGAGGAACTGGGGGACGCGGCGCATGGCGAAGATCAAACCAGTCACAGGCCGAAGACTCCAGCCAGGACCCGCGCGACACCGTCTTCTTCATGCCCGGGCGCGAGATGCGACGCGCACGTGACCACGCTCGGATGGGCGTCTGCCATGGCGTACGAGGTCCCCGCCCAGGTCAGCATCGGCAGGTCGTTGGGCATGTCGCCGAAGGCGATCACGTCCGCCGCGGAGATGCCGAGCTCGGTGCAGACCAGCTCCAGCGTGGAGGCCTTGGTGACCCCGGGGGCGCTGATCTCGAGCAGCGGGAACGACGAGTGGGTGACGTTGACGCGATCGCCGACGACGGCCGCCGCGGCCGCGAGCAGCTCGTCGGCGTCGTCGTGGTCGTCGCGGCGGGCGAGCAGCTTGATCAGCGGCTCGTCGGCGAGCTCCTCGATCGGCGCGACGCGCCTGGCGGGCCGGAGGGCGTCGGACGTGTGGGTCGCGAACGCGGGCTCGCACGACCACCCTTCGAGCGACTCGGTCGCGAAGACCAGTCCGGGCACGTTCTCCTTCAGCGCCGCCGCCACCTCGGCGGTCAGGGCCGGCTCTATCAGCCGGGTGAGCCGGGGCTGATCGGCGGCGACGTCCCAGACCAGGGCTCCGTTGGAGACGATCGCCAGCCCGACGCTGCCGATGTGCTCGAAGAGCTCACGGGTCCAGCGCAGCGGCCGGCCGGTCACGAAGATGACCGGCACGCCGATCTCCTCGAGCTTCACGAGCACGCCACGGGTGAAGTCCGAGACCGAACCGTCCGCTCTGACCAGGGTGCCGTCGAGGTCGGTGGCGACGAGCTTCGGCGTCCTCATTCTTCCATTCTGCCACCGGGCACCGGCCTGGCCATCACCAGATGCCCGTCCTCGTCGGCGCCACGCAGCTCGGTGAACCCGCACTTGGCGAGCACTCGGAGGCTGGCCGCGTTGGCGGGCTCGACAGAGGCCCGGATGCGTACGCCCTCTTCGTCCGCGCACGCCAGCAGACCCTTGAGCGCCTCGGTGGCGAAACCCCACCCGCGCGCCTCTTCGATCAGGCCGTAGCCGACCTCGGTCTCCGGGGTGCCGTCGGGGGCGGCGTCGGGCGGCCCGAAGAAGCCGATCGAGCCGAGTACGGTGCCGTTGCGCATGATGTAGCGGGAGCTCCACCGGTCGCCCTCGACCCACATCGTCGCCGCGTCGCGGTCGTCCTCGCGCGGGAACTGCGGGTGCCAGCTCTGCGGCCGTCCGATCCCGCTGTCGGGATCGCGGATCGCCTCGACGTCGGCGCGGGTCCACAACGGGAGCGTCAGCCGCTCCGTCGTGACGGTGTTGGGAAGAGTCACGAGCGCTGAGACTTTCAGAACCAGCGGGAGAGTTCCAGCGCCGCGCCGTCGTCGGCGACGTGGGCGGTGACGGCGTCGGCGATCTCTTGGACGACGTCAGGGGCGTTGCCCATCGCCACCCCGCGGCCGGCCCATTCGAGCATCTCGACGTCGTTGCGGCCGTCACCGATGGCGAGCACGTCGGCCGGCTCGAGGTCGAGCTGGTCGCAGACGTAGGAGAGGCCCGATGCCTTGGAGACGCCGACCGGGGTGAGGTCGAGCCAGGCGGTGTAGCCGACCACGTAGTCGATGCCGTGCAGGCCGAGCTCGCGGCCGAGGGCGAGGAAGTCCTCAGGGGTCGCGTCGGGGTCCCGGATGATCACTCGGGAGACCGGCTCGGCGACCATCTCCTCGACCGGGGCGATCAGGTGCGCACCGTCGAGCTCGCCCTCGGGGAACGGTCGGTTGAACCGGTAGCCCAGGCCACGGTTCTCGACCGCAACCAGCACGTTCGGCCGTCGTTCCACGATCTTCTCCACCGCCGCGCGGGCGTCGAAGGTCTCCTCGTGCACCACCTCGACCGGCGGGTAGCGAAGCACCACCGCCCCGTTGGAGGCGACGATCCACAACCGCTCCGCGCCCTCGTCCGGGAGCCCGAGCAGGTCGGCGATCCCGGTCATCGAGTGGGCCGAGCGACCGGAGGAGAGCACCACATGGGCGCCGGAGTCGTACGCCCGGCGGACCGCCTCACGCACCTTGTCCGAGAGCGCCTCGGAGGTGGTGCCGGTGCCCTCGATCCAGCGCAGCAGGGTGCCGTCGATGTCGAGCGCGACGAGCTTCGGGTGCCAGGCGGCCTCACCGGGCCGGGCGGTGGTGCTCTCGGTCGTGCTCACTTCTGGATCGGCTCCAGAACCTCGCGGCCGAGCCATTTCTGCAGCGCCTTCGGCACTCGCACCGAGCCGTCGGCCTGCTGGTGGGTCTCCAGGACGGCGACGATGGCGCGGGTGATCGCGGTCAGCGTGCCGTTGAGCGTGGCGACCGGGGTGGTGCCGTTCTCCGTGCGTGCCCGGATGTCGAGGCGGCGAGCCTGGAAGGTGGTGCAGTTGGACGCCGAGGTGAGCTCGCGGTACTTCCCCTGGGTGGGGATCCACGCCTCGCAGTCGAACTTCCGCAGCGCGCTCGGACCGAGGTCGCCCGCGGCCACGTCGATCACCTGGTAGGCGAGCTCGAGCTTGTCCAGGAACGCCTTCTCCCACTCGAGGAGACGCTGGTGCTCGGCGTACGACTCCTCGAGGGTGGTGTAGACGAACATCTCCACCTTCTCGAACTGGTGGACCCGGATGATGCCCTTGGTGTCCTTGCCGGCCGAGCCGGCCTCCTTGCGGAAGCACGACGAGAAGGCGGCGTAGCGCCGCGGGAGCGTGTCGGGGTCGAGGATCTCGTTGGAGTGGTAGGCCGCCATGGGCACCTCCGAGGTGCCGACGAGGTAGAGGTCGTCGTCCTCGATCTTGTAGACGCCGTCGTCGACCTGGTCGAGGAAGCCGGTGCCCTCCATCGCCTCCGGGCGCACCAGCGCAGGGGCGATGACCTGGGTGAAGCCGGCCTCACGGGCCTGCTCCATCGCCAGGTTGATCAGCGCGAACTCGAGCTCCGCGCCGACCCCGGTCAGGAAGTAGAAGCGGCTGCCCGAGACCTTGGCGCCGCGCTCGAGGTCGATCGCGCCGAGCATCTTGCCGAGCTCGACGTGGTCACGCGGCTCGAAGCCCTCGGCCTCGAAGTCACGCGGCTTGCCGACCTTCTCGATCAGGACGAAGTCGTCCTCGCTGCCGGCCGGAGCGTCGTCGGCGAGGTTGGGGATGGCCTTGAGAGCCTTCTTCCACTCCTCCTCGGCAACACCCTGCGCCGCTTCGGCCTGCTTGACGGCGGCAGCGAGGTCTTTGACCTCGGCGAGCAGCTGCTGCTTCTCCTCGCCCTTGGCCTGGGCGACCTTCTTGCCCATCTGCTTCTGCTCGGCCCGCTTGGCCTCGAAGTCCGCGATCGCCGCGCGCCGGGCGCTGTCCGCGGACAGCGCCCGGTCCACCACGTCGGAGGACGCGCCACGGCGCTCTTGCGAGGCACGTACGCGGTCGGGGTCTTCGCGGAGGATGCGCGGGTCGATCATGCGGCAAGGCTAGTCGACCGGACCACCAGATCTCACTTCAGTAAATCGGCCGGTCACCAGTAGACCGGGCTGGTCTTGCCGCACGGGCGCAGCCACGAGCGGTAGACCGTCCGGTTGGGGAAGTCGTAGCCGTAGGAGTCGTTGGTGAAGTAGGTGCCGCCGGTGTAGGTGATGTAGGCGGCCGAGGTCGCGTAGTACTTCGGGAAGCCCGAGGGGTTCGATGCCGTCGAACGCGAGCCCTTGCTGGGGATCGAGCCACGGATCAGTGGGTTCGCCAGGGAGCCGCTGGTGGTGATCGTGGCCTGCTGCCACCCGGTGCTGCGCTTGTTGGTGACGGTGTAGCGGATCGACTGGCCGCCGCGGACGATGACGCAGGCGTACCAGTTCGCCGTCGCGGTCGAGGAGACGATCGTGCCGGCGCCGGACATGCCCGCCTTGATCTTCGACCAGGTGCGCGACCCGACGATGCCGTCGGCCGACAACCCCTTCGCGCTCTGGTAGTCCTTCACCCGCGCGGTCGTCGCGGACCCGAACGAACCGTCCGGCCTGAGCCCACCGAGCACCTTCTGCAGCAACGTCACGCAACTGCCGGTGTTGCCAGGACGTACGGTCTTCGGGCTGCTGATCGTGCAGCTGACCGCGGCCTCCGCAGGCGCCGTGCCCGCGTCCACGGCGACCAGTCCGCCCGTTGCCACAGCTGCCGCCGCGAGCAGGCCGCCCATGCGCAACCGCACCGATGTCTTCACTGTATGGATCCCTCTCGATTCATGTGCTCGGAACTCGAAAGGGGCAGTGTCGCGAATCGGTGATGCCGCCCGAACCCGTACCTCTCCCGTACCTCTGGGGCTACGGGATGCGTACGCGCCGCTCGACGGACGAGCTGCTGTCGCTACCCGTGCCACCGTCACCGTAGTCCCGGCCGTAGCCGCCATAGAGACGGTCGTTGCCCGAGTGGCCGTAGAGCGAGTCGTTGCCCGAGCCGCCTTCGATTCGGTCCGAGCCACCGAGGCCGACCAGCTTGTTGGCTCCGCTGTTGCCCCGCAGGACGTCGGCGTAGTTCGTGCCGGTCACACGCTCGAAGGTCAGCAAGCGATCCGCTCCCGCCCCGGTCGACTGCACCGAGGTCGTGTTGAGCGCGACCTTCACTCCGTTGCGTACGTTCGAGTACTCGACGGTGTCGGTGCCCGAGCCACCCTCCGCCCGGTCGTTTCCGAGGCCGGGCAGGATCGTGTCGTTACCGCCGCCGGCCAGGAGTACGTTGGCAGCACTGTCTCCAGTGAGGCGGTCGGAGTAGGGGCTGCCCGTCAAGTTCTGCATCCCGGCGAGAGTGTCGGTTCCACCGCCGCCGGTCGCCTTGGTGATGGTGACTGACACCGCGCTGGTTGCGCTCGCGTACGAGGCGGTGTCCACTCCCGCGCCCCCGTTCAACGAGTCGTTGCCCGCGTTGCCGGCCAGAAGATCGTTGCCGTCGTCTCCACGAAGGGTGTCCGTGCTGTCGCCGCCCTCCAACGTGTCGTTGCCGCTGCCACCCTCGATGTGATCGTTACTGGCCTCGCCCTTCAGGCGGTCGTTGCCGGCGCCACCGAGAAGGCGGTCCGACCCAGTTCCTCCGAGGACGTAGTCCACGCCCTCTCCCGCGTCAGCGGTGTCGTTGCCCGAGTCTCCGTAGACCGTATCGTCGCCAGCACCTCCGTTGAGGGTGTCGTTCTCCGAACCTCCGCGGATCTCGTCGCCGCCGCCGTTCCCGAGAATGGTGTCCACCCCAGCTTCTCCGAAGAGGTGGTCGTAGCCCGCTCCGCCAACCACCATGTCGTCCCCGTTGCCCCCACGAAGGGTGCCAGGCATCTCGGGGGAGCGCAGCGTGTCGTTGCCATCGCCGCCGTAGGCGATCGCGAGCCCGTCCTGGATCTCGATCGTGTCGTCGCCGGCACCGCCGACTACCGGCACGCTGGCGTTCCGCCCACCCACCAGTACGTCGTGACCTGCTCCACCGTCCGTGGTCCCCTTGTCGCCACCGTAGGAGGCGTGGATCGTGTCGTCACCGTCGTCGCCGTAGAGGCTGTTGCTCTCGATGGCGCCGCCGTGGGCACTCGCATCGATGGTGTCGTTGCCCGCATCACCGTGGACGACGTCATAGTCAGCACCGTCCCTGATCGTGTCGTTGCCGGTACCGCCGCCGACCGCGTCAGCGCCGTAACCAGCGTTGACCCAGTCATTGCCGCCTCCAGCCGAAATCTGGTCGTCGCCCGCCTCGCCCCAGATGGTGTCATCGCCGTCACCGGCGGCGAGGACGTCATCACCCTCACCGGCATCGATGGTCTCGGCCCCGGGGGTACCCGTGATCTTGTCGGCGTGGTCGGTGCCGTCGACCAACTCGAAACCGGCCATGGTGGCGCCACCCCAGCTCGTTGTCCCGGAAGCCATGTCGAGTTCGACGCCCGTCCCCGAAGAAGTGAGGTCGAGAGTGTCGACCGACGCATCGCCGGAACCCGCGTCGATGACATCACCGGCGGCATCCACGTCGCGCGCGATGACGTAGTCCGCTCCGCCTCCTCCGAGCACGGTGTCTGCATCCTTCCCACCGACGAGATGGTCGTCACCGGCGGAACCGTCGACGAGGTCGGCCCCGTCGTCGCCCCGCAGGACGTCACGGCTCTCGGCGCCGTAGATCCGATCATCTCCGGCACCGCCGTTGGCGAAGTCGGTGCCGGGGCCGCCGTAGAACGTGTCGGCGCCACTCTGTCCGTCGAAGATGCCGCGGCTGGGTCCTGCGTAGAACGTGTCGTTGCCATCGCCGCCGTTCGCGGGAAGGGATGTCTGCTTGCCGGCGCGGATGACGTCATTTCCACCGCCCGCGTCGAGCGTCGCGAAGTCGCCCTCGATCGTGTCGTTGCCCTCTCCGGCGTTCACCCGGTTGCTGAAACGGGGGTAGATGGTGTCGTCACCCAGTCCACCGACGATGTCTGCACTGCCCTCCCCCTGGACGCAGATCGTGTCGTTTCCGCTCAGCGCGTCCACGGAGATACTTGCCGGGATGACGATCACGTCGTCGCCCTCGGTCGGGACCTGCCCCTCGACGCTGAGGTCGACGGTGACCGTCTTGCCGCCACACTCACCTTCTGCCGCGGCCGCGGAGCCGGCGAGGAGGCCACCGACACCGAGGGCGACGGCGGGGACGGACAGGAGCCCGAGGAGGGCGTACGAGGAGGCGCGAGAGCGCATGAGAAAGACCTCACAACGACGAGGGACCGAGGGGTGCCGGCGCCGACCCGAATCATGCGCGGAAAGCGCACGATAGCGCTTTCCTTCGGCCACTGCCTCGGCTTTTGTCCAGCCCGTTCATCGACTGTGTGGAAGACGTTTCGCGCACAACGGACTCACGAATCACGGAAGGCTGACCTTGCGCTCGATCGACGTCCACGAGTCTCTGCCCAAGCCGCCATTGCCGTAGTCCGTCCCGAGGCCGCCGTGAAGGGCATCCGTGCCGAAGTTGCCGTAGAGCTTGTCGCTACCCCTGCCGCCGTAGATCTTGTCGGCCCCTTGACCGCCGGTGATCACATTGACCAGGGCGTTGCCGCTCAGGACGTCGGCGTACTCCGTTCCCACCAGGTTCTCGATGTTGCGGATGGCATCACTGCCAGCCCCGGTCGCCTGAGGAGCCGTCGTCGCGAGCGAGACCTTCACACGACTCCACTGATCTGCGTATGAGAGAGTGTCCGTCCCTGCGCCGCCGTCGACGCGGTCGTTGCCGCCCTTCGGGAGGATGGTGTCGGACCCGCCTCCGCCCAGAAGGACGTTGCCGCCGGCGTTTCCGCGGAGGCGATCTCCATACCGAGTTCCCGTGACGCTCTCGATCTGATCCATGGCATCTGTCCCAGCCGCCCCCGTCGCTCGGGCAGCCCCCGCGGCGAGCGAGACGTTGACCGCACCCGAGGCACTCGAGTACGAGGACGTGTCCGCACCTGATCCACCAGTGATCTGGTCGTTTCCGATCCCGCCGACGATCAGGTCGTTCCCGCTGTCGCCGCGGATCGTGTCATTGCTCGAGCCGCCATCGAGGGAGTCGTTGCCACTGCCACCCTCGAGGTGGTCGTAGCCCGAGTCACCCGCAATCACGTCATTTCCGGCATCCCCGCGGAGTTCGTCATCGCCGACGCCCCCGACGAGGCGATCAACGGCCGCATCTTCGGTCGTGCCGTCATGAGCGCCACCCGTCAGGAAGTCGTTGCCGGCATTCCCGTAGAGAGTGTCAGCGCCATGCCCGCCATAGACGATGTCGGTTCCCGAGCCACCCTCGATTCGGTCGTTACCGCCGAGCGCCGAGATCTCGTTGCGACCACCGCTGTCACGCACCAGATCATTGCCCTGCGAACCTACGATCCGGTCGTCGCCGAGACCACCGTCGATCGTTACCTTCGAGCCGCTGTTCCCGTTCAGGAAATCGTCGCCGGCGCCACCCAGGATCACGTTCGCGCCCAAGCCACCGTCGACCTCGTCCGTACCGGTGCCGCCGTCCAGACGATCATCACCACCCCACCCGTAGATGAGGTCGCCGCCACCAGCGCCGGTGACGGTGTCCGCACCGTCGCCTCCGTCCAGTTCGTCGTGACCTTCGCCGCCGTCGACAAGGTCGTTGCCGACGTACCCGCTCATCTCGTCGTCTCCAGGACCCCCGAACAAGAGGTCGTCGTCTCCCACGCCTGAGTCGTAGTTGTTCCCGCGCTCGCCGTAGACAAGGTCAGCGCCGTCTCCTGCCTCCACACGATCCTTGCCCTGCCCGCCTTCGAGGACATCACCACCAGCACCACCGAGAACGACGTCGGCGCCCTCGGATCCGTCTACCCGGTCGCCCCCGCCGGCCGCATCGATGGTGTCGTCAGCGTCGGTGCCGGTGATCACGTCGGCGTGATCGGTGCCGACCACCGACTCGAAGCCCGCCATGGTGACGCCCCAACTGCTCGTTCCGGACGCCATGTGGAGTTCGATGCCTGTGCCCGAGGGGACGAGACCCTGGTCGAGGTCGAGCTTGTCCACCGATGCGTCGTCGGGACCGGCGTCGATGACATCTCCCACCGCGTCGACGTCCGTTACGGACACATGGTCTGCGCCGCTTCCTCCGAGCACGGTGTCGGCGCCGCCGTCACCCCTGAGGTTGTCGTCACCGTCCGCACCGTAGATCCGGTCGTCTCCGGCGCCGCCGTAGCTTCTGTCGTTGTCCGGACCACCGTAGAAGGTGTCGGCGCCACCCTGTCCGTCGAAGGCGCCGCCGGTGGAACCCGCGTGGAACGTGTCGTCGCCATCACCTCCCTTGGCGGTGACAAACAGAAACTGCATCCCGCCGAAGATGACGTCGTGTCCGGCACCCGCGTCGAGCGTCAGGAAGTCGCCGTCGATCGTGTCGTTTCCCTCTCCGGCGTTCACGCGGTTGCTGTACCTGGGGTAGATCGTGTCATCACCCGGGCCACCGACGATGTCCGCGGCGCCCTCCCCCTGGACGCAGATCCAGTCGTTGCCACCCATGGCATCGACAGCGACGCCTGCCGGGACCGCGATGACGTCGTCACCCTCGGTCGGCGCCTGACCCCCGACGCCGAGGTCGACGGTGACGGGCTTGCCGCCGCACTCACCTTCTGCCGCGGCGGCGGAGCCGGCGAGGAGACCACCGACACCGAGGGCGACGGCGGGGACGGACAGGAGCCCGAGGAGGGCGTACGAGGAGGCGCGAGAGCGCATGAGAGAGACCTCACAACGACGAGGGACCGAGGGGTGCCGGCGCCGACCCGAATCATGCGCGGAGAGCGAACGATAGCGCTCTCAGACATGCCCTGCCCGCGGATTTGTCCAGCCCGTTCATTCACTGTGTGGAAGACGTATCGCGCATACTGACTCACCGTGCTTGACCTTTCGCGCCGTGCCCTGCTGCTCTGGGCGGCCTCGCTGTTCGCTCTGTGCGCCCTGATCGGGATCGCGGGGATCAACGGGTGGCCGCCGGTCTCGACGATCGACGAGCTCGGCTGGGATGCGACGGCGGTGACCGCGGAGCACGCCTGGATGCTCGACTTCTGGCACATCGTCGAGGTGGGCACCGAGTGGTATCTCGCTGTCGGCGTCGCCCTCCTGGTCGCCGCGGGACTGTTCCGGACCTACCTGCGCGCCGCGGTCTATGTGTTCGGCGTCGTGGTGGTCACGCTGGTCGTACGCCGCGCGGTGGTGGTGCTCGTCGACCGGGACCGGCCCGCGTGGCAGCTGGCGTCGTGGTTCCACGACTCACCGGCGTACCCGTCCGGTCACACGACCGGGATCGCGGTGCTGGCGGGCGTGATCGCGGTGGTCGTGACGATGTTCGTACGCCGCCGCGGCATCCGCCGCCTGGCCTACACCGGCCTCATCCTGCTGGTCGTGCTCGTCGCCGCCGACCGGGTCTTCCTCGGACGCCACTACCCCTCCGACGTGATCGGTGGGCTCCTCTTCGCCGCCGGTGCCGTCTTCCTCGGCATGGCGCTCTACACGCCGCTGCCCGCCTCGCACGCGATCGGGCGGCGGCCTCTGGTCGACTCGGTGCGCGGCAACCGGAAGATCGCGGTCGTCCTCAACCCGATCAAGGTCGAGTCGGTCGAGCATTTCAAGACGATGGTCACCACGATGGCCAAGGAGTCCGGCTGGAAGGCGCCGACCTGGTACCTGACCACGGTCGACGACCCGGGCAAGGGGATGGCGCTAGCGGCCCAGGAGGAGGGCGCCGACCTGGTCCTCGTCTGTGGCGGCGACGGCACCGTGCGCGAGGTCTGCTCCGCCCTGGCCGGCACCGGCATCGCGGTGGGAATCGTCC
Source organism: Nocardioides sp. NPDC127503 (assembly GCF_040302165.1). Lineage (NCBI taxonomy): Bacteria > Bacillati > Actinomycetota > Actinomycetes > Propionibacteriales > Nocardioidaceae > Nocardioides > Nocardioides sp. NPDC127503. Next base: position 181,594 of record NZ_JBEORH010000008.1, on the reverse strand, counting down.
CCGGCGGCACCGGCAACCTGCTGGCCCGCAACCTGTCGATCCCGCTCTACATCCGCGCCGCGATCGACGTCGCCCTCACCGGGCAGGACCAGGCCATCGACCTGGTCGAGGTCTCCGGCGACAACATCGAGGACACCAACTTCCTCGTCATGGCCGGGATGGGCTTCGACGCCGCGATCATGAGCGGCGTCAACGAGGACATCAAGAAGCGGATCGGTTGGATGGCGTACGTCCTCTCCGCCTTCAAGAGCCTGATGTTCCCGGCGATGCGGCTGGAGATCTCCGTCGACGACGGCGAGTTCACCAGGCACCGGGCGCGCACGGTCGTGGTCGGCAACGTGGGCTACCTCCAGGCGAACATGCCGCTGCTGCCGGCAGCCGCGCTCGACGACGGCCTCATCGACGTCGTGCTGCTCTATCCGCAGCGGTTCTGGTCCTGGGTCCCGCTCGCGGTCCGGGTGATGAGCAAGCGGCCGCGCACCGACAATCTGGTCAACCGGATGACCGGTGCCAGCGTCGTGATCCGGACCAACCACGACCAGCCGCGCCAGCTCGACGGCGACACCATCTCCGATGGTCGCGAGCTGCGCATGCAGTGCCTTCCCGGGCGTCTGCTCGTGCGCGTGCCACGCTGATGACCGGTCCCGATTCGGTCCCGAATCTGGTCGACACGCGATGGAGCAAAAGGTCCCAAGAATCAGGGCCTAAGGTCCCGGATCAAGCGCAATTTCAGCGTGTTTGGCATCGATTTTCACGTCGCCCCGAGCCGACTCGCCGAGTCAGATGTCTTGTTGACAAGTAAATGTTCATAAGGTGTCTGACACGACTCGGCGTGAGCCGAGTCGTCGTCTTCGACCGGGCTCAAGCCTGACTCCGGCCGGCGACGTGGCAAGACCCACACACTGGTCGGAAATCCCCCGCGACCAGTGGTCGACTCCCGGGCCGTCCCACCCGCAGCCCGGGTTTGAAAACCGGCACGCTCGGAACGGTTCCCCCGCCACGCCCGAGCGTGCCGGCGTCGTTTTCCGCCCGGATCAGCCGGATCAGCTCTTGGGCTTCGCCTGCTGCACGGCCTCGGTCTCCTCGGGCGACATCAGCTGGGACGACTTCCAGGAGCTGATGCTCTTCGCGTACGACCTCGCCTCGGTGCGGCCGTGGATCGAGGTGAGCACGACCCCGTCGCCGTTGTCGTCGAGCAGCGCAAGACACCAGCTCAGGTGGCCGCCGGCGTCCCCGAAGGCGTCGAAGCGCACCACCGCGAGGTGGCGCAGGTTCATCGCCGACTCGGCGCGCAGGGCCGCGACCTCGGCGCGCAGACCGGCGACGTCGGTCGGCAGCGACTCGACGGCGGCAGGGTCGGGACGACGTACGTCCTTCGTCTTCTGCCAGGCCGCTCCGGCGAAGACCAGAGCGGCGATTGCTGTCAGCAGACTGAGAATTGCAAGAGCGACCACATCGGGCGAATCTAGACTGTCGCTGTGTCCGAGCCACATCGCATCGCCTATCAGGGCGAACCAGGGTCCAACTCACACATGGTGTGCCAGCGGCACTACCCCGAGCTGGAGTCGGTGCCGTGCGCCTCGTTCGAGGACGTGTTTGCGACCGTCGAGGCAGGTGAGGCGTCGCTGGCGATGATCCCGATCGACAACTCCCTGGCCGGGCGGGTGGCCGACATCCACCACTTCCTCCCCGAGTCCAACCTGCACATCATCGCCGAGCACTACCTGCGGATCCGGTTCCACCTGCTCGGCCTTCCGGGCGCCCATCTCGACGGCATCCGTACGGTCCACTCCCACGTCCACGCCCTCGGCCAGTGCCGAAACATCATCCGGGAGCACGGATTCACGCCGGTCGTCTCCGGTGACACCGCCGGTGCCGCGCGCGAGGTGATCGAGGCTGGCGACCCGTCGATGGCCGCGATCTCTCCGCCGCTGGCCGCCTCGATCTACGGGCTGGACGTGCTCGCCACCGACATCGAGGACGCCGACCACAACACCACCCGCTTCGTGGTGCTCTCGCCCGACTTCATCCAGGCTCCCGCCGACGCGGGTCCGGTGGTGACCTCGTTCATCTTCAACGTACGCAACCTCCCGGCGGCCCTCTACAAGGCGCTCGGCGGCTTCGCGACCAACGGCGTCAACATGACCAAGCTGGAGTCCTACATGGTGGATGGGAAGTTCACCGCGACCCAGTTCCTCGCCGAGGTCGACGGGCACCCGGACCAGCCGGGGCTGAAGCGGGCCCTGGAGGAGCTGGCCTTCTTCACCACCGACGTGAAGCTGCTCGGGGTCTACCCCGCCGACCCGGCACGGTTCTGAGCGATGTCGGACGAGCCGACCGCCGATCTCGGGTTCGCCCGCGTCGATCTCGACCGGGAGCGCCGCACCGGTGACCCCGAGGTCGTGTACGCCGACGGCAAGACCCCCGACCAGGTCGTCGCGATCCTTCGCCGACTGCACGAGGCGCATCCCTCGCGCGCGGTCCTGGCCACCCGGGTCTCCGCCGAGGCGGCCGCCCGGGTCGCGGCCGAGCTGCCAACGGCGGTCCACGATGCCGAGGCCCGCGCGGTCACGCTCGGGCCGCTGCCGGCCCCGCACGGCCGCGTGTGCGTCGTGGCCGCCGGGACCTCCGACGGGCCGGTCGCGGCCGAGGCCGCGCTCGCGGCCCGGGTCCACGGGGCCGGAGTCGAGCGGATCACCGACGTCGGTGTCGCCGGGATCCACCGCCTGATGGCCGTACGCGACCGGCTCGATGACGCCGACTGCCTGATCGTCGTCGCGGGCATGGAAGGCGCCTTGCCCTCCGTGGTCGGAGGGCTGGTCGGAGTACCGATGATCGGGGTGCCGACGTCGGTCGGCTACGGCGCCTCCTTCGGCGGGCTGGCCGCGCTGCTGGCGATGCTCAACTCGTGTGCCCCGGGCGTGACCGTGGTCAACATCGACAACGGCTACGGTGCCGGCGTCGCGGCGGCCCGGATCGCGCGGCGGGCTCGATGAGCGTCGTCTGGGTCGACGCCTCTGCCGGAGCCTCGGGAGACATGCTGCTCGGCGCGCTCATCGGTGCCGGCGTGCCTCTCTCGGTGATCGCCGCGTCGGTGGATGCCGTCGCTCCTGAGCCTGTGGATCTCGCTGCTTCGCAGGTGACCCGTGGCGCCTTGGCGGCGACCCGATGCCATGTCGAGATCGCCGACTCGGTCCATCACCGCACCTGGACCGACGTCCGCGCTCTGCTGACCGGCGCCGCTCTGGACGACGCCGTACGTGACCTGGCGCTGCGGGTCTTCGAGCGGCTGGCTGAGGCCGAGGGGGCCGTCCACGGGATCTCCCCCGAGTCGGTCCACTTCCATGAGGTCGGGGCGCTGGACGCGATCGCCGACGTGGTCGGGGTCTGTGCCGCCTTCGTGCATCTGGGCGCCGTCGAGGTCGTGGTCACGCCCGTCGCGGTCGGGTCGGGCTCGATCCGGGCCGCTCACGGCACCCTCCCGGTCCCGCCGCCGGCCGTGGCGCGGCTGCTCACCGGCGTACCTTCCTTCGCGGGGCCTCCCGGACATCCCGAGATGGAGTTGTGCACGCCGACCGGCGCCGCGCTGCTCACCACTCTCGCCACCTCGTGGGGCGACCAGCCGCCGATGACGACCCGAGCGATCGGCGTCGGCGCGGGCAGCAGGAACCCGGAGGGCTGGTCGAACACATTGCGCCTGCTGATCGGTGAGGCTGCGGTGCGGCCAGGGGAAAGTGCGCCGACCGAGCTCGTCATCGAGGCGAACATCGACGACCTCGAGCCGCGACTGATCCCCGGGGCTCTCGACGCGCTTCTGGCGGCTGGCGCGCAGGACGCCTGGGTCACGCCGATCCTGATGAAGAAGGGCCGACCCGCCTACACGCTCCACGCCCTCGCCCGTCCTGATGCCGCCGAGGCGGTCCGGCAGGCGTTCTTCCGGGAGACCTCGACGATCGGCGTACGCGAGCACGAGGTCGTCAAGCACGCCCTGCCCCGCGAGATGCTCACCGTCACCGTCGACGGCCACCCGATCGCGGTCAAGGCCGCCCGCCTCGATGGCGAGGTCGTCAACCTGCAGCCCGAGTGGGACGACGTCGCCCGCGCCGCCGCTGCGCTAGATCGCCCGGCTATCGACGTACTCGCCGCTGCCAAGGCCGCCGCCCTCGCCGAGAAGTCAGCCCCGTCGGCCGAGAAGTCGCGACCGTCGGCCGACTAGGCACCGCCGTGACGTCTCGGCCGACGCAAGCGACGTCTCGGCCGACGGCGGTGACGTCTCGGCTGGGCGGTCGGTGCGACGATATGAGCCGGACGTAAAGAAACTGGAACGGAATCACTGATGGACATCACCGTCGTCGCGCTGGCCTTCGCCGCGATCTTCGTCGTCGAGCTGCCGGACAAGACGTTCCTGGCGACGCTGGTGCTGTCGACGAAGTACCGGCCGATCTTCGTGTGGCTCGGTGTGGGCGCGGCGTTCGCGATCCAGACGCTCATCGCGGTGGCGATCGGTGGGGTGGCGACGCTCCTCCCGACCGACCTGATCCACATCGTCGCGGCGCTGCTCTTCCTGGGCGGCGCGGTGTTCCTGTTCATCGAGGGGCGCCGCCATCACGGCACCGCGTCCGAGGACGACGGCAGCGAGTTCGCCGAGAAGGCCAAGGACGTACGCGGCTTCCGCCAGGTCCTGGCCAGCTTCATGGTCCTCTTCGCGGCCGAGTGGGGAGACCTCTCCCAGCTGCTGAGCGTCTCGCTGGTGGCGCGCTACCACGACCCGGTGTCGGTCTTCATCGGCTCGTGGGCCGCGTTGCTGACGGTGTCGGGGCTCGCGGTGCTGCTGGGACGTACGTTGCTCCGGTTCATCAAGCTGCACGTCCTGCACTACGTCGGAGCCGTCGTCTGCCTCGTCCTGGGCATCCTGACGTTGGTCGAGGTGTTCGCCTGAGCGGGGTTCGCCTAGGCTGCCCGGCATGGTTGAACTTGGCGCCGACAGCGAGGTCGGACGACTGCGTACGGTAATGCTCCACCGGCCCGGCCGGGAGCTGACCCGGCTGACGCCGCGCAACAACGACAAGCTGCTCTTCGACGGCATCCCGTGGGTGAAGCGGGCACAGGACGAGCACGACGCCTTCGCGGCCGCGCTGCGGGATCGCGAGGTCGAGGTGCTCTACCTGACCGATCTGCTCACCGAGACCCTCGAGGTGCCCGAGGCGCGGAAGCTGGCGCTCGAGAACGTACTCGGCTCGCTGACCCTCGGCGACACCCTGCGCGACTACCTGAGCGGCGCCCTCGCCGACGCCGGACCGGCCGAGCTGACCGACCACCTGACCGCCGGCATCCGCAACGACGAGGTACGCGGCGGCCATGGTCTGGTCACCAGCCTGCTCGCTCACGACGACTTCCTGATCGACCCGCTCCCCAACCTGCTCTTCACCCGCGACTCGTCGGTGTGGATCCGCGACCGCGCGACCGTCACGAGCCTGGCGATGCCGGCTCGCAAGCGCGAGACCGCGCTCACCGAGCTGATCTACGAGTTCCACCCGCGCTTCCGGGCCAGCCCGCGGCTGCACGGCGCCCACTTGGAGCACGTCGAGGGTGGGGACGTACTCCTCCTGGCTCCCGGTGTCGTCGCAGTCGGGGTCGGCGAGCGCACCACCCCCGCCGGGGCCGAGCGGCTCGCCCGCCAGGTTTTCGCCGAGGAGCTCGCCCACACCGTGCTCGCGGTGCCGATCGCGCAGGAGCGCGCGACCATGCACCTGGACACCATCGCGACGCTGGTGAACACCGACAAGATGGTGATCTACCCGAACGCGGTCGACTCACTGGTGGCGTACGCCGTGACCCCCGCGGGCGACGACGGCCAGCTGAACATCGCGGCCCCGCGCCCGTTCCTCGAGGTCGCGGCCGAGGCGATGGGAATCAACAAGCTCCACCACATCGACACCGGGCTCGACCCGGTCGCCGCCGAGCGCGAGCAGTGGGACGACGGCAACAACACCCTGGCACTGGCGCCGGGCGTGGTCGTGGCGTACGAGCGCAACACGCAGACCAACGGGGCCCTGGAGGCCGCCGGCATCGAGGTCATCGCGATCGCCGGCTCCGAGCTGGGCTCCGGCCGCGGCGGCCCGCGATGCATGAGCTGCCCGATCGCCCGCGATCCGCTGCCCGCATAGGCAACTACACCGGCGGGTAACCCCTGTAGACGAACATCGTTGATCTCTGTAACTGCCGTCACATAGCGGCAGCCACCCCACAGCCGACCCCGAAGGAAACCCTCGTGACCGAGTCGTTCTTCTCCATGTTCACGCCCAAGGAGATCGCGCACATCAGCGCCACCGGCACCCGCGTGCACCTGCCGGAGGGCTGGTCGCCGATCTGGGAGGACACCCCGCCGGACAAGGCCTACATCATCCTCGACGGCACCGTCTCGGTCCGCCGGGACAAGGAGGAGATCGCCCAGTGCGGTCCCGGTGACATCATCGGCGAGGCCGCGATCATGAGGGGCTCGCTGCGCACCGCCTCCATCGTCGCCCTCACCCCGCTCGACCTGATCCACCTCAGCTCCGACAAGCTGCAGCAGCTGTCCGTCGAGATGCCGACGTTCGCGCGGGCGCTGGAGAAGGTCGCCAAGGATAGGTTCGGCTCCTGACGCTCGACGAACAGGCTGACGAGGGCCTCGGCCAGGGTCGTAGCCGCGAGGCCGACATCGAGCTGGCCGAGGCGCTCGCCGTGGTCGAGTCCTTCGTCCTCGGCCAGACGCCCACGCTGACCCGCGTCGAGGTGGCGGATGCCGCCGGCGTACCCATGTCGGTCACCGAGGACCTCTGGCACCACCTCGGGTTCCCGCATGCGGGCGAGGACGAGATCGCCTTCACCGACGCCGATGTCGAGGCGCTGCGGATGACGCAGGAGCTCGTACGCCTCGGGGTGCTCAGCGAGGACCGGCAGGCGGCGCTCGTGCGGACCTGGGGAAGGTCCTACGCGCGCCTGGCCGAGTGGCAGACGTCGCTGCTGGCAGAGGTCGCCCGGGAGCGGGGCGGCGACGAGGTCGACGACCTGGTCGCCCTGACCGCCCAGGTGCTGCCGCTGGTCGAGTCGCTGCAGGACTACGTCTGGCGCCGCCACCTGGTCAGCGCGGCCCGCCGGATGCTCACCGTCGCGGACGCCTCCGCGGTGCCGCTGGCCGTCGGCTTCCTCGACATCGTCGGCTACACCTCCCGCTCCAAGCGGCTCAGCGACAAGGAGCTCGTCGACTGGGTCGAGGAGTTCGAGGACACCTGCTCCGACGTCGTCGTCGAGCACGGCGGACGGGTGATCAAGTATCTCGGCGACGGGGTGTTCTTCACCTTCGAGGACGTCGCCGCCGCGGCCCGGACCGCGCTGGACCTGGCCGCCCTCGGGGAGGACCGCGACAGCGCGTTTCCGCACGTCAGAGCCGGGATCTCCTACGGCGACGTGGTGCTCCGGCTCGGCGACGTCTTCGGTCCGACGGTCAACATCGCCGCGCGCCTCACGACCGTGGCCCGGCCCTCGTCGGTGGTCATCGACGAGAACGCGGCCGCCGCGCTCGAGGACGTCGACGGCTTCCAGGTCGAGAAGATGCGGCGTACGAGCGTGAAGGGCTACTCCCGCCTCCAGGCGTTCCGGCTGCGCTCGCGGTCCGACTGAACCTGATCGAACCTGGCCAGACTGAATCTGACCAGAAAGGTCGGGCGCCGGAGGCTGCTCCCGGGCGAGGCTTGATGGCGAAAGGAGGACCACATGATCGGCACGCTCAACACTTTGGTCGACCTGGTCGAGGCAGAGCTGACCGGCGAGGTGGACGTGGCTCGGGTCGCACGCGACCACGGGACCACCGAATACCACCTGCGCCGGATGTTCTCGGCGCTGGCCGGGATGCCCCTGTCCGAGTACGTACGCCGCCGCCGGATGACCCTGGCAGCGGCCGACCTGGTGGCCGGCGCCCCCGACCTTCTCGAGGTCGCGGTGCGTTACGGCTACGGCTCGACCGAGGCGTTCGGGCGCGCATTCCGTGCGGTGCACGGTTCGGCTCCGGCCGACGTACGCCGATCCGGTGGTCCGCTACGCACACAACCCACGCTCAGGTTCCGCCTGAGCGTCGAAGGGAGCACCCCGATGGACGTCACCATCAACGACATGCCCGAGCTCCGGCTCGTCGGCCACGCCACCAAGGTCCCGCTGATCTACGAGGGCGTGAACCCGCACATCCAGGCACACATCGCCTCTCTCGCACCCGAGGAGCACGTCCGGCTCAAGGAGCTCAACGACACCGACCCGCGCGGCATCCTCGCCGTCACCGCGGACCAGTCCCCGGACGCGCCGGAGGGGTCGATGATCACCTATCTGCACGGGGTCGCGGTCACGCCGTCGGCCGCGGTGCCCGACAGGCTCGACAGCATCACCGTGCCAGCCGGCTCCTGGGCGGTCTTCGCCTCCAGCGGCCCGCACCCGGAGACGCTGCAGCGGCTCTGGGCGGCCACCGCCACCGACTGGTTCCCGTCGAACCCGTGGCGGCTCCGCCCCGGCCCGTCCATCCTGCGCTACCTCGAGCTCACCGAGACGTACGCCTCGTGCGAGCTCTGGTTGCCGGTCGAGCAGTAGTCACGGGGCCGAATGTTCACCGAGGTACCCCGGTGAACGGTCGCTTCCCTCGTGGAACTCCGCGAAGTAGGTGAGTGCTGACCGAGGTAACTCGGTCAGCATCCACCTCAGCGGATGGTGACCTGTCGGTTGGCGAGCCCGGCGCGAGCCGAGCGCACCTCGGGGGTGATCTCGGAGTCGTCGGCGAGAGCCTCGTCGAGCAGCTTCTTGAACGCCACCGCCGGCTCCTCGAGCGCCTCGGCGCCGGTGCCGACCGGCAGGTCCCAGACGGGGGCGAGCAGACCGTGGGCACGGAACATTCCGACGAAACGGGCGTCGGGGACGATCACGTCGTCGCCGGTCACGTGCAGCCGCGCGAGAGCAGTCAGCAGGGCGTCCTCGGGCTCGGGCATGACCCAGCGCAGGTGCTCCTTGGAGCCGACAGAGGTCCAGTACGCAGCCTCGACCGACGCCAGTCGCAGCGTCGGCAGCACCGACTCGTTGGCGTGCTCGAGCGCGTGCTCGAAGTCGCCCTTGTCCTCGACATCGGCGAGCCACCTGTCGAAGCCCTCGTGGACGGTCACGTCCAGGGTCGAGTTGGTCACCAGGTCCTGCAGCCGCGGCCCGGGACCGGGCGCGGTGGTCAGGCCGAAGATGCCGGACTCACCAGCGGCGCGGCTCTCCAGCGCCTGGAGCAGTGCGGCGGCCACGTCACGCGAGACGTCGCCGTAGTTGTGCTGCACCTGCAGCCCGGCCCAGACTTCGCCCGAGTCGCGCGACATCGCCGGCGCGGCGCCGGGCAGCAGGGTGCCCAGCGTGACGGGGGTCGACTCGAAGCCCTTCACCGTCAGCGACACCGTCGCCGACGGCACCAGCTCACGCAGCGCGACCAGGTCGCACTCGCCGGGCAGGCCCTCGAACGGGCGCCCCACGAACGCGCCGCCGGCGGCACCGTGGCACGCCTTGTAGCGCTTGCCGGACCCGCACGGGCACGCCGCGCGCGGGTTGGGACCGTCCGTCGGGGCCGCAGCCGCCTGACGGTTCTTGACTCGGGACTTCTTGGCCACGGCCAAACCCTAACCTGCCTGGCCCGCTCGCCAGGCAATGCGCCTCAGCGGCCGAGCACCTCCAGCATGAACCCCGGCCGGTCGGTGATGACCGCGTTGACCCCGAGGTCGAGGCAGAGCTTGAGCTGCTCCTCCGTGTTGACGGTGTAGACGTGCAGGTTGCGGCCCTTCGACGCCAACCGCCGCCCGAGCCTCGGGTGGGCGGTGAGCATCTCGATGCTGGCTCCGAGCCACCAGTCCTCGCCGATCGCGTGCCGCAGGAGCGACCAGTTGGCGGCGCGGTCGATGAGCTGGACCAGAGGTACGCCCGGCGCCAGCCGCTCCACCCGCTGCAACGCCGTGAACGAGAAGCTCATCACCCGCACCGGGCTGCCGGGACCCGCCCAGCCGAAGTCGTTGAGGACGTCGACCAGCCGGCCCTCGGTCAGCCCGCCGTAGCGCGTCGGATGCTTGGTCTCGATCGCCATCTCGACGTGCCGGCCGTAGTCCCGCACGACCCGCAGCAGCCGGTGCAGCGTGAGCACGCCCCGCATGTCCCGGTCCGGCGGCTCGTCCTCCCCTTCCCAGAACCCGTTCTTCCAGGCCGCGAAGTCGATCGCCTGCAGCTCGGCGAGGGTCATCTCCGAGACCAGCCCCCGCGCGCCGATACGGCGCAGGTGCCGGTCGTGGACGCAGACGAGATGCCCGTCCATGGTCAGGCGTACGTCGCACTCCAAGGCGTCCGCGCCCGCGTCCAGGGCCGCGACGTACGCAGCAAGGGTGTGCTCCGCGATCTCATGACTGGCGCCGCGATGCGCGACGACCTGGGGCCTCATGGGGAGATTGTTGTCCATCGGGCAACCGCGCGGGCGCACGACACGACACCGAAAACCGTTACTCCGCCGGCGTAAGCGGCCCTAGAACGGCACGACCTCGAGCCGGCCGAACGCGACGAAGGCCGCCAGCGACCAGAAGACCAGGTCGCCGGCGGCGGAGCCCCACTCCTTGCGGATGATGCGGGTGGTCGTCGCGCCGGTCATGAGCAGCACCAGCCCGAGCGCGGCGAGCGGCACCAGCCAGGTCGCGGTCCCGGTCACGGCGGGCAGGATCAGCCCGGCCGCGGCCAGCACCTTCATCACGCCGATGACCTTGAGGAAGCCGCCGGGGAAGTCGTCGGCGTAGTGCCACCCGTCGAAGGCGTTGCGAAAGCGCTCCTTCGACAGCAGCAGCATCGCCAGCCCACCGGCCAGGAAGCCGAGAGCCAGAAAGACAGTCACGATCCACAAAGTGATGTTCATGCCACCGAGACGACGTAGGTCGCCCGGCTGTGACATCACCTTCCGCCGGTCACCCGCAGCGTCGTCGCGGTGACGTACCCGGCCTTCTCGCTCATCAGCCAGGCGACGGCCTCGGCGACCTCATCGGGTGAGGACGCGCGGCCCAGCGGAATCTGGGGCGCCATCCGGGCGATCCGGCCGGGGTCGCCGGTGTTGGCGTGCATGTCGGTCTCGGTGAGCCCGGGGGCGACCGCGACGACCCGGATGCCGAGCGAGGCGACCTCGAGCCCGAGGCCCTTGGTGAGCGCGTCGATCCCGGCCTTCGCTGCGGCGTAGTGGACGTACTCCCCCGGTGATCCCAGAGTCGCGGCACCCGAGGAGATGTTGACGATCACGCCTCCCTCGGCGAGCGCCGACACGGCCGCGCGGGCGACCAGCGTGGGACCGACGAGGTTGACCGCGTACGTCTTCCGGATCTCGTCGGGCGGGGTATCGACGAGGGGCGCGTAGCGGTAGGTCGCGCCGGCGTTGTTGACCACGCCGGTGACCGGGCCGGCGGCCTCGAAGAGCGAGGCGATCCCGGCGTCGGTGGTGATGTCCGCGGCCACGATCTCGCAGGAGACCCCGAGGGTCCTGATCTTGTCGCGCGTCGCGACGGCAGCAGCTTCGTCGGACAGATATCCGAGCACGAGCGAGTGGCCGTCAGCAGCCAGCAGACGAGCGACAGCGGCACCGATCCCGCGGGTGCCTCCGGTGATGAGAGTCCGTTTCACACCCGAAGGGTGTCACGCAGCCTCCACGCCACCAGCGCCAGTGCCAGGACGCCGGCGAGCGCCCATCCGGCGGGGTAGTGCACCGCGGGTTCGTTCCAGCGCTCGTGGAAGTAGACCAGGTGTGAGGAGAGCAGCCCGGCATCGACCGAGCGGCCCTCCTGGATGAGTACGCCGATGGCCACCAGCACCGTAAGCAACGTCTGCATCGCCCAGCCCAGGATCCAGGCGGGCACCCAGGCGACGACATCGACAGCACGGCGTACGGACGTCACGAGAACGGTCACCAGGGCGGCCGCCAGCAGCGCGTCGATGACCGACGACGGCAGCTCGCCAGGGAGCATCCCGTCGAGCCACAGAGGTACGCAGACGGCCGGCGCGGCCAGCATCGGCGCGCGCAGCACGCACGGCCCGAGGCTCGCGGCGATCCCGGCGGCGAGACCGGCGGCCGTCGTGATCGCGGCGATGGCGATCAGATGGGTCAGCATCGACGCGTTGGTCGCAGCCGGTCCCGCGGCGAACATCAGCCCCAGGAAGGCCGCGGCCACGACACCGGCGCCGGCGAGCGCCGCACTGATCAGCCGGCGGTCCGGGCGCAGCCCGGCGGCGAGTCCACCGAGCGCAGCGGCGAGCAGCGTGAACGAGACCAGCTCGGCGACCATCGGGGCGAGCAGGAGCGGCTGCGGCCGGACGAGCTGGGGCAGGAAACCAACTCCCCAACCCGCGGCCGCGACCAGCGGAACCATCCACAGACGAGTCCGTTCAGTCATGTCGTCCACGGTGACAGGCGCAAGGTGAGACCAGGCGGCGAGCCGGGGAACACCAGCCCAACGTCAGGTGGCCCGACCGTTGCCGTTCTTCACCAACGTGGGGGGATTTCTAATTGCAGGGCGCCGATCGGGAATACCTGGGTAGGCTCATGGGACGGACACGTACCCCACGCGTGGAAGAGGTGAGACCGGCATGACCAAAGAACCCCGAAAATTCTGGGCCAGAAGCATCAGTACAGCGGCGCTGACCAGCATCGGGCCTCGGGCCGTTGCCGCCGTCGCGCTGACCGCTGCCTTCGCGGTCCTGGCCCCGAACGAGGCACGCCTCGACACCGGTCATCAGCAGCCTGAGCTGCCCGATCCGGGTGCTCTTCAGGACCCCCTCGGCATCTCCAATGGCCTGGGTGGCGTGAAGAACCTGACCCCGACCGACGCAGTGAGGCTCGCCTCCAACGCTGAGGAGCTGGCGATCCCGCCGGTCGCCCTCGCTGCCTACCAGCGCTCGGCCACCGTGCTCAACGACGCCGACGCCGCCTGCCGCATCGACTGGGCGCTGGTCGCCGCGATCGGCATGGTCGAGAGCAACCACGGCCGCTTCGGCGGCAGCGAGCTCAACTCCAACGGCCTCGCCCTCCCCGCGATCATCGGCCCGCAGCTCAACGGCGCCGGCAACTTCGCGGCGATCCGCGACACCGACAACGGCCTCTACGACCACGACACGGTCTACGACCACGCGGTCGGCCCGATGCAGTTCATCCCCTCCACCTGGACGGTCGTGGGCACCGACGGTGACGGCGACAACCGCCGCGACCCGCAGGACGTCGACGATGCTGCCATCGCCACCGCGGCCTACCTGTGCGCCGGCACCGATGACGTCAGCACCGACTCCGGCGCCCAGTCCGCGGTCTACCGCTACAACCAGAGCGACACGTACGTCGAGGCAGTGCTGAAGATCGCCGACCAGTACCGCAACGGGGAGTTCCCGGGCTCACCGAGCGTGGACGGTGGGTCCCCCTCCTCGATGAGGACCACCGTGTCCGCGCTCCCGCGCACCTCGAACACCGTCGCGCCGAAGTCGGACAACAAGTCCGACGGCGCCACCAAGACTCCAGTTCCTCCCGACTCGGGCGACAACGAGCCCGACCCGTCGACGGAACCCACCACGGGCCCGAGCACGGACCCGACCTCCGAGCCCAGTACGGATCCCGGCGACGGCCAGACCAGCGAGCCGGTCGACCCCACCCCGACGCCCACCCCGACTCCCACGCCGACTCCGACCCCAACGCCCACCCCGACTCCCACCGACGCCGCAACGGAGGCGACGCTCGCGGAGCCCTGCAAGGTGGCGACGCTCGCGGTCTACGGAGAGACGTTCGAGGTGGATGACAAGGTCACCTACGACGCCGTGATCGCCAACTGCATCGCCACGTTCGAGCCTGGGACCACCATGCCCGAGGGCCTCACAATCAGGGACCACCTCCGCACCCTCTACGGCACCCCGGAGTTCCCCAACCTCAAGGCGCCCACAGCGGAGGACGGAACCACGGCGCCCGACGAGACGGTCGCGGAGTCCCCGACCGCCTCGTCGTCGTAGCGATCCGGGTCAGCTGACCTTGATCACCGTCTTGCCGAAGTTCTGACCCCGGAGCATCCGGTTGAACGCGGCGGGCGCGTTCTCGAGCCCCTCGGTGATGTCCTCGCGGTAGCGGAGCTTGCCCTCGGCCAGCCAGCCGGTCGCCTCGGCGAGGAAGGTCTGCTCGTGGTCACGGGCGAACTCGGTCTGGATGAAACCCCTGATCAGCAGGGACTTGTTGAGCACGTGCCGCATCAGGCCGGGCGCCCGGTCGGGCCCCTCGGGAGCGGCGGTGTCGTTGTAGTGGGCGACGATCCCGCAGACCGGCACCCGGGCGTACTTGTTGAGGCACGGCAGGACCGCGTTCCACACGTGGCCGCCGACGTTCTCGAAGTAGACGTCGATGCCGTCGGGGACCGCCGCCTTCAGCTGCTCCTTGAAGTCGGGCGCGCGGTGGTCGAGGGCGGCGTCGAAGCCGAGCTCGTTCAGATGCGCGACCTTCTCCGGGCCGCCGGCGATCCCCACCGCGCGGCAGCCGAGGATCTTCGCGATCTGTCCGACCGTGGCGCCGACGGGACCGGTCGCCGCCGCCACCACGACGGTCTCGCCCGGCTTCGGCTGCCCGATCTGGGTCAGCCCCGCGTACGCCGTGAACCCGGGCATCCCCAGCACGCCCAGTGCGGTGGAGACCGGCGCGAGGGACGGGTCGAGGCGGCGGGTGTGCTTGGCCGGCGCGACGGAGAACGCCTGCCAGCCTCCGTACGCCAGCACCACGTCGCCCACCTGCCGCGACGGGTCCCGCGACTCCACCACCTCGGCGACTGTGGCGCCGGGCAGCACGTCGCCCAGAGCGGTCGGCTCGGCGTACGACGGCGCATCGCTCATCCGGCCGCGCATGTAGGGGTCGAGCGAGAGGAATTTCGTACGCAGCAGCACCTCGCCCTCCGCGGGCGTCGGCACCTCGGAGGTGACGATCGAGAAGTCTTCAGCGGTCGGCTCGCCGACCGGGCGAGTGCGGAGCAGGATCTGGGTGTTCGTGTCGGTCATCCCGCAATCGTGCCTCACCGGCGGGCAGGCTTGCTTAATCACGACTAAAACTATTGACTTAGCCCATGAAGCGCCAGGTCGACGTCCACCAGCACCTGTGGCCGCCTGGGCTGGTCGACGAGCTGCGCCGCCGGCGGCAGCGTCCGTACCTCGACGGCTGGGTGCTCCACCTCGACGGAGAGCCGCCCTACGCCGTCGACCCCGGAGATCACGACCTCGCCCGCCGCGCGGCGCAGGAGGACGGGCTCGTCCTGCTGTCACTCTCCAGCCCGCTGGGGATCGAGTCGCTCGCCCCGGCCGAGGCGCACGGACTGCTCGACGCCTGGCACGGCTTCGCCGACGATCTGCCTGACGACTACGGGCTGTGGGCCGCACCCGCGCTCGTCGAACCGGACCTCGACGGCCTCGCCAAGACGCTGGCGCATGACCGCGTCCACGGCCTCCAGGTCCCGGCGACCGCCCTGGCCACCCCGTCCGCGCTCGAGAGCCTGGCTCCGGTCCTCGCCACCGCCCAGCACGCCGACCTGCCGGTCCTCGTGCACCCCGGACCCGCGACGGATCCCGCGACAGGCGGACCCGGCTGGTGGCCCGCCCTCACCTCGTACGTCGCCCAGCAGAGCGCCGCGTGGCACTCCTGGCACATCGCGGGCCGGTCGCTGCTGCCGACGCTGCGGATCGCGTTCGTCGGCCTGGCCGGCCTCGCGCCGCTCCACCACGAGCGCCTCGCGCAACGCGGCGGGGAGCTCGGCGCGATCGACCGGCACATCTACTACGAGACCTCGTCCTACGGCACCCAGGCGATCGACGCGATGTCGCGCGTGGTCGGCGTGGATCCGCTGGTGAACGGCTCGGACCGCCCATATGCCGAGCCGACCGACCCCGGCCTCGGCGAGGCCCTGAGCCACGCGATCTTCGTCGCCAACCCGCACCACCTGCTCACCGGAGGAGACCGATGACCATCACCGAACCGACCGTCGACACCGTTCTGAGCGCCGCGAACCTGCCCGAGCTGCCGGGACGTACGCTCACTCCCGGCGAGCTCCGTGCCTGGGTCGACGAGCTCGCCGCGCACCCCGAGCGGTGGGCGCACCTCGTGCGCCACGACACCGGTGGTCGCCACTACGTCTCGCTCTACCGGGACAAGGACATCGACGTCTGGCTGCTGTGCTGGAACACCGTCGACGACACCGGCTGGCACGACCACGACATCTCCTCGGGCGCGGTCGCGGTGACCCACGGATCGGTCTTCGAGCAGCAACCGAGGTTCGGCGGCGAGCCCGTGCAACGGGAGGTCGGCGCGGGCCGCAGCTTCGGCTTCGGCCCCGACCACATCCACCGGATGAGCGGTGCGATCGACGGCTCGGTCTCGATCCACGCCTACTCGCCGCCGCTGTGGCGGATGGGGCAGTACGCGATCAGCGACGACGGCGTGATGCGCCGCGTCTCGGTCTCCTACGCCGACGAGCTGCGCCCGCTGGAGGACTGAACCACCTGCAGGGCCCGGTTGACCGGCAGACCCGGACGGATGTGGCACATTTCAAGCATCGAGAACCGATGCTCGGACACCGAACCCGACTTTCCTTTTCTGTTTAACATCTTCGGTTCCGTCCCCTGATCTGGCAGGCTGAGGATCTTGTGCAACGGCGTCCGCAGATGAAGAACGACAGACAGGAGCGGTGGCTGTGATCGAGTTCGAGGGCGTGACCAAACGCTATCCGGACGGCACCGTTGCGGTGGAGGACCTCTCCTTGACGGTCGAGACCGGGCAGATCACCGTGTTCGTCGGGCCGTCGGGATGTGGCAAGACGACCGCGCTGCGGATGATCAACCGGATGATCGAGCCGACCTCCGGCCGGATCCTGATCGACGGTGACGACGTCACCAGCCGCCCGGAGGCGCAGCTGCGGCGTGAGATCGGCTACGTGATCCAGGGCGCCGGGCTCTTCCCGCACCGGACGGTGCTCGACAACGTCGCGACCGTCCCGATCCTGCAGGGCATCTCCCGCCGGGAGGCCCGCACCAGCGCCCTCGACCTGCTCGAGCGCGTCGGGCTCGCCGCCAACCTCGGCGAGCGCTACCCGGCCCAGCTCTCGGGCGGCCAGCAGCAGCGCGTCGGCGTCGCCCGGGCGCTCGCGGCCGACCCGCCGGTGCTGCTGATGGACGAGCCGTTCTCGGCCGTCGACCCGGTCGTACGCGACGACCTCCAGCAGGAGCTGCTCAGGCTCCAGGGCGAGCTCGGCAAGACGATCGTCCTGGTCACCCACGACATCGACGAGGCGATCCGCCTCGGCGACAAGGTCGCCGTCTTCGCCCAGGGCGCCCGCCTGGCCCAGTACGCCCCGCCTGCCGACCTCCTCGCCGCCCCGGCCGACGACTTCGTCGCCTCGCTCGTCGGCCGCGACCGCGGCTTCCGGGGCCTCGGCTTCGCCGAAGGGAGCTCGGTCGCGCTCAAGCCCATCGACCACGGCGTCAACGGGCTCACCCTCGAGGTCGACCACGACGGCCGGCCACTGGGCTGGCGCGGTTCCGACGGGCTGCTGCCGACCGAGGGCACCTTCAGCGACGGCGCCAACCTGCGTACGGTCACCGACCTGGTCATCCTCTCGCCCGCCGGTGCCGCGATCCGGGTCGACACCGAGGGTCGAGCCGATGGGCTGGTCCTGCTGGAGGACCTCGCCGGCAGCGTACGTTCGCAGCAGCGGGAGCGACTGGCGGCCCTGGCTTCCGCGGAGGAGGCTGGGTGAGCGACATCTGGCGCTATCTCGAGACCAACATGGACGAGGTCCTCACCGCGCTCGTCCAGCACATCTGGCTCGCTCTGATTCCGGTGGCGATCGCCTTCGTCCTCGCCCTGCCGCTGGGCGCCCTGGTCCATCGCTACGTCCCGGCACGCCACATCGCGCTCACCGCCGGCAGCGTGATCTACACCGTCCCGTCGCTGGCCCTGCTCCTGCTGCTCCCGGGCATCCTCGGCACCAGCGTCCTCGACCCGATCAACGTGGTCATCGCGCTCACCCTCTACTCGCTCGCCCTGCTCGTCCGCACGACCGCCGACGGTCTCGACGCGGTCGACACCACCGTCCTGCAGGCCGCCACCGCGATGGGCTATCGGCCCGTACGCCGCTGGTTCACGGTCCAGCTGCCGCTGGCGATGCCGGTGATCCTGACCGGTCTGCGGGTGGCGACCGTGGCCAACGTGAGCATGGTCAGCATCGCGGCCCTGATCGGCATCGGTGGTCTCGGGCAGCTCTTCACCCGTGGCTTCCAGCTCGGCTTCTATCTGCCGCCGATCATCATCGGACTGGTCCTCTCGGTCGCCCTCGCGGTCATCGCCGACGTCCTCATCGTCGCCCTCCAGCGCGGGCTCACCCCGTGGGCAAGGGCGGGTGCGCGATGAGTCTCGACTACCTGCTCGACGCCGCCAACTGGTCGCTGACCAGCCCCGACGGCTTCCCACAGCGCATCCTCGAGCACCTCGGCTACACCGTCCTCGCCCTGGCGATCGCGGCCGTGATCGCGTTCCCGATCGGCCTGCTGATCGGCCACACCGGCCGTGGCGCGCTGATCGCCATCAACCTCGGCAACGCCGGTCGCGCGCTGCCGACCCTCGGCGTACTCATGCTCGCGCTCGGCCTGGTCGGGATCGGTCTGGTCCCGGTCACGATCGCCCTGGTCGTGCTCGCCATCCCGCCCATCCTGGCCACGACGTACGCAGGCATCCAGTCCGTCGCCGACGAGACCGTCGACGCGGCGCGAGGTGTCGGCATGACCGAGGCCCAGATCGCCTGGCGCGTCGAGGTCCCGATCGCCCTGCCGATCATCATCGGCGGCCTGCGCAACGCGTCGCTCCAGGTGGTCTCGACCGCGACCATCGCTGCGTACGCCGGTCTCGGCGGCCTCGGCCGCTATCTCTTCGACGGTCTGGCCACGCTCCAGTACGACCAGGTGGTCGCCGGCGCGATCGTGCTCGCCGTGCTCGCGGTCGCGATCGACCTGGCGCTCGCGGGTGCGCAGCGACTCCTCGTCTCGCCCGGTGTCGACGGCCGCGAAGCCGGCAACCGTCCGACCACCCTCCGCCCCGAACCCGCCGGCCAGCCCGCTGCCGCCGGCTGATCAATCCAGTAACCCGAGAGGTATCTCAATGTCCCGCCGAATCCGCACCACCGCGTACCTGTTCGCGACGCTCGCCGTGGCAGGCACCCTGACCGCCTGCGGCGGTGACCCGCTCGACTCCGGATCGGACTCCGACTCCGGCGGCGGCACGATCGTCGTCGGCTCGGCCAACTTCCCCGAGAGCGAGCTGCTCATGGAGATGTACGCCCAGGCTCTCGAGGCCGAGGGCGTCAAGGTCGAGACCAAGCCCAACATCGGGTCCCGCGAGGTCTACATGGAGGCCTTCAAGAGCGGCGACATCGACCTGCTGCCGGAGTACAACGGCGCCCTGCTGGCCTACCTGAAGCCCGACGGCGTCCCGGAGAACGTCTCGGCCCCCGAGGACGTCTACGAGGCGCTCCAGGACGTACTGCCGGAGGGTAGCGAGACCCTGCCGCAGTCGGAGGCCGAGGACAAGGACACCCTCACCGTCTCCAAGGAGACCGCCGACAAGTACTCCCTGAAGAGCATCGAGGACCTGGCTCCGGTCGCGAAGGACCTCTCGCTCGGCGGCGCCCCGGAGTTCAAGGAGCGCCACCAGGGGCTGGTCGGTCTCGAGGAGGTCTACGGGGTCACGTTCAAGGAGTTCAAGCCGCTCGACGCCGGCGGCCCGCTGACGACCAGCGCGCTGGCAAAGGGCGACATCGACGTCGCCAACGTCTTCTCCACCGACTCGTCGATCCCCACCAACGGCTGGGTCGTCCTCGAGGACCCGGAGAACCTCTTCCTCTCCCAGAACGTCGTCCCGCTGATCCGCTCCGAGGCGCTCAGCAGCGACGCCGAGACCGCGCTCAACTCGGTCTCCGAGGCGCTGACCACCGCCAACCTCACCGAGGCGCTCGCCAAGGTCCAGGTCGACAAGGCCTCCCCGGCCACGGTCGCCAAGGAGTTCCTCGCCGAGAACGGCGTCAGCTGAGCGCTGACCCCAGGTTGCTCCGGTAGGTGAGAAGTCCCTCGAGCCCTCGTAGGAACGTCTCACCGACCGGGGCGGGATCGGTCAGACAGCCGGCCGCCATCGCACCGTCTCGCAACATGACGAAGTGGCGGCCGGCAAACTCCGAATCAGGCTTCCCGGTCGCCGCGAAGAGCTCGGTCATCGTGGCCAGGAACCACTGGCGGTGCTTCAGCACCGCCTGATGGACCACGTGTTCCGGGTCCGGGTATTCGGCCGCGGCGTTGAGGAACGCGCAGCCTCGGAACCCCTCGCCCTGGATGTCCTCGGCGATCGACCGGCCGACGGTCCGAATGAGGTCGTCGGGGTCCTCGACCTCCGACCGGGCGGCATCCACGCGCGCCCGGATCGCCTCGTCGGCCTGCGTCAGGTACGCCACGACGAGCTCGTCCTTGCTCCGAAAGTGCCGATAGAGCGTCGCCCGCGTGACCTGCGCCTCGGCGATCACGCGATCCACTCCGACCGAGTGCAGGCCCTCGGCGTAGAAGAGCCGACTCGCCGTGCTGAGCAGTCGGTCCCGGGCCTCAGACATCCGTCACTTCCTCTCGTTCTCGTTGGCTCGACGGTAGCAGACAGAACGATCGGTCTTGCATTGACAGACGAGCTGGTGCAGACTCTCGATGCAGGTAGAACGATCGTTCTGTCTCTCAGCTTGATCCATGAAAGGGATCTGATGTCCACCTCCGTCGAGACCGGTCATTCCGGCACACTGAGCGCCCCGACCAACGCGCTGCCGAAGCTCTACTTCGCCCGCTTCGGGTTCGCGATCGTCTGGGCCGTACTCGTCGCCCTCACCGCGACGACCCTCAACGCCGCGAGCATCGCGCTGCTGGTGATCTACCCGCTGTTCGACGTGGCGGCCGCCGTGATCGACCACCGCACCTCGGGCGCCAACGGCCCGCGCGTCCTGCTCTACGTCAACATGGCGCTCAGCCTGCTCACCGCTGTCGGCGTCGCCGTCGCCGCCACCTCCGGGATCCCGGGCATCCTGCGGGTGTGGGGTGCCTGGGCGATCACCGCCGGGCTGGTCCAGCTGTTCGTCGCGGTGCGGCGCTACCGACTCGGTGGCCAGTGGGCGATGATCCTCAGCGGCGGGATCTCGACGTTCGCCGGAACCGGTTTCATCCTGATGGCCGCCGGCCCGAAGGCGTCGCTCACCGGCCTCGCGGGCTACGCGACATTGGGCGGCATCTTCTTCCTCATTTCTGCCCTCCGCCTGCGCCAGCGCGCAGGTAAGGTCAACTGACATGACGAGCACCAGCCAGGACCTGACCGTCGACGTCATCATCATCGGCGGCGGTCCGACCGGCGAGAACGTCGCCGACCGCGTCGTCCAAGGCGGCCTGACCGCAGCGCTTGTCGAGCGCGAGCTCGTCGGCGGGGAGTGCTCCTACTGGGCCTGCATGCCGACGAAGGCCCTCCTTCGGGACGCGGCGGCGCTGCGTGCCGCCCAAGCGCTCCCGGCCGCCGGCCAAGCGGTCACGGGCAAGCTCGACCCCTCCGCCGTGTTCGCCCGGCGTGACGAGTTCGCGTCCCACTGGAAGGACACCGGCCAGGTCGAGTGGCTGACTGGAGCCGGGATCACCCTGGTCCGCGGCCGCGGGCGCATCACCGGCACCCGCTCGGTCACGGTCACCGCCGACGACGGCACGACCACCAACCTTCAGGCTCGCCACGCCGTGGTCGTCTCCACAGGCAGTTCCTCCCTCATCCCGCCGATCCCCGGGCTGGAGGAGGCCAAGCCCTGGACGAACCGCGAGGCCGCCGGCGCCCAGTCCGTCCCCGATCGCCTGGCGATCATCGGCGGCGGGGTGGTCGGCGCCGAGATGGCGACCGCCTTCAGCGCCCTCGGGTCGCAGGTGACCATGATCTCCCGCACCCGGCTTCTGCCGAGCGTAGAGAAGTTCGCGGGTGAGCAGGTAGCCGAGGCGCTCCGGACGTACGGAGTCACGATTCACCTCGACGCCGGCGCGACCGAGGCTCGGCGTGATGATGGCGGCGAGGTGCGGGTGACCCTCTCGGACGGCACCGAGGTGACCGCCGACGAGGTCCTCGTGGCCACCGGTCGGATTCCCAACACCAAGGACCTCGGGCTCGAGCACGTCGGTCTCGAGCCGGGCAGCTGGCTGAAGGTCGACGACGCCTTGGCCGTGGTCGACGACAGCGGGCAGCTCGAGGACGGCTGGCTCTATGCCGCGGGCGACGTCAACCATCGAGCGCTGCTGACCCACCACGGGAAATACCAGGCTCGCTCGCTCGGCGATCTCATCGCGGCACGCGCTCGCGGTGAGGAGCCCGACCTGAGCGCCTGGGGGCGTCACGCCGCCACCGCCGACGAGCGCGCCACCACCCAGGTGATCTTCACCGACCCCGAGGTCGTCGCCGTCGGACACACCGCCGAATCGGCCGAGGCGGCCGGCATCGAGGTCGGCGTCGTCGACTACGACCTCGGCTCGATCGCCGGAGCGTCGCTCCACGCCGACGGCTACCGTGGCCAGGCGCGGATGGTCATCGACGAGCAGCGCAAGACCCTGGTCGGCTTCACCGCCGTCGGCCCGGACATCTCCGAACTCCTGCACGCGGCCACGATCGCCGTCGTCGGCGAGGTCCCGCTGGACCGCCTGTGGCACGCGGTCCCCGCCTACCCGACGATCAGCGAGATCTGGCTGCGCCTGCTCGAGACGGCGGGACGCGATCGGTAGTGACGAGAACTCCAGCTCGCAATCGCGTGCCGGAGAGCCTCACCGGCTGGCGTCCGGCTCTACTCGACGTCGACCTAGTCCGGGGCCATCCCCGGGAAGTGCATGCCGTCCGAAACCGCGGGTACCGCCGTTGGCAGACCACGGACGATGGAGGAGCCATGCCCAGCAAGTCCGCCAACGTGAAGAACGAAGAGCAGTATGAGGCGCTCAAGGACAAGGGGATGTCCAAGCAGCGCGCCGCCAAGATCGCTAACACTCCTGACGCCTCCAAGAAGGGCGGCAAGACGAGCGGCAGCGGAAAGAAGAACAACGACGGTAGCCAGGGCGGCACCACCGCCCAGAAGAAGAAGGCGGGTAGCAAAGGCGGCAAAGCGACCGCCAAGAAGAAGAGCTGACGTACGGGCCGCGGCCGTCCTCCGACGGCCGCGGCCCGCTCATCAGCTGGGCGGTCAGCCGCCCGGCTGGGTGACCCCGTCGACCGTCAGGGTGTAGCGCGCCGGGTCGGCCACGCTCTCCGTCGGATCGTCGAACATCACGATCGCCGCCACGGTGTCGGCAGTGTCACCGATCGCGGCGTCGAGCGCGGCACCGCTGAGGGTGCCGTCGAACGACTCGTCCAGCGCGAGCGTGTGCACCCACGCAGGCGAGCCCGCCGGGCCGTACGCCACCAGCTGGACGGTCCAGCCCTCGACCGGAGTCGGGTTGACCTGCGACATCGACTGCCAGCCGGCCAGGGTGTCGCTGGGCAGCGCGGTGCCGCCCACGGCGATGTCACGCACCCAGAAGCCGGACTCGTCGACCCCGGAGTCGGTGATGTAGCGGAACGCCACCAGCACGCTCTGCCCGCCGTACGTCGACAGGTCGGCACTCTGCTGCCGCCAGCCTCCGGAGTCGCCGGAGAAGCCGGGCAGGTTGTCGACCACGGTCGGGATGGCACCCGGGTCGTGCTCGCTGGTCGTGTCGGCGGTGGCCAGGCTCTGCCAGGTCTCACCGCCGTCGGTGGAGACCTGGACGTAGCCGAAGTCCCAGCCGACCTCCGCGTCCCACAGGGCGTCGAAGGTCAGCGACGCTCCGCCGGCCGGCACGTCGACCGCCCGCACGACCGACCGGTCGAGGTTCGGCCCACAACCGGCGTAGAGGGCCGCCGCTCCGGTGCCGTCGGCAGGCGGCGAGCCACAGCTGCTGTCGGCCGTCGTGGCGTCCGGCGGGGTGGTGTCGACCGTCCACTCGACCGGCTTGGGCTCCAACGCCGACGCCCCGTCGAAGCTGAGCGACTCGATCTCGCCCGCCGAGAGGTAGGCCCCGGCGCCGTCGCGCAGGCGTACGTAGTCCGAGCCGTTCGGCGGTGCGCCGTTCTCGTTCCACGCCTCGGGGTTGTCCCAATTGACCTTCGCGGACAGCGAGTCGGCCTGGAAGGTCGCCGCGTCACCGCCGTTCAGGTTGCCGCCGTTGGCGTCCAGTGCCGCGTCGAGAGCCACCATGGCGGCCCAGTCGTGGATCGTCTGCTGGGCGGAGATCCCGGCGTCGAACTGGTCCAGCACGATCTGGAGCCCCTCGATACCACCGGCGTCCTCACGGTGCAGCGCGCTGAGGAAGTCGGGGCCGTAGTGGCTGGCCAGATACTGCATGAACGAATAGACCGCGCCGTAGTCGCACAGCGTCTCCGGCCCGCCCTGGTCGCCCCAGCCGGTCAGCGAGTTCTCCGAGCCACCGAATGCCGGATCGAGATAGCCCATGAAGCACGCCAGGTGCGAGTCCGCGCCGGGATCGTCAGGTGGGGTGCTCGGGTCGACGTAACCGACCAGGGTCTGGGCGTAGTCAGACAGGCCCTCGTTGATCCAGGAGACCTCGTCGGCATCCTCGTAGTACTCCAGCAGGTGCTGGTACTCGTGCGCGAAGGTGCCCTCGTACAGCAGCGGCCGAGATGCGCCGACCAGCCGTCCGGGAGCGCTGTTCAGCTCCTCGTTGCAGGCGACGTACGCCGGATCGGTGCTGTCGTCGGGCGGGTTGGTGCCGGTGCGGTGCAGCCAGTCGAAGACATCGATGCTCATCACGTTGCGGTCGAAGTACTCGTTGAAGACCGAGTAGAAGAAGCCCGCGATGTAGGTCTGCCCATCAGGAGTGGCGGGCTCGTAGAAGTTGGCGTCCCGGACGTTGTCGACCAGGACCACGATGTTGTCGCCATCGCCCTTGTACTCCGAGGAGGGCAGGTTCGGGATCAGCCCCGGCAGCGTGGCCTGCTTGCCGTCCCGGTCGGGCGGCACCGAGAACTCCTCCGACTCGATCGGGTAGATGGTGTTGTCGAACTCCGAGATGAAGTTCGAGACCTGGGCGTCGGTGACCTCGGTCAGCCCGAGGGCGTTGCGGCAGTCACCGTCCGGGAACGCCCGGTCATCGGCGACCCACACCTCGATGTTGTCGCCGACGCCGCGCAGTGTGTAGTCCTTGAGGTAGATGCTTCCCTGGGCGTCGTCGAGCCCCAGCCAGGTGCGGCTCTGACCGACCTTCGCGGGTCCCTTCGGCGGCTGTTTGCCGGCCAGGTCACCCCGCTTCCGGTCGATGCCGACCTTCTTGCCGTTGTTGTAGTCGGACCCGGTCTGCTTGAGCTCCTTGGCGGCCCGACCTCGATCATCGTCCGCCGGAGGTGCACTACCGGCGGGTGCGCCGGGCAGCGTCAGGCCGAGGACGAGCGCTCCTGCGGCTCCGATGGTGAGGAGCCGCGTTCTTTTCCAACCACGCATGCGTGGTTCTCCCTCCACTCGTTCGTGCTGCGCCCGAGCTCGCTGCGGGAATGCGGCCGATGTGATGTACGTCACTGGCCACCGCCAAAGTCAAGCACCGTGCCTACGCCAAGGGAAGAGGGAATTACGCCCTGTTTGCGGAGCTGGCGGCGAATTACCCCTGTTGGCGTAAGTAGCGGCCGAAATGAGGGACGGTGAAGGCGATCCGACCGCGCTCGCCGGAGTAGATCAGGCCCTTCTTCATCAGCGCGTCACGCGCCGGGGAGAGCGACTGCGGCTTCTTGTTGAGGAACGCGGCGACGTCCGCGGTGGCGACGGTGCCGATGTCGTCGGCACCGAGCTCGACGGCGGCGTCGGCCATCGCGCGCAGGTAGTCCCGCTCGGCTGGGGTGGCCCGCTCGTAGCGGGAACCGAAGAAGCCGACCGCCAGCTCGCGCTCGGCCTCGGGGGCCGCGACCTTCACGTCCTCGAGGGTGATCGGCGAGCGGGGCGCCTGGTCCCACACGGTCTTGCCGTAGGCCTGGATGAAGTAGGGATAACCGCCGGTGGCGGCGTACATCTCCGCGAGTGCGGCTGCTTCGAACTCGGCCTCCTCCTCACCCGCGGGAGCGGCGAGGGCGCGGTCGGCCGCGTCGCGCTGCAGACGGTCGATGCGCTGGTAGGAGAAGAGCCGCTCGGAGTAGGACTTGCTCGCCGAGAGCACGGCCGGCAGGTGCGGCAGGCCTGCGCCGACGACGATCACCGGCAGCCCCGACTGGCTGATCTCGTGGCAGGCGGCACACATCGCCGAGACGTCGTCGGGACCGAGGTCCTGCATCTCGTCGATGAAGACGCCGACACCCTTGCCCACGTCAGCGGCGAGCCCGCCGACGTCGGTGAGCAGCTCGACCAGGTCGATCTCTATGTCACCAGAGTCGGCCCGGCCTCGCACCGCGGGAGCCTCGATGCCCGGCGACCACTGCTCGCGCAGCTTTGCGTTGGGACCGGCCTCCCGCTGGGCGAAGGAGCGGATCACGCCGAGCACGTGGTCGACGTCGTCGGAGCTCGGATGACCCAGTTCGCGCACCGCCTGGTGCAGGGCGCTCGACAGCGGCCGGCGCAGCGACTGGTCGGGGCGCGCCTCCATCTTCCCGGTGCCCCAGCCCTTGCGGACCGCCGCCGACCGCAGCGTGTTGAGCAGGACGGTCTTACCGACGCCGCGGAGCCCGGTCAGCACCAGCGACCGCTCCGGGCGACCGCGCGCCACCCGCTCCAACACCACGTCGAACTGCCCGAGCTGCTCGTTGCGACCTGCGAGCTCCGGGGGCCGCTGACCGGCGCCGGGAGCGTACGGATTGCGGATGGGGTCCATGATCAGACGATATCCACATCTCTAGGACGCGTCTTAGATTTCGCTAGCGATCCACATCTTTCACGAGCGTAGGTCTCTATTCATCTTTCTAGGATTGATCTTAGAAAGGCGCAGACGCCCGTATCGACCGTTAGTCTCGAACGTGTGTTCGATGATAGCCAGATTCTTCTCCCCTGCGCAAGCCTGACGATCTAGACTCGCGACCATGCCGGAACTCCCCGAGGTGGAAGCGCTCGCCGACGACCTGCGCGGGCGCCTCGACGGCCGTGCGATCACGAAGGTGCACGTCGCGCAGTTCAGCGCGCTGAAGACGTACGATCCGCCGTTGAGCGCGGTCGAGGGCACGCTCGTCGACAACGTGACCCGCCATGGCAAGTTCATCGACATCGAGGCGAGCGGCGTCCATCTCGTGCTGCACCTGGCCCGCGGTGGCTGGATCAGGTGGCGTGACGAGATCCCGGCGGCACCGCCTCGTCCGGGATCGAAGTCGGGGCTGGCGATCCGGGTCGTGCTCGACGACGACACCGGGCTGGACATCACCGAGGGCGGCACCAAGAAGCGCTTGGCGCTCTACGTCGTCCACGACCCGCAGGACGTCCCGGGCGTCGCCTCGCTGGGTCCCGACCCGCTCGCCGATGACTTCACGCTGGCCCGCTTCCGCGAGATCCTCGCAGGTCAGGGCCGCAAGCAGATCAAGGGCGTGCTGCGGATGCAGTCGATCATCGCGGGCATCGGCAACGCCTACTCCGACGAGATCCTGTGGGCAGCGAAGATGTCGCCGTTCAAGCCTGCCGAGATGACCGAGGAGGAGTCGGAGAGCCTCTACAACGCGCTGCGGACGACCCTCAAAGAGGCCGTCGAGCGCGACTCCGGCCTGGCGATGAGCGAGCTGAAGGGCGAGAAGAAGTCCAACCTCGCCGTGCACGGCAAGGCCGGCAAGAAGTGTCCGGTCTGCGGTGACACGGTCCTCGAGGTCAGTTTCGCCGACTCGAGCCTGCAGTACTGCCCCACCTGCCAGACCGGGGGGAAGCCGCTTGCCGATCGCCGGATGTCTCGGCTTCTCAAGTAGGCTTGACGGGTGACCATCCCCACCGTCGAGATCGCCGGAGTGCCCGATCCCCTGCCTGTGGCAGTCCTGGATGTCCGCGAGGCCGACGAGTGGGCAGCGGGCCACATCGAGGGCGCGACCCACATCCCGCTCCAGGAGCTCCCGGCACGCCTCGGTGACCTTCCCGAGGGTCAGACCCTGGTGGTCTGCAAGGTCGGCGGACGCAGCGCCCAGGCGGTCAACTACCTCGCCCAGCAGGGCTTCGAGGTCGTCAACCTCGCCGGCGGGATGCTCGACTGGGCCGCCGCCGGGCGGCCGATGGTCAGCGAGACCGGCGCCGAGGCATACGTCCTCTAGGCAGCCGGCGGAGGACCGCCGAACGCCTCCGGGAGCGGCAGCCTGAGCGCCTTCTCCAGGCGGTCGAGGTAGTCGTTACGACCCATCTCGACGACGCCGAGCGAGGCCAGATGGTCGGTGCGCCACTGCACGTCCAGGATCCGCTGGTCGATCGACCCCGCCTCGCGCAGCGCCGAGACCAGCCCGACCAGGGCGACCTTGGACGCATCGCGGACCCGGTGGAACATCGACTCCCCGGCGAAGAGACCGCCGATGGCCACCCCGTAGAGCCCACCGACCAGGCGGTCGTCCTGCCAGGCCTCGACCGAGTGCGCCCAGCCCAGCTCGTGCAGGTTGCCGTAGGCCCGGCGGATCCGCTTGTCGATCCAGCCGTGGGGCCGGCGCGGGTCGGCGCACGATGCCACCACCTCGTCGAAGCTGGTGTCGATCCGGATCTCGAAGTCCCGCACGGACCTGCGCAAGGACCGCGAGACGACGAGCCCGTCCAGCGGAAGTACGCCGCGCCTGACCGGCGAGAACCACATCATCGGATCGCGCTGGGACTCTCCGGGCATCGGGAAGATCCCGTGCCGGTACGCAGCCAGGAGTGTCCCGGGCGCGACGTCCGCGCCCATGCCCACCAGGTCGTCCAGCTCAGCCCCGCCATGGCCCGCGCCTGGGTCCCGGAGGTCGGCAAAGGCCCACGGCGAGGGCTCGGGTTCGATCGGTCCCCCAAGATTCGCCACGACGAAACGTTATCGCCCCGCGCGGCCCCAACCACCACACACTTAAGATTTGCCTCATGATCGGTCCCAAGGCAGTGCTCACCAGTGCGGCTGGCCGGCTCGCACCCAAGGTCATCGAGTCCGCTCCCGGCGTGACCACCACCGTGGTCAGGCAGTCGCTGCACCATGCCATCGTCGGTGTCGGCCCGCTCCCGGGTGCGGCCGCGGCCGCCGAGAAGCACCTCAAGGACCACGACGGCGACGTCGAGCTCGCGGTGAAGCACGTCATCGACAACCACGTCCGGCTGGCCGGTGTGGGCGGCTTCGCGACCAACATCGGCGGCGTCGTCACCACGGCCATCACCCTCCCCGCCAACATCACCGGGATGGCGATCATCCAGTGCCGCATGGTGGCCGCGATCGCTCACCTTCGTGGCTACGACCTGACCGATCCCCGGGTGCGTAACGCCATCCTGCTCACCCTCCTGAGCGAGGAGAAGGTCGGCAAGCAGATCCAGGAGAAGAAGATCCCTGCACCGCCGATGGCCATAGCAACCGCTCCGACCTACGACCGCGCGATCGATGCCATCGTCGCCTCGGAGGTGGCCCAGGAGCTGCTCAGTCGGGTCACCGGGAGGGGCATGATCTCCATGGCCGCCAAGCGGATCCCGCTCGTTGGCGGTGTCGTCGGCGCGGGGGCCGACGGGTGGATGACCTACCAGATCGGTCGCTACGCCTCGCGCGAGCTGCTGCCGCGTCACCCCGACAACCGCTGAGGCTCACAGGAACTTCACAGCTCCTTCCAACGTTCCTCAGAGCACAGAACTCCACACTGTTGGTGTCCGCCTGGGAGGAGCAGCAGATGACCCTCGACTCGACGTACGCCCCGATCAGCCCTCCCCGCGCTGTAGGGGTCGAGGAGAGAGCTCACCTGCTCCTCCTGGGCGGCGTACCCGGCGCCGGCAAGAGCACGCTGATCCGCGACGTGGCTTCCCGGCGTCATGACGTACGCACCCTCGACTCCGAGACGCCGGGGCGCTGGCTAGCGGCACGGCTGCCGGAGGTGCCCTACCGCCTCTACCGGCCGCTGGTGCACCTGTGGCACGCGCTCGCGACCCTGGTTCTCGTCCTGCTCGGCTCGACCGCCGATCGCCCCACGCTCCTCGTCCACGACCCGGCGACCCGGCCCGGCCGGCGCGAGCTGCTCGGGCGGATCGCCCACGCCCGCGGCTGGCGTACGTCACTGGTCATGATCGACGTGCCGCGCGTCGCTGCGATCGACGGCCAGTACGAGCGCGGGCGGCTGGTCCGGACGGACGCCTTCGAGCGTCACTGGGACCGCTGGACCGACGACCAGCCGCGGCTCCTGACCGCGGCGACCTTCGGCGACGCCGACGGCTCCTGGGACAAGGTCCACGTCTTCGACCGTGCCCGCGCCGCGGGACGGCTCGAGGCGATCCTCTGACGAGCTAGCGGCGGACGAGGCGGTAGAGCTTCAGGACCGCCCGGCCCCACCAGCGACGCTCGAGACCCTCGCGGGCCCGCTGCTTCGGCACCAGCGACCGGGTGTGCTCCAGCTCGGCGCGCAGCTCACCGACTTCGTCCTCCAGCCGGGCCTCGGACTTGCGCAGCCGGATGGCCTCCTGGAGCAGCGCGTCGATGGTGGCGACGCCGGCGTCGAGGACCTCGCGCGAGGAGATGGTGTCCGGGTCGATGAACGGCTTGTCCGCCAGGTCAGCGGGGACCAGCAGCTCCTCCAGCCCACCGACCACGTCGTAGCCACGCCCCGTCAGCGCCTTGACCCAGCTCTCGGAGAGCGACTCGACCCACGGCAGGATCGAAGGGGAGAGTGCCAGGCGCGCGGAGTCGCGGCGCTTGGCCAGCGTGCGGTGGGCCAGGAACTCGCGTACGAAAGGCCGGTAGTCGGCCGGCTCGAGCACGGGCACCACCGCGAGGTTGATCTCGCGGAGCAGGGCCGCCTCGGGTACGCCGAGGGACGGGTTGCCGCGGTCGATCCCCTCGAAGTCGATGGTCAGGTCGTCGAGGCCGAAGGCGGTGGAGAACCGCTCCCACAGCAACGACGAGGACGACCCCGGCGGCGGGACGGTGATCAGGTGGACGCGCTCTGGCGCGATGCCCTGGGTCCACCGGTCGAGGATGTCGGGCAGCTCCTGGACGCCCCAGAACCAGGATCCGATCCGTCCCTCGCGCGCGGGGTCGCGGATCTCCTCGAGGAACTCGGCGTAGGTCACGACCGAGCGGTGCTTGACGTTCTCCTGCCACTCGGCGGGGATCTGGCGGGCCAGGTCGCGCGCGGAGAGCATGATGTGGATCTCGGAGTCGCCCAGCGAGTCCAGGGCGTGCTTGGCCTGCTGCCAGGACGCGCTCGCCAGGATCTCGTGGGAGATGATCACGGTGCCGTTCTCGACGGCACGCACCTTCTCCGCGAGTGCGTCCCAGGCGCCGGTCGCCTCCTCCTCGATGCCGCCCCAGGGCAGGTCCATCAGGTCGAGGGCCGCCAGGAAGTGAGCGTCGAAGCGGTCGGCGAAGTAGTGGACTCCCTGCTCGGCAAGGGTCTCCCGGTTGTGGAAGAGGACGTCTTGCAGATAGGACGTGCCCGTCTTGGGGGTGCCGACATGAAGCAGCACGCGCCGCCCAGTCTCCAACGTTCTACTCCTCTAGGAACGCCCCGCCAGCAATGACAACGCGAGCGCCAAAGCCCGGCACTCGTCGGGACCCTGGGTCGCCGTCCCCGAAGGGAGCAGCCGGTCAGGGTCTCCGTGGAGAGCGTATCCGGCTTCGACCAATGCATCACGTTGGGCCCGCGCCTGTGTTTCGACCCATTTCAAACTTTGCGGAGGGACGCCGACCTCCCGGGCGTCCGGAACGAGCGGTTCGAGCTTCTCCAACCGTGGTCGCAGCCGGTCGACCAGCAGCGTCCGCTGGGTCTCGAGATCAGTTCGTACGCTGAGAACCTGCCCGATCACGCGCGCGACCTCGTTGCCCTCGGCCGAGATCGACCAGGGGCCGGGGACACTGTCCACGCCGAGCAGGCCGGGCAGCAGAGCGGGATCGGTGACGATCTCGACGCGGCCCTTCCCGACCCGGCCGGCCCACCAGCGGGCGATCCTGGGCAGGTCGGCACGGGGGCCGAGCCAACCGCGCCACTGCGCGTCACGGATCCAGATGTGCCAGGGATTGACCCGGTTGGTGAAGGTGCGGAACCTCCACGCGCCGGCGGCGATCTCGTCCAGCGGGCCGCCGAGGACGTAGACGGTGTAGCCGTCGCCGCCGGGAAGCCTTCCCTGCCGCTCCAGCTCCTCGCGGATGGGCAGCGTGAGCCACGGCGAGCCGACCAGGCGATAGGGGAACCTCTGCTGGTCAGGCTCGGATTTCTTGGGGCGGCGAGCCCACGGTCGTCGGCGCGGACGGGGCGCATTCTCCCGGGTGGCGAGCAGGTCCTCGGCGAGCAGCACGCTCGCCGCTCTCAGCAGCTCTCGCTCCGACAGCGTCGCCGGATCGACGGGCAGCGGGCCGTACGTCTTCGTCTCGGTGTCCCCGACCAGCGGCAGGTCGCGGCGGCCGCGGCCGGGCGGGCTCGTGCGCAGCAGCGCGTCGACCCGATCAGGCTCCGACGGTCCTACCTCGTTGAGCCGCCGCAGCAGCTCGAGCATCTCGGCACCCGGCAGGTGAGCGGTCGTGAAGGGCGTGGCGGGCTCCGACCAGGATGTCCACGGAGTCGTACCGCCCCCGCGCAGGTGCGCGGCCCAACCCCAACCCCTGGTGGGTGGCGGCGTGCCTGGCATCAGGAGCGTCGCCCCTTGACCCGCCGCATCAGGCTGGCGGCACGGGAGGCGACCGGGCGCTGGGGCGGGTCGGTGCGGGCGGCCTCGACGACGACCGCGACCAGGGCGTCGATCGCCGCGTCGGCGACGTC
Organism: Nocardioides sp. NPDC127503; assembly: GCF_040302165.1. Lineage (NCBI taxonomy): Bacteria > Bacillati > Actinomycetota > Actinomycetes > Propionibacteriales > Nocardioidaceae > Nocardioides > Nocardioides sp. NPDC127503. The sequence continues at coordinate 148,572 of NZ_JBEORH010000008.1, read as the reverse complement.
CTTGGTGCGCGGCGCGTCCGGGTCGATCCACTCGACGTCGGCGTCGGGCCGCTGCGGGTGGAGGTCGGCGAGGTCACCGGCGATGTCGACCTTGGCCAGCTCGGCCCACTCGATCCACGAGTCGGCGACCTGGTCGGCCCAGTCGAAGGCGGTCGGCGGCATGGTGACCCGTTCGCGACCGTCGCGGTGGGCGAGGGTGCGCTTCGCGATCACCTCGGTGACCATGTGGCGGTAGTCCTCGCGCGGGAGTTCCTGCGACTCGAGCCGCGCGTTGAGCCGGCGCAGCAGCGTCGCCTCGGCGCGGCCGAGCGATTGGTTGTGGCGGTCGCTGTCGATCGGGGTCCAGGACTCCTCGATCCCGACGACCTCGCAGAACCGGCGCCAGAGCACCTCGCTCGGCGCCCCGTCGTGCGGCACGGTGACCAGGTGCACGCGCTCTGGCGGCAGGTTGCGACCCCACCGGCTGAGCACGTCGGGCAGGCCGTGCGTACGCCAGAACCAGGCGGCCGAGCGCGACTGCTTCGCGGTCTGCATCCGCTCGAGGTAGCGCGCGAAGGTGACCTTACGCTCGCGCTGCACCTGGTCCTGCCACTCCGCCGCCAGCACGCGCGCGATGTCGCGGGCGGTGTAGACGACGTGCACCTCGGTGCGTCCGCCCTCACCGAGATCGGTCATCGCCTTCTCGACCCGGTCGGGCCGGGCGCCGGCGAAGAGGTGGTGGCTGATCAGGATCGTCTCGGACTCGTCGCGGCGCACCCGCTTGACCAGCGCGTCCCACTCACCGTGGACGGTCTTCCGCATCCCGCCCCACGGACGGTCGATCAGGTCGAGCGCCGGCCGGAAGAAGTCAGGCTGGCCGCCGACCGGGTAGAAGACGCCATGCTTCTCCAGGGACACCCGGTTGTGGAACAACCTGTCCTGGAGGTACGTCGTGCCCGTCTTGGGAGCGCCGACGTGGAGGAAGACTTTGCGCGCCATGATCCCGCTATTCTGCACCAAGTTAGTAGAGATTGTCGCGGCGGTCCGTCTTTTGTCACCCGGCCGTCACTCTTGGATGCAGTCTAGGGCGTGTCGCCAGCTAGGACCGCAAGGCACGTACGACGGCCGAGGGGCTCGGCCTGCCGAGGTGTCCGGAGAGCCAGCTGCTCGTGTCGGCGACCTTGTCGAGATCGACACCGTGCTCGATCCCCAGGCCGTCGAGCATCCAGAGCAGGTCCTCGGTGGCCAGGTTGCCGGTGGCTGACTTGGCATAGGGGCAGCCGCCCAGGCCGCCGGCGCTGGCGTCGTAGGTGGTCACGCCGGACTGAAGTCCGGCCAGGGTGTTGGCCAGAGCCTGGCCGTACGTGTCGTGGAAGTGCAGCGCGAGCCGGTCGGTCGTGACTCCCGCGTCGCCGAACGCCTGGATCAGCGCCTTCACGTGGCCGGCGGTCGCGACGCCGATCGTGTCCCCGAGACTGAGCTCGTCGGCGCCGAGATCCACGAGCCGCTTGCCCGCCTCGACCACCTTCGCGATCTCCACCTGGCCCTCCCAGGGGTCTCCGAAGCACATCGACAGATAGCCCCTGACGGTCATCCCGGCGTCCTTGGCCCGCACCGTCGTCGGCTCGAACATCGCCCACTGGCCGTCGAAGGTCTGGTTGAGGTTCTTGTTGGCGAACGTCTCCGTCGCGCTGCCGAAGATCGCGATGTGACGCAGCCCCAGCTCGAGCGCCCGGTCGAGCCCCTTCTCGTTGGGAACGAGCACCGGAAGCTCTCTGGCTTCCTCGCCGAGGCGGTCGACCAGCTCTTCCATGAGCTGTTTCGCGTCGGCCAGCTGCGGCACCCACTTCGGGTGCACGAAGCTCGTCGCCTCCACCGGACTCAGCCCGGCGTCGAGCAGCCGGGTGATCAGCTCGGCCTTGACGCCGGTGTCGATCGCCGTCTTCTCGTTCTGGAGGCCGTCACGCGCACCGACCTCGTAGATCGTGACCCTGCTGGGCAGGTCGTCGTGGCGTACGACTGCGGGGAGATCAGTCATGGTCGGCTCCTATCCGTTGAGAGTGTCGGTGCCCGGGGCCGAAAACGCACCCCGGGCACCATCTGACACCAGCTAACGCAACTGCTCGCTGATGTCGACCGTCGCGGCCGCGTCGTTGTAGCCGGTCGCGGCGACCGTCACCACCAACCGCAGCGCATAGTTCTTGTAGCGATCAGCCAGCGTGAAACTCGAAGCCGTGCCGACCTGTTTGAACGTGTCCGAGCTCGACCCCGAGGCAGGCGAACGAACCTGCCACGAGTAGCTCACGTTGGCGCCTGCCGGTGCGTTCACCGATGCGGTGAGCGTCTTCCCGATACGTACGTCACCGGTGACCGACGGCGCCAGGACGAGGTCACCGCGCTGGACGTCGACCGACGACGACACCGCCTTGCCCGATGCCCAGGTGTCCTTGCTGGCCGTAACCTCCGCCGAGATCGCGTGTCCGGAGTCACCGGGAACCAGTTCGTACGTGGCGTTGGTGGCGCCATCGATGGCGGTTCCGTCGCGCAGCCATTGATAACCGAAGGTCACACCGTCCGTGCCCCACGCACCCGGGTCGACGCCGAGCGTCTCGCCCACCTTCGGCGTCCCGGTCACGGCCGGCGGCTGTGAGTTCACCAACTGCCCTTGCGTCACAGTCAGAGGCTCTGTCGTCGCAACCCCGTCGATGTAGCCGTACCACCGGCTCGCGGTCACCCGCGCACTGATCTCGTGGCCAGCGTCAGCCTCCGTGAGGCGATACGTCTCGCCGATCTCCCCGTACCCACCTCCAATCGGCTGGCCATCGCGCAACCACTGAATCTCCAAGTGGTCGTAGGTGCTCCAGTTGCCTGTGGAGACCAGGATCTCCTGGCCGACGGTTCCGGTGCCGAGGATGGCGGGAGCCTCGGTGTTCACGATGGCAATGGGCTGCCAGTCGAGATGTACGTCGCGGACGATGTCCTGAGCCGCGTCAGTCACGGTGAACTCGCCGGAGTATGTGGGGACGCCGTCGTCAGGTGACCGAACCTTGATTCGGAAGGTTCCGAAGCCGAGCACGCCGGTGGTGTATCGACCCTGCTCGTCGGTCCAATAGTCGGCGTAGTTCTCCCAGCCGGAATCGCCCTGACGCTCCACCCACACGTACTCCGAAGCGAGCGGACTACCGTCGGAGTACGTGACGACGCCGGTGGCGCTCACCTCCGCAGCGAGCCCCTCGTCAACGGTTGTCGTCTCGCCCGCTCGCACAGAGACGGTGTCAAGGTCGTAACTCGGGGACCACCAGTGATCGTGGTACCACTCGTCGCGGTAACCATCCGCGGTGAATGCCATTTCGTAGTCGCCAACCGGGAGGCCATTGATGACATAGTGACCGTTCTCGTCGGTGCGTGCACTGCCCCCTCCGGAGCCGCTAACAGAATTTGCATTGACGCTGGCGTTCGCGATCGGCTGGCCATTGGCATCCTCGATCGTCCCAGCGATCTGGCCGCCCACGTACGCCGACAGGTCGGCGACTGCACCGGCACCCATGACCACCTGCACATCACGGGCAAGATGGCCCTGATAGGCCCAGAGGTACGGGTCGTTGAGCGTGAAGTTGATGCGGTGCTCGCCGGGATCCAGGCCGCTGATGACGTACGTGCCGTCCTCGCCGCTGGTGGTGGAGCCCGCCGGCTCCCAGTAGTCGGTGCGCATCGCATTCACCGAGACGCCCGCCACCGGATTCCCCGCATCATCGGTGATCGTTCCACGGATGCTTTCTCCAGGATCCCGGGCGAGGACGGCATCAACCGGACCCGACTCGCCTGCGACCACGTCCGTAGCGAGGTCGAGGGAGTCGACATCGTTGTAGAACTCACCGAGGAAGCGCTGGTAGTAGTCACTGAACTCGATGCGGTAGACCTCGCCCGGCACGAGACCACGGGTGGTGTAGGCGCCACTGCGATCGGTAGTTTCCGCGGCCGACCAATCCCAGGATCGCGACCCGTCTGCGGCAAGTCCGGCTTTGTAGAAGTTCACGTTGACGTCATCTGCAGGCGCGCCGGACTCGTCCGTCAAGGTTCCGCTGATGGTGGTCGCTCGGGTCAATGCAACATCGACTGGGGTTGCCGGAGCCGAATCGACGACTGTGACATCTGCGGCCGAATCCACACTGTCGGCGTTGTCGTAGTACTCACGCACAAAGGTCTGATCGGGATGTACGTAGAGCAATCGGTAGACGCCAGGCGACAGCGAGAGTTCATATGTGCCATCGGCAGATGTGGTGGTCCTGATCACATCCCCTGCGGGGTCGGCTGGGTCGACGAGGCATGGACCCCAATAGGCGTAACTCTCATCCCCGGACTCTCCTTGAAGGCAGTACGGAGAGACGCTGACCCCGCTGATCGGCGCTCCTGTGTCCGCGTCAGTCACTCGTCCGGTGACGCCCGGTCCTTCTAGCGCGGCCGCAGGGGACACGCCTCCCAAGACCGTCACCATGCCAGCAGCCAGTAGAACAGCCAACGCTCCCGCGAGCGCTCTCAGTGATTTCATCTCGTCTCCCTTGATCGATGCCCTGGAGGGCATGGATCACTATGGCCGACGTCGCGATGGCCGTCGCGCTGTTTCTGCCCTCGATCAGATGGGCCAGAAGGTCGGTCAAGCCTCCACAACGAACAGCTCGGAGCCGAGGGGAACCTGGGATCCCGCGGACGCACCGACCACGGTGATCGTGCCGGCGAACGGGGCCTTGAGGGAGACCTCCATCTTCATCGCCTCCATGACCCCGAGGACCTGGCCCTCTTCGACCTGGTCGCCGACCTGGACGCGTACGTCGATGACGGTGCCGGGCATCTTGGCCTCGACTGCACCGTCGCTGTGGTGGGCGGCGGCGCCGGCGACGCGGTCGGGCGGGGAGAAGTCGAAGCGGTGTCCTTGGTGGACGATCTCTGCGAGGCCGGGCTGGACGTTGATGGCCGCCCAGTGACGTACGCCGTCGACGATGGCCACGAGGACGTGGTCGGCCGCGCTGATCTGCCGGACGAGGTGGTCATCCACGCGGCCGGAGGGGCGGTCGACGGTGACGCTGCGGTCGAGGTCGACGATGGTCGGCGCCGGTGAGCCGGCGAGGCGCCAGCCGTCGGCACGGAACGGCGTCGTGGTGTCCGAGATCGCCGAGAGCATCGCGCTGACCCAGGCGACGAGCGCGCGCGGGACCTCGGTGTCGGGTGCGGGGACCTCGTTGCGATCGAGCCAGGCGGTGTCGATCTCCGCGTCGCGGAAGGCGTCGGAGGCGGCCAGCACGCGCAGGAAGCCGGTGTTGGTGGTCAGTCCGAGGACGGCGGTCGCGTCGAGCGCCTTGACCATCGCAGCCCGGGCCTCCTCGCGGTCGGCGCCGCGCACGATCACCTTGGCGAGCATCGGGTCGTAGGCGGTGCTGACCACCTGCTCGCTCTCCAGAGCATGCTCCACGCGAGCGCTCTCGGGCCAGCGCACGATCGAGGTCCGGCCGGCCTGCGGCAGGAAGCCCTCGAAGGCGTCCTCGGCATAGACCCGGACCTCGATGGCGTGGCCGTCGATGCGTACGTCGTCCTGAGCGATGCCCAGGGGCTCACCGGCAGCGACCCGGAGCTGAAGTGCGACGAGATCGGCGGCGGCGCCGTCGATGCGTACCGCCTCCTCGGTGACCGGGTGCTCGACCTGGAGGCGAGTGTTCATCTCCAGGAAGTACGCCTCGCCGGACGCCTCGTCGAGGAGGAACTCGACCGTCCCGGCACCGGTGTAGTCGACCTGGCGAGCAAGTGCGACGGCGCTGGTCAGGACCAGGTTTCGCTGCTCGTCGGTCAGCGTCGGGGCGGGCGCCTCCTCGATCACCTTCTGGTGGCGACGCTGGACGGAGCAGTCACGCTCGAAGAGGTGGATGACGTTGCCGTGGGTGTCGCCGAAGACCTGCACCTCGATGTGGCGGCCACGCTCGACGTACTTCTCGATCAAGAGAGTCTCGTCGCCGAACGCGCTCAGCGCCTCGCGGGCGGCCGCGGCGCGGGCCTCGTCCAGCTCCTCCGGCGAGCGGACGATGCGCATGCCCTTGCCGCCACCACCCGCCGCGGCCTTGACCAGCAGCGGATAGGGGCTGTCCTCGCCGCGCGGAACCACAGGTACGCCGGCGGCGACCGCGATCTCCCGGGCCGCGTCCTTGCGGCCCATCTGCTCGATCACCTCGGGCGTCGGACCGACCCAGGTCAGCCCGGCCTTCGCCACCGCCCGCGCGAACTCGGCCCGCTCGGAGAGGAACCCGTAACCCGGGTGGACGGCCTCGGCACCTGCCTCGGCGGCGGCCGTGACCACCGCGTCGGCGTCGAGGTAGGACGTGACCTCGACGGCCTCGTCGGCGTCGCGTACGTGGGGCGCGTCCGCGTCGAGCGCGGTGTAGATCGCGACCGTCCGGATCCCCAGCTCACGACAGGTGCGGAAGACGCGTCGTGCGATCTCGCCGCGGTTGGCGACCAGAACACTGTCGAACATCGCAGACTCAAACATCCCAGTCACATCCTGAAGATTCCGTAGCGGGGTTCGGGGGTCGGCGCGTTCGCCGCCACCGCGAGCCCCATCGCCAGCACCCGTCGGGTGTCGGCGGGGTCGATGATGCCGTCATCCCACAGGCGCGCGGTGGCGTAGTAGGGAGAGCCCTGGGTCTCGTACTGGTCCCGGATCGGCGCCTTGAACTCCTCGTCGTCCGGCTTGCCTGCGACGGTGGCGAGCACCGATGCGGCCTGCTCGCCGCCCATGACCGAGATCCGCGCGTTGGGCCACATCCACAGGAACCGCGGGTCGTACGCACGCCCGCACATGCCGTAGTTGCCGGCGCCGTAGGACCCGCCGATGACGACGGTGAACTTCGGGACGACCGAGCAGGCGACGGCGGTGACGAGCTTGGCGCCGTCGCGGGCGATGCCCTTGTTCTCGTACTCCTTGCCGACCATGAACCCGGTGATGTTCTGCAGGAACACCAGCGGGATGCCGCGCTGGTTGCACAGCTCGACGAAGTGGGCGCCCTTGAGCGCCGACTCGGAGAAGAGGATGCCGTTGTTGGCGACGATGCCGACCGGCTGCCCCTCGATGTGGGCGAACCCGCAGACCAGCGTCTCGCCGTAGAGCGCCTTGAACTCCTGCAGCTTGGACCCGTCGACGATGCGGCGGATCACCTCGCGTACGTCGTAGGGGGTCTTCGTGTCGGCGGGCACCACGTCGGCGAGGGTCTCGGGGGACTCGGCCGGCTCGTCGTAGGCCTCGACGGGGCGCGCGTCCTGCGCCGGGAGGGTCGAGACGATGCCGCGGACGATCTCGAGCGCGTGCTTGTCGTCGTCGGCGAGGTGGTCGACGACGCCCGACTTGGTCGCGTGGACGAGCCCACCGCCGAGCTCCTCAGCGGTGACCTCCTCGCCCGTCGCCGCCTTCACCAGCGGCGGACCGCCAAGGAAGATCGTGCCCTGGTCGCGCACGATCACGGTCTCGTCACTCATCGCCGGGACGTAGGCGCCGCCGGCGGTGCACGAGCCCATCACGGAGGCGATCTGCGGGATGCCGCGCGCGGACATGTTGGCCTGGTTGAAGAATATCCGCCCGAAGTGCTCGCGGTCGGGGAAGACCTCGTCCTGCTTCGGCAGGAACGCACCGCCGGAGTCGACGAGGTAGATGCACGGGAGGTTGTTCTCGGCCGCGATCGTCTGGGCCCGCAGGTGCTTCTTGACCGTCAGCGGGTAGTAGGTGCCGCCCTTCACGGTCGCGTCGTTGGCCACGATCATGCACTTGCGGCCACTAACCATCCCGATCCCGGCGACCACGCCCGCCGACGGCACCGCCCACTCGTCGCCGTCGTCGTACATCCCGTACGCCGCCAGCGGACTCACCTCCAGGAACGGTGATCCGGGGTCGAGGAGACCGTCCACCCGGTCGCGCGGGAGCAGCTTCCCGCGGTCGGTGTGCCGTTGCCGGGAGCGTTCGCTCCCCCCTTGCCGTACGCGCTCGAGCCGCTCTCGCAGCTCGAGCGTCAGCTCGCGCAGATTCGACGCCATGGACCGAGGTTAACGTTCATTAACCTCAGGTGACAAGCCCCACACCGAAGTCACCCGTGCTTGGGCGCCTCAGCGGCTACTCCGCGAGGGCTCCGCGGGCCATCTTGGTGAGCACCGCGCGGGTCGCTTCCTCGGGGAGGACCCGGTTGTGAGGGGTCGAGTTGATGAGACCGAAGACGGCGTGAGCCATGGCGCGGGCGCTGTCGAGAGCCAGCGCCGGGTTGCGGTCGCGGAGCTGGTCGGCCCAGAGGTCGACGTACTTCCGCTGCAGGGTGCGCACCTGCTCGCGCGCCTCGTGCGGGAGCGACTCCCAGTCGCGCTCCTGGACGACGATCAGAGCCCGATCGCGCAACGCGAAGTCGACGTGCCAGTCGATCAGCGCCTCGATGGCCTCCGCGGTGCCCGAAGCGCCCTTCACGCGCGCACGCCCTTCGCGGAGCAGCTCCTGGGAGATCGAGACGAGCATCTCGGCGAGCATCGCGTCCTTGCTCGGGAAGTGCTTGTAGAGCGCCGGGCCGGAGATGCCGCACGCCGCGCCGAGCTCGGAGACGGAGACTCCGTGGAAGCCGCGGGCCGCGAAGAGCTCGGCCGCGGTGTCCAGGATCTGCTCGCGCCTGGTCTTCGTCGGGGCCGATGTCATCGCACGAGGTTATCGCGTGGGCTCCAGAGGTATCTCACTCCTCGAGCAGGTGGCGTGCGCGGAGCACCGCGTCGAGCGCGATCTCGACGTCGTCGACCTGGTCACGGGTGGACTCGCCGGGCGCAGCGACGTCGGTCGCCGCCGGCCCTGCCGGACGATCCTGACGCAGCCCTCTCCGCAGCCGCCCCAGCAGCTCGTCGCGCTCCGCGCCACGCAGATGAAGCAGCGCGGATGCGTCGCGATCGACGATCCAGCAGAGCTGGTGCAGCACCGCGAGCGAGTGGCCGCACACCGCATGCCAGTGCCCGCACGTGCAGGTCACCGCGAGCTCGTCGCCATAGGGCACCAGCTCGACCCCGGCCTCCTCGGCGTGCTCGGCCACGTCCAGCGGCAGCTCGCCGACCAGGAGCGCCTCGGCTCGCGCGGACGCGGCGCCGAGGACCTCCAAGAGCGCGGCGACGGACTCTGCGCCCAGCACCGGCACCATGCCGGTCACCGTCCACAACCCGCGCTCGTCATCGACCGCCGCGGCGAACCGACCGGGCTCGACCACCAGGCCTCCGATCCGCCCCGAGCGGGCGAGCGACCGAGCGCCGGAGAGCTGGTTGTCGTCGTACGCCAGCTCCTCGATCGCCCGCAGGAAGGCTCGACCCCACCACGACTCGACCCGCACCATCCCGCGCCGGTGCGGCTCGCGGGCGAAGGTCAACGCCTTGCTCATGAAGCGATCCGGCGACGCTTGCGGCGCTTCTGGGGGCCGAGCTTGACCAGCTCACGAAGCTCGGCGTTGGACAGCTCGGTGAAGGCGGCCTCGCCGCCTCCGAGGACCGCGTCCGCCAGGACCCGTTTGCGCTGCAGCAGCTCCGCGACGCGCTCCTCGACGGTGCCTTGGGTGATGAGCCGGTGCACCTGGACCGTACGCGTCTGGCCGATGCGGTGGGCCCGGTCGGTGGCCTGGTCCTCGACGGCAGGGTTCCACCAGCGGTCGACGTGGATCACATGGTCGGCGCGGGTCAGGTTGAGCCCGACCCCGCCGGCCTTGAGCGAGAGCAGGAAGACCGGCACCTCGCCGTCCTGGAAGCGCGAGACCATCCGCGATCGCTCCGCCACCGGGGTGCCGCCGTGCAGGAACTGATGGGCGACGACACCGGCGGAGGCCCAATGCGCCTCGAGGAGACGGGCCATCGCGACGTACTGCGTGAAGATCAGAACCGCCCCCGACTCGGCCAGCACGGTCGAGACCAGCTCGTCGAGCAGGTCGATCTTCTGCGACCGCCCCGCGATCCGCCCGCCCTCCTGCTTCAAGAACTGCGCCGGATGGTTGCAGATCTGCTTGAGCCCGGTGAGCAGGCTGAGCACCAGCCCGCGCCGCTGCGGGTCATCGGCGTCGAGCCGCTCGATCCGCGCCATCGCGTCGCGTACGTAGGCCTCATAGAGCACCGTCTGCTCCCGCGTCAGCGCCAGCAGGTGGTCGGTCTCGGTCTTGGGCGGCAGCTCGGGAGCGACCCCGGGGTCCGACTTGCGGCGGCGCAGCATGAACGGTCCGACCAGCGACGCGAACTCCTTCGCCTTGCCGACGTCGGCACCGGCCTCGATCTGGCTCGCCCAGGCGCGACGGAAGGCCAGCCGGCTGCCCAGCAGACCCGGCACGCACCAGTCGAGCAGCGCCCACAGCTCGGTGAGGTTGTTCTCCACCGGGGTGCCGGTCAGGGCGACCCGGGCGTGTGAAGGGATCTCGCGGAGTGCCTTCGCGGTCGCGGAGGCGGCGTTCTTCACGTGCTGCGCCTCGTCGGCGACGACGAGCCCCCACGACACGGCCGAGAGCAGCTCGGTGTCACGCCGCATCGTCCCGTACGTCGTCAGCACCACGCCGTTCGCGCCCTCGACGTCGCGCTCGGTGCCATGGTGGCGTCGCACCTCCACCTCGGGCGCGAACCGGGCGAGCTCGGCCTCCCAGTTGCCCAACAGGCTCGCCGGGCAGACCACCAGGGTCGGGCCGGAATGCTCCTTCTGGCGATGGAGGTGGAGCGCGATCGTCATCAGCGTCTTCCCGAGCCCCATGTCATCGGCCAGACAGCCACCGAGCCCGAGCGAGGTGATCCCAGCCAGCCAGGTCAGCCCCTCGACCTGATAGCCACGCATCGTGGCCTGCAGCCCGGCGGGCACGTCGACAGCGGGCCCCGAGGTCGCCGCGATCACCTCGTCGCGAAGGCGTGCGATCGAGGCCCCGATGATCACCTTCTCGCCCGGCGCCGCCTCGGCGACCTCCTTCGGCACCTGTCCGGTCAGGGCGACGGCCAGCGCCTCCCCACCGCTGATCCGCTTGAGCAGCCGCTTGCGCGCCCGTCGCAGCACCGAAGGATGGACGACCGCCCATGCCCCTCTCAGCCGCAGCACCGGACCCGCGGCCGCGGCCAGGGCGTCCATCTCGGCAGCATCGAGCGGCTCGCCGCCGAGCGCCAGCTGCCACTGGAAGGCGAAGAGTCCCTTCTCCCCGAGCGGCGACTCGCGCATCAGATCCTCGCGCGCGTCGGTCGACGAGGACGCCACCCGGTCCACCGCCACCGACGTCGTCAGATCCCGCGACAGCGAGCGGGGCCAGAGCACGTCGACACCGCGCTCCTTGAGCCACTCGACCCCGTCCTCGAGCAGGCCGACGACCTCATCGCTCGCCAGGGTCAGGGACGACGGCACCGGCAGGTCGAGCAGCCGGTCGAGCACCGGCCACGCCTCTGCTGCACCGCGGAGAGCGACCTGTGCATGCGTACGCGCCCGGGGTCCGAACCCGTGGTCGTCGGCCTCGTCCCACAGCCGAGCGGCGTCGGCCACGTGTAGGGGGTCGGCCTCGTCGTGCACCTGCGGTACCAACGTCAGCGACCCAATGAGCAGATCCTCCTCCGGTGCCTCGACGCGGAACGAGAGCCGCACCAACGACGGCAACGAGGCCGTCACCGGCCCCTCATCGGTCCGATAGCGCGACAGCCGGGTCTGCAAGGACTCCCGGAACGCATTCGACCCGGATGCCTTCGGCGCGGAGGTCGGCACCGCGTCCGCGACCGCTGCCACGATCTCGCGCACCAGGAGCTCGGCCGCCTCGCCGTCGAGGTCGTCATAGGCCCGGGAGGTGGCCAGCAGTCGCACCCGCTCCTCGTCCTCCGGGGTGTAGCGCACGGCCCAGGAGCCACCGTCGGGCTCCAGCTGTCCCGCGGCCACGAACCGGAGTCCGAGATGGGCCGCCGACGCGACCAGAGCGACCGAGGGATGCAGGTCGGTGGCTGCGTACGCCTTCTTCAGGACCGGCAGCGCGGCCCGCATCGGCAACGACACCGACCGCCGGGAGTCCACGAACTCCACGGCCGAGTCCCGCGGCGGCTGCGCCGGGCGGAAGACCGCGCGGCCGGTCACGGGTACGAAGGACATGGACACGACCGTAGCCGCCACCACCGACTGTTTCTCATCCTCGAGGATGAGGGGGTCGCCCCCAAAGGTTGAGGTGCACCGTGGCCGGGCTCTGCGACGGTGGCTGACATGACCGAGACCACCCACGCACGCGCCGCCCTCCCGCCCGGACAGCGGCAGATCGACTTCTTCCCGCGCTTCGGGCGACGTGTCGACCAGCCCCCACCGACCGTGCCCGCACATCCGACAGTGGTCTTCGGCGGCGCGCTCACGGCGCCGATCGAGATCGCCGTGGACGAGCTCGTCGGCACTGATCCTCGCGAGCTCCACGCCGACTTCCACTGCGTCGCCGGCTGGTCGGTGACCGGCCTTCGGTGGGAGGGCGTCGCCTTCGCCGAGGTCTATCAGCGGTACGTCGCACCGGCCCTCGCACCAGGCACGCTCGTGACTCACGTCCTCGTGCGCGGCCTCGACGGCGAACACTTCGTGGCCGAGCTGGGAGATCTCTTGGCCGACGACGTCCTGCTCGCCGATCGACTCGGCGGCCGGCCGCTCGACGGCGATCACGGCGCCCCGCTGCGACTGGTCAACCCAGCGCAGTACGGGTACGCCAACATCAAGCACGTGTGCCGCATCGACGTGCTCACCGGCGCGCCACAGGCCGGCTCACCGGCGCTCGCCGACCGGCTGCTGCAGTCCCACCCGCGGGCGCGGGTCTGGGAGGAGGAGCGCCACGGCACGCTGCCCGGCTGGCTGATCCGGCCGATCTACCGAGTGATCAAGACCGTCATGCTCGCCTCCGCTCGCCGCAGGACGGCGGGTGAGTCAGGTCACTAGTCAAAAGTAAATAATGGCTAGGGGACCTATCAACCCACACGTAGGCTGTCAACCTGTGACAGACATTTCTGCCAAGCCTGAGAAGGCGCCCGACGACCACCTCGACAAGAGCGTGCTCATCGTCGCAGGCGTCGTCGTACTCGGATCGATCATGTCGATCCTCGACATCACCGTTGTCTCCGTCGCGCTGGAGACCTTCCAGCGCGAGTTCGACGCCACCTCTGCCGAGGTCGCCTGGACGATGACCGGCTACACCCTCGCCCTGGCGACGGTGATCCCGCTGACCGGTTGGGCCGCCGACCGGTTCGGCACCAAACGCCTCTACATGACCGCGATCGTGCTCTTCGCGCTCGGCTCCGCGCTGTGCGCGCTGGCCACCACGCTGCCGATGCTGGTCGGCTTCCGGGTGCTCCAGGGCCTCGGCGGCGGCATGCTGATGCCGCTCGGCATGACGATCCTGACCCGTGCCGCCGGCCCCGAGCGGGTCGGTCGCGTGATGGCGATCCTGGGCGTACCCATGCTCCTCGGCCCGATCCTCGGCCCCATCATCGGTGGCGCGCTGATCGACTCGGCCTCGTGGCACTGGATCTTCCTGATCAACATCCCGATCGGCGTCGTCGCCCTGGTGTACGCCTGGCGCGCGCTGCCCAAGGACCACGTCGAGCCGTCGCAGTCCTTCGACTTCCTCGGCATGGTGCTGCTGTCCCCGGGTCTGGCGCTGTTCCTCTACGGCGTCTCCTCGATCCCCGAGGCCGGCACGCTGCTGGACACCAAGGTGCTCTCCTTCATGGTCGTGGGCCTGGTGCTGATCGCCGCGTTCATCCCGTGGGCGCTGTCGTCTCGCAACGACCACCCGCTGATCGACATCCGTCTCTTCGGCAACAAGGAGCTCACCGTCGCGGTGATCACCCTGTCGATCTTCGCGATGGCGTTCTTCGGTGCCTCGCTGCTCTTCCCGCTCTACTACCAGCAGGTACGCGGCGAGGACGCCCTCCACGCCGGCCTGCTGCTGGCTCCGCAGGGTCTGGGCGCGATGGTCACGATGCCGATCGCCGGCATGCTCGCGGACCGCACCGGCCCGGGCAAGGTCGTCCTCAGCGGTCTCACCACGATCGCAGTGGGCATGTTCATGTTCTCGCGCCTCGACGAGGCCACGCCCTACTGGTACCTCCTCCTGTCGCTGTTCATCATGGGCCTCGGCATGGGCGCGACGATGATGCCGACCTTCGCCGCCGCCCAGGCGACGCTGCGCGAGCACACCATCGCCCGAGGTACGACTCTGGTGAACATCGTCCAGCAGGTTGCCGCCTCCGCCGGCACCGCGCTCTTCTCGGTGCTGCTCACCAACGCCTTGGCCAGCAAGGACTCGATCTCCGCCGCGGATGACCTCGCCGACAAGCTCGGCGTCTCGGCCGGCGGTCTGGAGAAGTTCATGGCCGACCCAGCCAACCAGCAGAAGGTCGGCGAGGCTGCCGCTTCGCTGGGTCTCGACCCGGCCAAGCTGCCCGACGTCTTCAAGGCCATCCCGGCCGAGATGGCCGAGGCGTTCTCGACCACCTTCGTGATCGCCGCGATCCTGGTGCTGGTCACGCTCATCCCCGCGTGGTTCCTGCCCAAGAGCAAGGCCGAGCACGGAGCCGCCGCTCCGACGGTCCTCCACTGATCCGCTCACGTAAGCGGGGCCGGGCTGCCATCGGCATCCCGGCCCTCGCTGCTCTCGTGGGGTTGTTCGCCCTGGTCGGCTGCGGCTCCCCTTCGACTGCCCTCCCACCAACCGAAGGCGCCTTCGACTACCAGCTCGGAGCTACTGCCGATCAGCTGCCCGACGGCACGCCTCTCGACGTAGTGGTACGCGACGCCACCGCCGCTCCTCTCGAGGACGCCTACAACGTCTGCTACGTCAACGGCTTCCAGACCCAGCCCGGCTCCGACTGGTCGGATCACCGGTCGGCACTGCTGCGCGACGCCTCCGGCGATCCCGTACGCGACCCCGACTGGCCCGACGAGATCATCCTCGACCCCTCCACCGAGTCTGCTCGCGCTGCGATCCTCGAGGTGGTCGAGCCGGTCATCGAAGGCTGCGCGGACGACGGCTTCGACGCCGTCGAGATCGACAACCTCGACACATGGACCCGCTTCGACGCGATCTCGAAGGACGGCGCCCTCGCCCTGGCCTCGGCATATGTCACGGCCGCGCACGACCTCGGTCTAGCGATCGCCCAGAAGAACGCCGCCGAAGCCGCCCGCCTCGCCCACGACGACCTAGGCTTCGACTTCGCCGTCGTCGAAGAGTGCGGCGCCTACTCCGAATGCGCCGCCTACACCGACGTCTACGGCGACCACGTCCTCCAGATCGAATACCCCGACTCGTTGGCCGACGCCGATCTCGCCTTCGAAGCCGTCTGCGCCGATCCCGCCCGTGCCCCGCTCACCATCGTCCGCGACCGCGACCTTGTAGGACAGGACGACTCCGCGTACGCCTACGCCGCCTGCTGACCGCAGCAAGGATGCGCGCCGTCCGTTCACGGGGCGTGCCCAAGCGGAAGTCCGCCGAACGTGAAACGATACCCATGTTCGCGACGTTAACTCGAGGAGACGTCATGTCAGATCAGCAACGCTTCGACCAAGCACAGGCGACAAGCACCCGGTCGTCAGTCGATGTACCCGAGCGACCGCTGACCATCAGGCTGGCAGTCGCTGGCATGTGTATCGGCGCCGCATTGGCAGCGCTCGGCGTCATCGTCGCCTACGTCGAGAAGATCGCTGCGAACCAGGTCATCTATGCGGACTACGGAGACAACGAGGTCCTCATGGACCGGCTCGTGCAGACAGGTGTATGGCAAACGGTCGGCATTTCCGCCGCGCTTGCAATCGCTGAGATCGCGTTGTGGCTCACAATGGCGGTCGCGAACTGGCACGGCAAGAACTGGGCAAGGCTGGTCGCGACATCTCTCGGAATCGTTGGGTTCCTGTTCGGCGTCGGCGACCTCGTGACGTCGCTCATCTATGAACCAGTGATTGTTGCGTCCGTTGCCCACAGCATCGTGACGCAGTTGGTCTCGGTAGCAGTCCTCGTCCTGCTATGGCTGCCGAAATCATCTTATTATTACCGGTCTCAGGTTTCCGAAACGGATCGCCCATAGCGACGGTGCAGGTGTCGTCTGCAATCCAGGTATGGCCGTGCCCAACTAGAGTTTGAGGGACCCGGAGACCGATTGGTGCCCTCAGAGCTCCGGCTTCGTCTTGAGGCCCTCGTGCGGGTTCGTCGGACCGTCAGACCCGCAGTTGGTCTTGGTCTGTGCATGCTGCGCGGGATCATCAGGGTCGACGCAGACAATAAAGGTGCTCCCCACGTCCATACTACGGCTCTGAATAGAAGTACTGCTATAAAATATCTCGCCGTCGTATACGTACTTGTACACGACGTTGTACGCGCTTCCCGTATCCAGCAGTTCAAGGACCTCTGCGCTTTGGGCTTCGGTGAGATGACTCGTGTCCGGACCCTCACGAGTGAACAGGAACCAAACCACTCCTATAAAAAGGGCGATCATCGCAACAAACAGCCCAACTGCGCCCAGAATCCACTTCTGCATTAACTTCCCTAACCAGCAAGTCGAAGGCTCGATGCCACCGACGAGGCTTGTTCGTGGCCGGCCTGTGTATCCGGCACCAGGACGTGAAGGAAATAGGTCCGCTCGTACGTCGCGGCCGCCGTGACGAGGTTGCGGACAGGAACACCCTCGCGGATACCGTCAACATGCGCGACGAACGCAGCCCTCGCACCAGCGACAATAGCGATCTCAGTCCGAACAGTTTCATCCTCGCACGGCACAATCGGCTTGCTGATCCGTTCGACCTCGGCGAGCAGTCGATGACGGACGCCCGTAGTTGACTCTTCGCCGTCGCAGCGTGCCACTAGGAGCAGGCTGAACAGACTGCGTCCGTCTCCGATCCATTGCCACATCTCCCCGTACGTGCCTTGGGTGTGGCTCGGCGGTCTGAGCGGAGCAGTAAGAGCGGCGTGTCCGACATTGATGGTTGCTGCCGCCGGCCACAGCTTCATCGGCCCCGAGGCATCCGCAGTCATCGCTTGGCCACACTGTCGTCCGCGGCCGGTCGCGTGGTGTCTGGGTCGAAGCTCACAAACTCGTTGGTGTTCGGCGGGCGCATCCAGGTGTGCTGCGAGGATGTTCGTTCGACGCCGCCTTCGATCGAACTGATGTCCTGGTCGTTAGTAGTCACAGTGGTGGCTCGCACGACGACTGACCCATGGTCCATGGCGATTTCTGTGGCCCGGGACATGTCACCTTTCCCCAGCGCCTCGTTCATTTCGTGCCACATGACGTTGTCGTTGTCCATCTTGAGTTCGACGTCACCGCCGCCACCGGATCCCACGCCGGGCAGGTTCAGACCAAACTTGTTGTTCGCCATCTCACCTGTCAGTGCGCCCTTCAGAGTGATCTCCTTTGGCGTGCCCTGCTTGTCGGTCTTTACCTCGCCAGAGAAGTCCGCGGACCCTCCGCTCTTGGCCCCCGAATCGCCAACTGCGACGTTGGCGTTCAGCGATGCCTCAACCTTGATCCCGAACTCGCCACCGTCCTTCTTTCCGTCGTACCAACCCTCGGCACGCCCGCTGCTGCCGCCGTCTGCATACGGGGTTTCGAAGCCGATCTCGCCCTTGCCATATACGCCTACCTTGGCGCTGGTCACATCATGCTCGTTGATGTACGCCAGGATTGCTGCTTGGCGGGCGCCTTGACCGCCTAGGAGCCCCTTCACCGCAGCATCATCGAGACCGTCCAGGAACTTCTCTGCTTCCTCCTGAGACTTGAACGTGAGCTCGTACTCGGTGAACGCGCCGGCACCAATCTTTCCTTCTACTTCTTTGCCGTCCTCCCCGAGACCGAGGCCAACCGCAGTTTTCAATGACATCTTCACGTCGCCGTTCTGCATCACGCTGTACTGGGCCTCCCCACCGAAGTCGAGGTTGATCGCCTTGTAGATCGGGATACCCACCTCGAGTTGAGCCATCATCGTGTCAATAGCGATCTCGTTGCCGAACTTCTCGGCGATCTCTTGCGGGGTCATACCGTCGAGCGACGGCGGCAACTGTGATGCGGAAGCTTCCTGAAGGCTCCCCGAGCCACCCCGAGTCTCATTGGTCGCGACATCCGCCATCGACTTTGCCAGTCCGACATCGGCGGTCTCGGCTCGCTTGATCGCCTTCTCGATGAGGCCGACGAAATCTGCTTTCCGGAGTTGTTGTTCCGCCATCTCCTCCTCATAGAGACGTTGATCTTCCTGGAAATGAGAAGTCGGCCGCATCGGATTTTTTGGCGGCTCAAGGTGGGGTGGCTCGACCTCGCCCGTTTGATGATTCACCTTGTAGCCCTCCCCAGACGCCTGGTCTAGGACGGTGTGCAGATCGTTCTGCGCACCCTCGATCTCCTTGCCCGCCTCCTTCGCAGCGAGGGCAAGATCGGAGAGTTGAGCAGCAAGGTCGTTGAGAAGCAGCCGCTTGTCCTCGTACGCTTTCAACGCGTCATCTCGGGCGGGCGCAACCCACGACTCGGGCGGCTTCGCATCGTTGATCTCGTCTTGAAGCCTGACCACGATCGTTCGCTTGTCGTAGAAGTACTCCGCCAAACTGTCGATGACACTTGGCTTCCAAGCCAACACTTCAGCGATGGTCACCATCAGAGGTCACGACCGCTCATACGCCGGTCGAGGTTTGCACTGCGCTCACTGGGTGGCGCGCTCGGGTCGATAACTGCCGGACCGCGGCTCACCGTGATCTCGGACGGGCCATTCCCGAACCCGTGACCGATGACCGACTCCTGCCTTCGGCCCTCGTCGGCGCTTTGCTGGTCCGCGGTCACATACTCCCTTGTCGCCTTCCGCAGGGCCTCGCCCTGTCCGGTTGCCCCGTCGCACCAGACCTTGAACCGACCGTTGAGACCAACCACAAGTGGGTTCACCTGCTGGGGCGCAGCACCGCCCTGCAGGGCGGTCGAAATCTCCGAAACTCGGTCTGCGGGGTTTGCGTTCTCGACCTGATCTCTAGCCTCGTCCCATGCCGCCGCCGCCGATCTCATGTCCGACGGCGTCACCTTGATTGTCGCTGCCGGATTGCTGTCGATCAGCACGGCTTGCTCCGCGGTGTGACGCCGAGAGCTTCAGAGCCGACAACTTCCATCCCGTTGCCAGCCTTCTCTAGAACCTTCGCACCCGCTTGGACGCTCACCAGCGACCACCAGAGTCACCGGTCGGCTCAACCAACTCCGATACGAACGTTGTCTTGGTCTTGGTGCGCATAGAACCCCCGAGATTTAGCCGCCTTGACACTTGGGTCTTACCCCGCTCCCGAAAGTCTAAACGTAAAATTTCGACATTGTCAGCGTCAGATTGTCACCCGGACGAGGATGTGCGGCCGCCATGGCCAAGCGGCAGGAGCCAGCTCAGGCGGGACGGTTCCGGACCCACCCGAGCCGTCCTCTTGTCCGTAGCGCGACTCGTCGCCGATGTCGACGCGTTCGCCCGGTCGTGCTGCCCAGGGGCGCCGCAGGCCTGTGATGGCATCCGCGACGGGATACTCGCAGCACCGCGTCAGCGGTCTCTGCGTATCAGTTGCGGCCGCTCTTGTCGTCGCCGGTCTCATCAACCTGCGACGTGTTCGGGACCCAGCCGCGGGATGCGCCGGGGTCCAGGACGTCGCTTGCGGTCTCGGTCCAGTCGTCGGTGTAGTCGGCTTCCCACTCTTGGTTCTGGCTGCCGTTCTGGTCCCGCTTCTTGGCACCGCGACCACCCGCTGCGCCGGCTCCGCCACGGCCACCCGCACCGCCCCGGCCGCCGGCGCCACGTCCTCCGGCCCCGGTGCCGCGCGCACCGGCTCCGGTGCCACGAGCACCAGCGCCACGAGCGCCTGCACCAGCGCCGGCTCCCGCGCGGGCACCGGCAGTGCCGGCCCTGGCTGCTGCGGACCGGGCAGCGGCTGACCTCGACGTTGCGCCGGCGGCTGCTGCCTTCGCGGACGCGCCAGCGGAGAGCTTGCTGGCGATCGCCTTGGCCACGCCAGCACCGAGCAGGGCTCCGCCGCCGGCGATCGCGAGGGCGGACATGCCGCCCGTTCCGCCAGCAAGCGGCGCTAGGCCGTCAGCGGTCTCGACCATCGCGTATGACGTCGAGGGCGCCGGGGTGCCATCGGCGTTGATCCACTCGGTGCCGTTCCACTCGGGCTTGTTCTCGGCCTTGTGCGCCTCGATGTTGGCCTTCTCCTGAGCGATCAGCTCGTGGCCCCACCCGTCGGGGTAAAGGGTGCCGGAGTTGTACTTCGCCATGCGGGCCTCTGCGGCCGCTACCTGACTCGCCGACCCGGGGGAACCCGAACTGCCGGCAGGAACCGGATCAGAACCGCTGCCATCGTCATAGAGAGCCCGGACCTTCGGCTCAGCATCGTCAACCGAAGTGTCGACGTCCTGCACCTGCTGCGCAGCGGCCCGCTCCGCATCGGCGATCGCAGCCTCCCGCGCGGCGTGGGCGGCACGATCAGCCTGGAGGGCCTTCTGGTTCTCCGTCGCCTGAACTGCGTCTACTCCTGTCCCAGACTGGGCGTACTTCGGATCGGATGCACTCGGCGCGGCACCATGGGTCGCAGGCAGGGTTGCCTCGAGCCTGGCGTACTCGCGCATCGCGGTGGTGATCTTTGCTCGTACGTCCTGCATCGCCTCGACGGCTGCTTTGATCACTTCGCTCTTGTCAGTCGTCTTGTTGCCCGAAGCCTCCATGTTGCGACGAGCGGCTTGACCTGACATCGACGCCGCCGAGAAACCGTCCTCTGCAGCCTTCCCGCTCTGGACGAGCACCGATCCAGACGTGCGGAACTGGCGCTCCGCCTCTCTCCAACTATCGATCAGCATGTCGATCGTGGACGGGTCCGCTCCGGAGACGTAGGTCCGAAGACGTTCCATCCATGGGCCTCGTGTTGACACGCGCTTTCCTCCCCGAGCGTTCGAGACAAGGGGCCCGATCGCCCCGCGATCCCATTAGACAACACATCCGACCAGGTCGTCACCGTCGTTCATCAGTTGCCCTAGAGTGCGGTCACATGAGGACGTCTCGGGCGATCGCGATCGCCGCTCTGACCCTGGTCACCGCGACTGGTATCGCCGGGTGCGGAAATGACACGCCCATCACAGAGCCGACCACTGACGTATCGGGGTCGGCGACGACAGAGCCGTCCGGGTCAAGCGGTCCGGAGGTTCCGGCTGATTGGCAGGTCGCATCGGTAGAGGTAGCGCAACTGCAGGTTCCCGCGAACTGGAACATCAGGTCCAGCGGTGATCTTTCGTTGAGCATGCGTGCGCCGGAGGATGCCATCGGCATCTCGCCTGGCGCAGCAATCTTCCAGGGCGGTGTACATGCGGGCGACGGAGACGACGAAGCGGCTGTTGACGCTCTTGCGGCCCTTGAGGGGAAGGCCCTGGCAGATGACGTTCAGAATCTGAAGCGCCTGCCGAATGAGGCGATCAACGGGTCGACCTTCTATCACTTCCAAGGCGACACCGGACACGAGTGGGAGGATCACTACGGAACAGTGGTTCCCGGCGGCGATCACAGCGTGACAGTCACCTGGCGATTCACGAAGTCGGACATCGACCGCAAGGGCGCCGAGGCTCTGATCGCCGAGATCATGCCGACATACAAGGCTCTTTGAGCCAGGCTGATCTCGTCAGATCATCGGGATCTTCCCACCGAATTCCTTGCTGAAGATCACGAGCGGGTTGCTCATCACGGCCAGTGCCTCAGCCATCTTCTTCGCGACGATGGCTGCGCCCTCGTCCGTCGCAGCAATGTCGTGGATGGCGTCGTCGACGGCGCTGGCGTACTTCTCCAGACCCTCGACGGTCTCCTTCTTCGCCTTGCCGATGTTCTCGTGACCCTTGATCACCGCGTTGGCGAGCCACTCGCCCTTGGCTGAACCACCGAACGCGCTCGCTGCCGGGGCGCGCCCGAGGTCGAGGCTCTGAACCAGACCCTTCTGCTCCTCGAGGTCCCGATGGACCTTGTTCAGATTGTCGTAGTCAACGGTGAGCTCGTCGCCGTTACCCATGGTCCGCCCTCCCGAGGCTTCCGTACGCACCCCCGGCGGGTGCCTCAGTAGGAGTAGTACACCACGGCTCACAGGGCGACGGGCAGGGACGCGTAGCCGCGGAGGATGCGGGTGGGGCGGCGTACGGCTTGGCCTGTGACGTGCAGGTCGGGGAAGCGCTCGAACAGCATGCGGAGGCCTACGCGGGTCTCGAGGCGGGCGAGGCTGGCGCCTAGGCAGAAGTGGGCGCCGGCAGAGAAGGAGAGGTGCTGGTCGGCGTTGGGGCGGGTGATGTCGTACGTGTCGGGGTCCTCGAACACCGACGGGTCGCGGTTGGCGCCGCCGAGGACGACGGCGACAGCGGTGCCCTTGGCGACGTCCACGCCCGCGACGCTCGTGGCGACATAGGACTCGCGGACGGTGGCCATGACGGGCGGGTCCCAGCGCAGGGTCTCCTCGATGACGCCGTCGATCAGGGACGGATCGTCGAGGAGAAGCGCGCGCTGGGACGGGTGGGCGTCCAAGGCTGCGACCACGTTGCCGAGCAGGTTGACGGTGGTCTCGAAGCCGGCGGCCAGGAGCAGGAGACCGAGGGCGTGGAGCTCGATGTCGTCGAGGTCGCCTGCGATCACGAGCGCGCTGAGGAGATCGTCGCCGGGGTCGGAGCGGAGGCGGCGTACGTGGTCCTCGAACCAGTGGTGCAGGGACCTCATCGCGGTCTCGACCTGGGAGTAGTCGCGCCACGACAACCCCGGATCGAGGATGGCGGCGGCCTGGTCGCCCCAACGCAGGATGTCGGCACGATCCGCGGCGGGCACCCCCAACAGCTCGGCGATGACGGCGATCGGGAGCTTCGCGGCGTACTCCTCGATGAGGTCGACCGGCCCCTCGCGCGGGTCGATCTCGTCGAGCAGGTCGCCGGCGACCGCGGTGACCATCTCCGCCATCGAGCTGATTCGGCGGGCGGTGAACGCCTTCGAGACGTGCTTGCGGTAGCGGGTGTGCAGCGGTGGGTCGACGGCGAGCATCGACGGCGGGTCGACCGGCCCCAGGGCGTCCGGCGCGCTCACCTTGCCGAGCAGCCACCGCAGCGGGACGGGCAGCTCGCCCTGGCCGTCGCCGACGCCGAAGTCGCTGCTGCGCAGGATCTCGTTGGCGGCGGCGTACGACACCGTGCCGGCCATGAACGGGTTGATGTGGATCGGGCCGCGCGCTCGCAGGCGGCCGTAGTCCGGTACGTCCCGCGACCACATCAGCTCGGCGAGCGGGTCGCCGCGCCTCGACGCGAAGCTCAGCACCGCTCGGTTGATGCCCTGGGAGAGAGCCCAACGGGCGTACGACCTCGACCGATCGATCGGTGACAGCTCAGGCCGAGGCATCGGCCAGCTCCTCGCGGAACTCGTGGGTGCCGATCCGGCCCATCAGCGGGGCCAGGTCGGCCAGCAGGTCGGCGAAGGTCGCCTCGTACTCCTCCTGCGACAGCGTCGGATCGAGCTGCGCCTGGAACCGGATCCGCCACCGGTGCCGGAGGGCCTGAGCCAGACGCTCCTGGGTGCCGAAGGCCTCGGCGTAGGCCGGTGACCACGGCAGGCGGCGGGCGAAGCCGGATCGCAGCTCCGCCTCTGCCTCGTTCAGCAGCCGGTAGCGCTCATGGGTCTGCGTCCACGTCATGGTCCTCACCGTCTCCGTTGTCGTCGGGATGGTTCGACGCTACGGATCGGCGACGCCTCGGCGCATCGGCCGCTGGCAGGCACCTGCGTTCCTACCGTGGTAGGAGAGCGGTCGCATGCCGTGGTCGGATGCGACGCGGCGTCTGCGTTTCTAGACTGAACGGCATGAGTGTCCAGGACTCGGCTCGCGATGTGCGTGACTTCCTGGAACGGCGCTGCCGCAGCAAGGGTCTCGACATCCCCTGGTGGGCGCCGCTGCTGTCGGCCTTCGGGCTCCTCGCGATGGTCACCGTGGCGGTGCTCCAGCGCGAGGCGGCCGGCGACATGGTCGTCGCGGGGTTGGTCATCGTCGTCCCGTCGCTGAGCATCTTCTTCATCCCGAACACCGGCGAGTGGCTCAAGAACCACATGTGGGCCGTCGACCTCGTGCCGACCCTGGCCGGGTCGGCCTGGCTGATGTCGCAACCCGCCTCCGCGTTCTGGCCGCAGCACGACTTCGCACCCGCGGTGCTGGTCCCGCTGACTCTCGAGATGGTCGTCCGGGAGGGTTTCCGGACCGGGACCCTCTATGCGATCGCCTCAGCCGTGGTGATGGGGATCTTCGCCTCCGACACACCAAGCGGCGTGGGGGTCCACTTCCTGCTGCTCTTCGTCGGCTGGATCCTCGGCCTGTTGATACTCGCCCAGATGCGGGCGCTGCGCGCCGAACGGCAGGCGCGGTCGCAGGAGCACGCGCGAGCGACCGAGGCCGAGCGCATCCGGATCGCCCGCGAGATCCATGACCTGGTGGGGCACTCGCTGTCGATCACCCTGCTGCATCTGACCGCGGCACGGCGCTCTGTCGCCGAAGGCGACGAGCCGGACGAGGCGGTGTCCGCGCTCACCGAGGCAGAGGCCGTCGGGCGCCGGGCGATGGCCGAGATCCGGCGTACGATCGGGGCGCTGTCCACCACCGGCGCCGGCACCGCGCCGCTCCCGGGCGCCGCGGACGTGGTCCGGCTCGTGGAGGAGGGCCGCAGCGCGGGGCAGGCGATCACGTTCTCGTCCTCCGGCGACCTCTCCCGCATCGACGCCGGGGTCGGGCTTGGCATCTACCGGATCCTGCAGGAGTCGCTCGCCAACGCAATCCGGCACGCTCCCGGCGCACCGGTCTCGGTCTCGTTGGCGGTCGCCGACGGCGTACGTCTCTCCGTGCAGAACCCGCTCGTCGGCACGCGTCGCGGGGTCGGCGAGGGGTCCGGACTGGCCGGCATGGCGGCCCGCGCCGAGCAGCTCCGCGGCCGGTTGTCGGCGGGGGCCGAGGAGTCGATGTGGAAGGTTGACCTGGTGATCCCGTCGCACTGTCTCGTACGCAAGGCCCTCGCATGACGCCGGTCAACCCCGCCGCCAGCAACACAGCATCGCCGATCCGGGTGGTCGTGGTCGACGACCAGGAGCTCGTACGCAGCGGCCTGCGCCGCATCCTGCGACGGCGCGACGGGCTGGAGATCGTCGCCGAGTGCGGCGACGGCTCGGAGGTGGTCGCGGCTCTCGAGGCCAACCCGGCCGATGTCGTGGTCATGGATCTCCGGATGCGGCAGGTCGACGGGATCACCGCCACCGGCCTGGTGCGGGCGCTTCCGTCGGCGCCACCTGTGCTGGTGCTGACCACGTTCGACGAGGACGAGCTCGTCTCCGGCGCCCTCCGTGCCGGCGCCGCCGGCTTCATCCTCAAGGACTCGCCCGCCGAGGAGCTGGTCATGGCCGTACGCTCCGTCGCACTCGGCGACGCCTGGCTCGACCCCGCCATCACCGGTCGCGTCCTGGCCACCTACCGCTCCGCCGTCGCGCCCGCGTCGAGCGCCGTCGAGGTCTCCGAGCTCACTGACCGCGAGCTCGAGGTCCTCCGCGGCCTCGCCTCCGGCTGGACCAACTCCGAGATCGCCGAGCGGCTCGTCATCTCCGAGCTCACCGTCAAGTCCCACATCGGCCGCATCTTCGCCAAGCTCGACCTCCGCGACCGCGCCGCCGCCATCGTCTTCGCCTACGACCACGGCATCGTCCGGCCGGCGACCTGAGGGGCGGCCCTACGTCGTCGTCGCCAGCACCAACGGACTCACCGAGCCGGCGCCGGCATCGAGGAGGGCTCGGGCGGCGAGGGTGACGGTCCAGCCGGTGGCGATGCGGTCGTCGATGAGGAGTACGTCGGCGCCGGGCGGCACATCCGCTTGGAGTGAGAAGCGGCGGCCGATGGCGGCGACGCGCTGGGCAGAGTTGGAGGCACCCTGGCCGGGAGCGACGTCGGGGTCGACGATTGCCCACGAGCCGAAGACGGGGACGCGGAGATAGCGCGAGAGCCCTTCGGCGAAGTCGCGGGTCAGGGTGGGCCGGGTGGCCGACTCGACGTAGACGATGCCGCCGACGCGAGGACGCCAGTCGCCCAGGACCTCAACGACGGCCTTCACCAGCGGCACCGGGACCGGGCCGTCCTGCGCGGGTTCGCGGAAGAGGTCGCGCAACGCCTGGCCGTAGCCGAGGTCGGTCAGGCGAGCGACTGCGCGCCCCTCGAGCGGACCGTCCTTGATCTTGCCCTTGAGCGAGATGCCGAGCCGGTCGAGGCCGGTGGGCCACATCTTCTTCGGCTCCACGACCACCCCGGGACGCGACAGCCGGGCCGAGGCCTCCTCGACCGCTCCCTCGGACACCGAGGACGTCACCGCGAAGCCACCGCAGTTGTCGCACCGACCGCAGTCGACGGCACCGGGATCGTCTAGCTGCTCGCGCAGGAACCGCATCCGGCACTGGTCGGTCGAGATGTAGGCGAGCATCGCGTCCTGCTCGCGGCGCCGGGCCTCGGCGACCCGCGCATACCGCTCCGCGTCGTAGTCCCACGGGACACCGGTCGCCTCCCAGCCACCACCGACCCGGCGGGCGGCGCCGTCGACGTCGAGCACCTTGAGCATCTGCTCCAGGCGTGACCGCGACAGATCGACGTACGTCTCCAAGGCCTGTGTCGACAGGGCCCGGCCCGCCTCCGACAGAACCCCCAGGGTCTGGCGCACCTGCTCTTCACGAGGGAACGCCAACGAGGCGAAGTAGGCCCAGATGTCTCGGTCCTCGATGCCCGGGAGCAGCACGACGGAGGCGTCGGAGGTGCCACGCCCGGCACGGCCGACCTGCTGGTAGTAGGAGACGGGCGAGGAGGGCGCGCCCATGTTGACCACGAACCCGAGAGTCGCGTCGAAGCCCATCCCGAGCGCCGAGGTCGCCACCAGCGCCTTGACCTTCCCGGCGGCCAGCGACTCCTCCAGCTCGGCCCGCTCGGCCGCCTCCGTGCGCCCCGAGTAGGCGGCCACGTCATGACCGCGCGAGCGCAGATAGTCGGCGATCTCCTCGGTCGCGGCCACGGTCAGGCAGTAGACGATGCCCGACCCGGGCTGCTCGGAGAGGTGGTCGGAGAGCCAGGCCAGCCGCTGCTCGGGGGTCTTCAAAGTGACCACCCCGAGCCGCAGCGACTCCCGGTCCAGCGAGCCGCGCAGCACCAGGACGCCCTCGCCCATCTGCTCGGCAACGTCCGAGGTCACCCGAGAGTTGGCGGTCGCGGTGGTCGCGAGCACCGGGATCCCGTCGGGGAGGTCGGCCAGCAGCGTACGGATCCGGCGGTAGTCGGGCCGGAAGTCATGCCCCCAGTCGGAGATGCAGTGGGCTTCGTCGACCACCAGCAGGCCACATTCGGCAGCCAGCCGAGGCAGCACCGCATCGCGGAACTTCGGGTTGTTGAGCCGCTCGGGGGAGACCAGCAGGACATCCACCTCACCGGCGTGGATGGCCTCCTCGATCGAGACCCAGTCCTCGGGGTTGGTCGAGTTGATCGTCACCGCCCGGATCCCGGCCCGCTGCGCCGCCGCGATCTGGTTGCGCATCAGCGCGAGCAGCGGCGAGACGATCACGGTCGGCCCGAGACCGGCCTCCCGGAGCAGCAGGGTCGCCACGAAGTAGACCGCCGACTTCCCCCAACCGGTCTTCTGTACGACCAGTGCCCGGCGACGCTCGACGGCGAGCGCCGAGATCGCCGACCACTGGTCCTCCCGCAGCGTGGCGTCATCCCGGCCCACGAGGGCCTGCAAATGCGCCTCGGCACGGGCACGTACGTCGGTGGCCGGATCAGTCATGCCCACAGGTCTATCAGGCACCTCCGACATCCGAGCCCTGCTCGGCGCTTGCGCCGAGCAAACGGGAGGAGGTCGAGCGAGCGCAGCGGGTGAGCCTGCGAACCCGCGAAGCGGGTCGAGACCCAGTCACCTACGAGTCGGCATCACCCAGCGCCAATCTTGGCCAGTCGGCGAGGTCATCCAGCATCTGCCGGTCGTGCGTGGCCACCACCACCGCGGCGGGCGTCGCGCGCAACGCCACCGTCAGCTCGTCGACCAGCCCGGCCGAGAGATGGTTGGTGGGCTCGTCCAGGATCAGCAGCTGCGGGAGCGAAGCCAGCCGCAGCGCCAGCTCGAGCCGCCGCTGCTGGCCTTGGGACAGCAGCGACGCAGGCGTACGCCGCGCCTCGGCGTCGACCAGTCCGGTCGACCGGAGCGAGGGGATCGCCCGCTCCGGTACCACCCCGGCGGCGACCACCTGCCCACAGTGCTGGGAGTAGACCTCCGCCGCCGTCAAACCAGGCGTCCACTCGGGCTCCTCCTGACCGACCAGCTCGACCCGCGCCCCCGACGATGTCCACACCGACCCCTCGGACGGCGGAAGTACGCCGCCCAGCATCTGCAGCAACGTCGACTTGCCCGCTCCGTTCGGACCGGTGACGACGAGCCGCTCGCCGCCGTCGAGGGCGAACGAGACGGGTCCGGACAGCCGTCCGGGCACGCGTACGCCTTCACATCGCAGCAGCGTGCCCCCGGCATCCGAAGAGAGCACCGGAAACCGCAACGACATCGGCGGCTCCGGCACGGAGATGCGGTGCGCCTCGAGCGCCGCGAGGTCGCGGTTGAAGGAGCGCACCAGACCGGGCGCCCTGGTCTGTCGCTGGTGCTTCCCGGTGCCCTTCGGCGGGCGCCAGCCGGTGCTCAGCCGATCCCGCGCTGCCGAGACCGAGTCCTGCAGCCGCCGGTGCTCCTCCTGCTGAGCCGCGTAGTCCTGCTCCCAGCGCTCCCGGTCGCGCCGCCGGGCGTCCTGCCAGCCCTGGTAGCCACCGGCGTACGTCGTGGGCCGGCCGTCCTCGCTCGGGTCCAGGTCGAGGAACTCCTCGCCGACCTCGCGCAGCAGCGCGCGGTCGTGGGAGACGAGCACGACGCCGCCGGCATAGGCCCGGACCCGCTCGGTCAGGAATGCCAGCCCCGACGCGTCCAGGTGGTTGGTCGGCTCATCGAGCACGAGGAGGTCGTGGTGCGCGCCCAGCAGGCAGGCCAGCCGCACCCGGTAGCGCTGACCGACCGACAGCGTCGCCAGCTCCCGTCCGTGATCGGTGCACGCACCGAGCGCCTCCAGGGCGATCTGGACCCGGCGATCGGCGTCCCAGGCGTCCAGCGTGGTCGCGCGCTCCAGCGCCGCGGCGTACGTCCCGCCGGAGTCCGACGGGTCGTCCGACAAGGCCGCGGCCGCCTCGTCAAGGGCACGGATGGCGGAGTGCGACTCGGCCAACGCAGCGGAGGTGAGAGTGCCGACGGTGTCCCCAGGACGTACGTCCAGGGCTTGCTGCGCGATCCCCAGACTGCCGTGCCGCTGAACTCGGCCGGAGTCGGGATCGAGCAGTCCGGCGAGGACGTGGAGCAGCGTGGTCTTGCCCCGGCCGTTCTCGCCGACGATGGCCAACCGGGACCGGTTGGCGGCGGAGACGGTCAGAGAGACGCCACGCAGGACGGGGCGACCGCCGCGGGTGACGGAGATGTCCTCGGCGCGCAGATGGGCAGAGGTGTGGTGGGTCTGTACAGACACGAAAGTGAACTTCCAGCTCGCGAACGGGAGCCGGGAAAGCGAGAGCAGCTACCCGGCTAGGAGGCAGCTGAACGATCGCGCCGTCGCGAGCGTCGCGAGGCGAGTGCGCCGGCAAGGCACCAGCGCGAAGGCAGGCTGGACGCCTGTTGAGCGCTGGCAACGCCGCCGGCGTGCCGCATCGCGGCGCGCAGCAGGCGGGATCGTTCGGCTGTCTCCGTAGGGCCGGACAGCGGCGTGAGTATGCCTCGCAGCGCCGCCGTCAGACGACGGGGCGCAGGCGCATGAAGGCGATACCGGGGTACATGCCTCCAGGGTAGACAGCGGCGACCCGTCCAAGCGAACCGTTATTCACCCGAGCACAAAAGCAACGCCGAGCCGGCGCTGTTGGTCCTCCCCCACGGGGACCCGCAGAACCGGCCCGGCGTCTCCAGTATGCGTCCAATCGCCGCACCGGCATAACCACACGCCCGAATTCGTACTTTAGTTACCCAAAGCGGTCGACGGCGCCGCCTCCGATAGGAAAACGACGCCGTCGGACGACTCTGTTGTCAGTGTGGCGAGATCAGCTCACCGAGACCGCGGTCCATGCCGCCTCGACAGCAGTGACCTCGGCGCTGGAGGCGCCGTAGAGGTCCGAGGCCGCCTTCACGGTGGCGTCGCGAGCGCCCGCGTAGTCGGTGGTCGAGGTGAAGTAGGTCGAGTTGGCCCGGAACCAGATCTTCTCGGCCTTGTCGCGACCGATGCCGGTGATCGTCGAGCCGTCACACGTCGTGCTCGAGTGCTCGACCCCACCGATCGTCTTCGTGCCCGAGCCCTCGGAGAGCAGGTAGAAGAAGTGGTTGCCGACACCGCTGGAGTAGTGGACGTCGAGGTCACCGGTCGAGGACGACCAGCAGTTGACCGAGTTGCCGTCGAAGGACGGGTTGTCCATCCGGCGCAGCGGGTCGCCACCGTCGAGGATGAACGACTCGCCGATCAGGTAGTCGCCCTGGTCCTCGGCGTTGTCGGCGTAGAACTCGACCGCCGTGCCGAAGATGTCCGAGGTCGACTCGTTGAGCCCACCGGACTCGCCGGAGTACTCCAGGCCCGAGGTGTTCTCGGTGACACCGTGCGTCATCTCGTGGCCCGCGACGTCGAGCGAGACCAGCGGTCCGTAGCCGACGCCGTCGCCGTCGCCGTACGTCATCTTCTCGCCGTCCCAGAAGGCGTTGACGTAGTTCTTGCCGTAGTGGACCCGGTTGTGGGAGCCCGAGCCGTCGCCGAAGATGCCGTCGCGGGCGTGGACGTTCTTGAAGTAGTCCCAGGTGACGTTGGTGCCGTACTGCGCGTCGGCCGCCGCGGTCGCCCGGTCGTCGTTGGAGCCGTTGCCGAAGGTCGTGGTCGGGCTGGTGACCACCGTCCCGGCCGCGCACCCGAACCCGAGGAGCTGGCACAGCAGGGTGTCCTCGGCGTTGTTCATGTCGGTCGTGTAGGTGCCGCCACGGGTCTCGTCACGCAGCTCGTACGTCGAGCCGTTCTGCTTCACCTGCAGCGGGATGGTGCCGGAGTAGAGGGTGTTGCCCTCGCCGTCGATGGTGTGGATGCCCTCGACCCGGCGCAGCACCTTGCCGCTCTCCGCGTCGACGTAGGTCGCGAGGCGCGAGGGGGTGCCGTCGGCCTGCTTGCCCTTGGTGGTCACCCGCCAGGCCAGCGTCGGGGTGCCGTCGACCGCGTCGACGACGAGCTCGGGCGCATACTTCTTGTCGGCCTGGAGCTTGGTGATCGTCTTGGTGACGGCGTCCAGGGTCAGCGCGGCCTTGGTGGCCGCCGTCTCGGTGATGGCCGGCTTGACCGAGAGGTCGAGCACCTTGTTCAGCCCCTGGGAGACCGAGGTCAGGGTGCCGGCCTTGCTCTGGTGGGCGACCAGGTCGCCGCCGACGACCTCGAGGCCCTCGTACGTCCGGTTCATCCGGACGTGGGTGGCACCGCTCGCGTCCTTCAGGGTCACCACCGGCTCGAGCTCCTGGCCCGCGCCGACCTTCCAGGTCGACGGCTTGCTCGTCAGGGCGCTGATGGCCTTGTCTGCGATCGACTCGTCGTCGATGACCTGCTGGGCTGCCAGGCCCGTCTGCGTGATGCTCGTCGGGGTGATTGCGGCGGCGGAACCGGCAGGGGTGGCGCCGGCTGGGCTTCCGAAGGAGGCGATGAAAGCAGTTCCTGCAACAGCGGCAGCGGTGGTTGCGCCCGCCGCTCGAACGAATCTACGCATGGGGGTACTCCTCGAGATCAGGACCAGGATGGGACCGGATCCTGCCACCCGAATCGGGTGCGCGACCGAACAATTTCCTGCAATGCAGCTTTATGAAGTGGTCGCCCCGCGTAACTCGTTTACGTCGTTATCAAGAATTAACCAAACGCACCCGGGGGCATATCACCAGATGCGCACTCGGTCCTCCGGATCGAGCCACAGTCCATCACCAGGAGCGGTGCCGAAAACCTCGTGGAACTCGTCCAGGTTCCGCGCGATGTTGGCACGGAACTCGGGCGGGCTGTGCGGGTCGATCGTGAGGTACTGCTGCGCCTGCTCCTTGCGTCGCACCGTACGCCATACATAGGCCCAGTTGAGGAAGAGCCGCTGCCGGTCACCGACGCCCGCGGAACCGTCGGTCGCGAGCATGTAGGCGGTGTGCGCGATCGTCAGGCCGCCCAGGTCGCCGATGTTCTCCCCGACGGTCAGCGCACCGTTGACGAACTCACCCGGCAGGTCGCGCGGCGTGAGCCCCGAGTACTGCGCGATCAGCGCCTTGGTCTTCACCTCGAAGGCTGCCTTGTCCTCCGGCGACCACCAGTCCTGCATGTTGCCGTCGCCGTCGAACTGCGCGCCCTGGTCGTCGAAGCCGTGCCCGACCTCGTGACCGATGACCGCACCGATGCCGCCGTAGTTCTCCGCCGGGTGTGCGTCCTTGTCGAAGAACGGGCGCTGGAGGATGCCGGCCGGGAAGCAGATCTCGTTGGTGCCGGGGTTGTAGTAGGCGTTGACCGTCTGCGGCAGCATGAACCACTCGTCGCGGTCCACCGGGCTGCCGAGCTTGCCGAGCTGCCGGTCGGTCTCGAAGACCGAGGCCGCCGAGACGTTGCCGATCAGGTCGTCCTTGGAGATGGTCAGCGCCGAGTAGTCGCGCCACTTCGACGGGTAGCCGATCTTCGGCGTGAACTTGTCGAGCTTCTCGTACGCCTTCTCCTTGGTCTCCTCGCCCATCCAGTCGAGCTCGGAGATCGACTTGCGGTAGGCCTCGAGGAGGTTGTGGACCAACTCGTCCATCTGCGCCTTCGCCTCAGGCGGGAAGTGACGCGCGGCGTACTCCTTGCCGACCGCCTCCCCGATCGCGCCCTCGACGATCGCGACCCCGCGCTTCCAGCGCTCGCGCAGCTCAGGGGTGCCGTTGAGGGTGCGCCCGTAGAAGTCGAAGTTGGTCTCGACGAAGTCGTCGGTCAGGTAGGGCGCCGCCCAGCGCAGCACGTGGAAGTAGAGCCACGACTTCCAGTCGTCGATGTCGACCTCGCCGAGCACGGTCGAGAGGTGGGCGAAGAACGACGGCTGCCGCACGACCACCTCCCCGAGCACCGCCTCGGTGGTCAGCTTCGAGCCGGAGAGGTTGCGGATGTACGCATCCCAGTTGAAGTTGGGGGCGAGCTCGCGCAGCTCGGCGAGGGTCAGCAGGTTGTAGGTCTTCTGCTTGTCGCGGGTTTCCTCGCGCGCCCAGTGGCCCTCGGCCAGGCGGGTGTCGATCCGGATGATCGTCTCGGCGGCCGCACGCGGGTCGGGGTGCTCGGCGAGCTCGTAGAGGCGGGTCAGGTAGTCGGCGTACTTCCCCAGCACCTCGGCGAACTTCTCGTCGAAGTAGTAGTCCTTGTCGGGCAGCCCGAGGCCGCCCTGGAGCAGGTTGAAGATGTAGCGGTCGGACTGCTTGTCGTCGTTGTCGACGTAGGACCCGAACAGCCCGTGACCGCCGATCCGCTCGACCTCGCCCAGGAACGCCGCCAGGTCGTCCGCGTCGCGGAGCCCGTCCACGGCGGCCCTCAGACCGTCAAGAGGACGTACGCCGCGCGCGGCCACCCCCTCTACGTCCATGAAGCTCGCGAAGAGGTCGCCGATCTTCTGGGCGTCGCTGCCTGGCTCGCCGCCGGAGGCCGCAAGCTCCTCGATGATCGCGCGTACGTCCTTCTCGGCCTGGTCGGCGAGCATCACGAACGGCCCCCAGCTGGACCGGTCGGACGGAATCTCGACCTCCCGGAGCCAGGTGCCGTTGACGAACCCGAACAGGTCGTCCTGCGGCCGAATGCTGTCGTCCATGCCCGGGCGGGCGTCATCGAGGATCGTCACGCCCCCCAGCGTAGATGCGAGGTCCCAAGCAGGTCAGCAACAACCCCACACATGTGGGGAAGTGGCACGGCCTTGGGCACGGTTGGACGTGAGAACCCCGCACGTGTGGGGTTCTTGATCTCCCACCTGAACATCGCGTTATCCACAGGGCTGTGGATAACGCGTCGCGGGTTCGGCTGAGGTGTCGCATCGTTGCGCCATGACTGTTGACCAGGACTCAGCGGTGGCGTTCGACCCCACCCGGCCGTTCCTCCGCGCATCGGCGGTTGCGACGGGGATCGGGAAGGAGCTGCGTACGCCGGCCTACAAGCGACTCCTGCACGGCATCTACGTCTCCGCCTCGGTCGAGGTGACGCCGACGCTCATCGCCGAGGCCGCGCTGCTGCCGTTCGGCGAGAAGGCGTGGGCCAGCCACGCCACGGCCGCGCGAGTGCTCGGCCTGCCGATCCCGGCGCTCCCCGGCGAACATGTGACCGTCGTCGAGCGCCAGCGCCGCCGTGGTCGCAAGGACGTCACCTGCCATCTGACGAAGAAGGGTTGGGTCCAGCTGGTCCGCGGCGTACGGGTGTCGGCTCCGAAGCAGGTCTTCGTGGAGCTCGCCACCACCTTGACGCTGGTCGATCTCGTCGTTGTCGGCGACCACATGGTTCGCAAGGGGATGCTCGAGCTGGACGACCTGAGGAGGTTCTGCGCCGATGCTTCCGGCCCTGGCGCTGCGCTCGCACGGACGGCCGCAGGCTACGTACGCAACGGGGTCGACTCCCCGATGGAGACCCGGTTGCGTCTGCTGATCGTCCTGGCCGGGCTTCCGGAACCCGAGGTCAACCTGCTCGTCGGAAACGAGCTCGAGCGCCGCAAGTACGACCTCTCCTATCGACGGTCGAAGACGATCATCGAGTACGACGGTCGTCAGCACGTGGAACGGATCGAGCAGTGGGAAGCCGATCTCGAGCGGCGCGAGGCCATCGACGACGACCAATGGCGCATCCTGGTCTTCGTCGCCAAGGACATCTACAGGTCGCCGGGGCGGACTCTGGAGCGGATTCACCGCGTACTGCTACTCAGCGGCGAACCAGGTGTGCCGAAGTCGCTCTCCGACGCCTGGCAAGCACACTTCCCCGGTTGGACCTGACACCACGATGCAAGATCCGCGCATGTGCGGGGTTCTCACCGAGGAGACGCGGCCGGGCGACGCAAGAATCCCGCATGCGCGCGGAAGTTGCGTTGCCCGCGGAGTGGATCAGCCCGGTTTGACGATGCGGTTCATCTCGAAGTGCATGGGGTCGGTCCACTTCCAGTTGCCGCCCCAGGTGAAGCCCCAGCGCTCGAAGATGGCGACGACGGTGCGGTCCATCTCGCCGACGGTGCCGCGCTGGTTGCCGGCGGTGTTGAGGTCGACGGCGGTGCCGAAGGCGTGGTTGGAGAGCTGGGTGGTGTTGGCGATGAAGCGGGGGTAGTAGCAGCCGGCGTACTGCGACGGATTGATCTTCCTGGCCAGGCCGCGGTCGACGACCTCCTGCAGGGCGGCGCGCAGCTGCGGGATCATCACCTTGTTGCAGGTCACCGAGCCGAGGATCGGCACTTGGGCGGTGACGATGTGGGAGCTGACCCAGCTCGAGGCCGGGGTGATGGTGCCGTCGCCGTTGGCCCGATAGGTGTAGTTGCCGACGGCTTCGGCGACGGTGCCGACGACGTACGCCTTCTGCGGAGCGTTGGGGTCGAGGCCCGCGCGGGCGACGACGTCGAGGCGCTGGACCGAGGCGTCGGAGCCGACGACCTTCTGGATCGGCTCGACGACCCGGTTGGGGGCGATGGCGGCGGTGGAGACGATGAGCGCGTTGCCCTTCTCCATGCCCATCTCCTCGCCCCACTTGTGGTTGACGACGGCGGCGGCGAGGCCCGGCGGCTGGGGAGCGTAGGCGCCGACGTGGACCGAGGTGGCGTCCTTCTTGGAGCCCAGCCTCACGAACCCGTCCTTGTCGGCCGGGAGTTCGTCCTGGCGCTCGGGGTCGATCGCCACCTCACCGCCGGCGACGCGCTGCCAGACCTCGTCGGAGTCGGCGCTCTGGAAGGGGGCGAAGTTGCGGTAGGTCGACGGGTCGACGGCGACCACCTTGACCAGCCGTCCCTCGACGCTGACCTGGGCCATCGAGATCTGCTCGACGCCGGAGACCCCGTCGAGACCGCGGATCTTCTTGACGTCGCCGGAGGAGAGGGTGTCTTCGGAGAGGATCAGCAGGTCGGTGGAGTGCAGCGTGCCCTCGCGCTTGCCGGGGATGTCGACGGCGTGCGACGGGTCGGCGACCGGACTCTCGTCCTTCGCGGCGCCGCTGGCGCTCGGACTGCCGCTGCCGCTGCCGCTCGGCGAGGCCGGCTTCGACGGCTCACCCGCACAGGCGGCCAGGGTCACCACGAGCACCACGCCGATTGCCGCAGCCGCTCTCCACGAGACCTTACGCATCCATCTACCTCCCCGCAGGAAGGTTAGGCGAGGCCTGGTAAGCACCCAACTCGCTGGTAACTCAGCCGTTCAGGACCCGCGAGATCAGCCAGGCGATGTCGTCGGCGGTCTCGTCGGGTGACTTGGTGGGCTGCATGACGTGGCTGAGGACCACGCGCACGGTCATCTCGATGGCGGTGTCCGCCTGGTCGTCGGTCAGCCCGTGCTCGAACTTCTCGACGTGCTCGTGGATGAGCTCGGTCGCATAGCCCAGCAGTCCCTCGCTGTGGCTGGTGAGGTAGGGCAGCAGCTCGGTGTCGGCACCGTGGGTCGCCGAGACGACCGCATGCAGCAGCTTGTTGTCCTGGGCGCGGTCGAGGACGCCGTACGTCGCCTGGCGGATCGCCCGGATGAAGTCGTCCTCCTGGTCGAAGGCCGTGCTCACGACCGCGAGGAACTGCTCCAGCTCACGCAGGATCAGCGACTTCGCCAGGGCCGGCTTGGCGCCGATGTCGTTGTAGACCGTCTGCCGGCTGACTCCGCACCGCTGGGCGATGCGGGACATCGTCACGCTCGCCCACCCGGTCTCGGTGGTCATCTCGACGGCGGCATCGAGGATCCGCTGTCGGGTGGTTTCAGGTACGCCGGCCGCCATGAAGGCAAAGTCTACGGCTTCGCTTCCGCGTGGATGACGGCGCAGGTGAACCCGGCCACATTGTTTTGCACCCAATACCCCCGTAGTGCAAGAATGCACTCTGTGAGAGAAAGTGCAACGTCATGATGCGGGGCCTCAACAAGACCGCGGCGGCGATCCACCGGGCCGCGCTCGAGATGACCGACGAGTTCGGCTTCGACGGCTGGACCATGGAGCATCTCGCCGACCGCGTCGGTGTCTCGCGGCGTACGTTGTTCAACCACGTCCCGAGCAAGATGGACGCCGTCCTCGGCCCGGAGCAGGAGCCCGACCCGGAGCTGCTCGAGGCCTTCCTCAGCGGCGGCCCCACCGGCCATGTCGGCCGCGATCTCGGCGCGCTGGTGCGTACGGTGCTCGACGCCGAGCCCATCGACCACGACGAGCTCGTGCTCATCCGCCACATCCTCGCCACCGACAGGCAGGTGCTCGATGCGGCACGCACTCGCTTCGAGCAGATAGCCGTTCACTTCTCAGAGGTCATCTCCGAGCGCGAGGGCGACCAGATGACTCCCGAGCTCGCGGGCGTCGTCCTGCATCTCGTGATCGTGGTCTTCAACGCCTCGCTCGACGCCTACCTCGCCAATCCTTCGGCCGGCACCGTCGCCGACCACTTCACCCGGATCTTCGACGACCTCGTCGATCTGTTCTGAACCACTGACCAGGGGGACCCCCGAAATGGCCAAGCTGCTCTATCGACTCGGAAAGACCGCCTACCGGCGGTGGCCGGTCTTCGTCGCCGTCTGGATGATCGCCATCATCGGTATCGGCGCCGTGGCGACCACGATGTCCAAGCCCATGACCACCACCTTCACCATGCCCGGCCTCGAGTCGGTCGAGGCTGCCGAGGACCTGCCCGAGATCATGGGCACCGAGGGCGGGTCGGTGCTCGACGCCGCCTCCATCGAGGTCGTCGTCGCCGCTCCCGAGGGCGAGACGCTCACGACACCCGAGAACCAGAAGGCCGTCGCCGAGCTCGCCCAGAACCTCGCCGCGCTCGATGACGTACCCGACCAGATCTCCTACATCTGGACCCCGGAACAGGCCGAGGCAGCCGCCCCTGGATACGCGAAGGCGATGTCTGCCGAGAGCGGGCAGCCGGTGACGACCCAGCAGGCGCAGCAGATGCTGCTCGGCCAGCTCCAGGCTCAGCCGACGCTGTCCGAGGACGGCCGGATCGGTCTGATCTCGACCGAGTTCGAGGACGTCGACGCGACCGAGGTGACGCCTGAGATGCAGGAGGAGGTCACCGACGTCATCGAGGACGCGAACAAGGACGGCCTTCAGGTCGAGGCACGCGGCCAGGGCATGCAGGTCCAGGAGATGGGCAGTGCGAGCGCCGAGCTGTTCGGCATCATCATCGCCTTGTTCATCCTGGTGATCACCTTCGGCTCCTTCGTGGCCGCCGGCCTTCCGATCATCACCGCCGGCGTCGGCGTCGCGATCGGAACGCTGGGGATCACCGCATTGACCGCGTTCACCGATGTCTCCTCGACCACGCCGATGCTCGCCACGATGATCGGCCTGGCGGTCGGGATCGACTACGCGCTGTTCATCCTGTCCCGCTACCGCAGCGAGCTCGACCACACCGACGATCGGGAGGAGGCCATCGGCGTCGCCGTGGGCACCGCCGGCTCGGCGGTCGTCTTCGCAGGCCTGACGGTCGTGATCGCCCTCGCCGCGCTCAGCGTCGTCGGGATCCCGTTCCTGACGGCCATGGGCCTGGGCGCAGCCGTCACCGTCGTCGTCGCCGTCCTGGTCGCGCTGACCCTGCTCCCGGCGATCCTCGGCCTGCTCAAGTCGAAGGCCTTCGGCCTGAACGTACGTCGCTACAACCCCAAGCGCGAGGCCAACGGTCGCATCCTCAACAACGGTGTCCGTTGGGCCCGGTTCATCGGCAAGGCACCGATCCTCTGGGTGCTGATCGCGGTCATCGGCCTCGGGGCCCTGGCGATCCCGTTCAAGGACCTTCACCTCGGCATGCCAAGCGACAGCACCGCGCCCGAGGACAGCTCGCGCCGCCAGGCGGTCGAGCTGGTCGTCGAGGGGTTCGGCCCCGGGCGCCTCGACCCGATGATGCTCGTCGTCGACGCGCGTGACATGTCCGGTGACACCGCGGCCAAGCAGAAGGCCTACGCCGACGTCGCCGAGTGGGCCGCGGGCCTCGACGGGGTGGCCAAGGTCATCCCGCCCCAGGGCAACGACAACGGCGCGGTCATCCTGATCGAACCGGAGACGTCCCCGGAGGACGAGAAGACCGAGGAGCTGCTCGGCGAGCTGCGCGATGGCGAGGGCGCCGTCGAGGAGCAGACCGGCACCGACCTCGCGGTCACCGGAACGTCGGCGATCATGTCCGACATTTCCGAGAAGCTCAACGACGCGCTGCTGCCCTACCTGGCGATCGTGATCGGGCTGGCGTTCATCCTGCTGATGCTCGTCTTCCGCTCGATCCTGGTGCCGCTGACCGCGACCCTCGGCTTCCTGCTGTCGGTCCTGGCGACCCTCGGCGCGACCGTGGCGATCTTCCAGGAGGGCGCCTTCGGCATCTTCGAGGGCCAGCCGATCGTCAGCTTCATCCCGATCTTCCTGATCGGGCTCGTGTTCGGGCTGGCGATGGACTACCAGGTCTTCCTGGTGACCCGGATCCGCGAGGCGCACGTCCACGGCGCCTCCTACAAGGAGGCCGTCGTCGACGGGTTCCGCAACTCGGCCCGGGTCGTCACGGCCGCCGCGCTGATCATGACCGCCGTCTTCTCGGGCTTCATCCTGATGGACGACCCGATCATCAAGTCGATGGGCTTCGCGCTCTCGGCCGCGGTCATCTTCGACGCCTTCGTGGTCCGGATGCTCCTGATCCCGACCCTCATGTACCTCATGAAGGAGAAGGCCTGGTGGCTGCCGAAGTGGCTCGACCGGATCCTCCCGAACGTCGATGTCGAGGGCGAGAGCCTGGAGCGGCACTACCTCGCCGACCACTACGCGGAGAAGCCGCGTGAGCCGGAGCTCGTCAAGAGCTGACGCTCTTCGTCTCGTGCCGCTGGCCTAGGACTCGACCGAGTCCGAGGCCAGCGGCACGAAGTCGACCTTCTCTCGTACGCCGCAGTCAGGGCAGCACCAGTCGTCGGGTACGTCGGCCCACGCGGTCCCGGCGGCGAAGCCCTCGGCCTCGTTGCCCTCCTCGACGCGGTAGGTGTAGCCACAGCCGGGGCAGCGGGCGGCCAGCACCTCGGCCGCGACGACCTGGGCGACGGTGTCGTCGCCGGCCTCGGCCTGGTCGGCGGCGAGCGGCGGATACTTCGCCAGGATCCGGTCCCGCTTGCGCGGCAGGATGTTGGCCCGCGACATGTCGCCGTCGAAGTGCGCCAGCACCCTGGGGTCCATCACCCGGCGCCAGACCGGAGGCAGGATCGCGAGCAGGATCATCCCGGCATAGCCGGTCGGCAGCACCGGAGACTCCTTGTAGTCACGCAGGGTCTGGTAGCGGCGTACGGGGTTGGCGTGGTGGTCGCTGTGGCGCTGCAGGTGGTAGAGCAGAACGTTGGTGGCGATGTTGTTGGAGTTCCAGGAGTGGCTGGGGTCGACGCGCTCGTAGCGTCGGCCGACCTTCTGGCGCAGCATCCCGTAGTGCTCCATGTAGTTGATCACCTCGAGTAGCGAGAACCCGACGACGGCCTGGATCAGCAGGAACGGGATCACCACCGGCCCGAGCCACACGATCAGTCCGCCCCAGAGCACCGCGGACATCAGCCAGGCGTTGAGTACGTCGTTGCCGATCCGGAACGGGTGCTGGTCGCGGCGGGCGTACCTCTTCTTCTCCAGCCGCCAGGCGCTCTTCAGCGATCCCGCGACCGTGCGGGGCCAGAAGGTGTAGAAGGACTCGCCGACCTTGGCCGAGGCCGGGTCCTCGGGAGTCGCGACGCGGACGTGGTGGCCCCGGTTGTGCTCGATGTAGAAGTGGCCGTAGAAGCTCTGTGCGAGCGCGACCTTGGAGAGCCAGCGCTCGACGTCCTCGCGCTTGTGGCCGAGCTCGTGCGCGGTGTTGATGCCGATGCCGCCGATGCAGCCGACCGAGATCGCCAGCCCGACCCGGTCGATGATGCTCAGGGTGTGACCGTCCAGAGCGCCGTGGGCGGCCATGGCCATGCCGCCGATGAAGACGGCGTACTGCAGCGGGAGGTAGGAGTAGACGATCCAGCGGTAGTACCTGTCGTTCTCCAGCGCCTCGATCATGTCGTCCGGCGGGTTGGACTGGTCGAGCCCCGCGAACAGGTCGATCGCCGGGACGACGATCAGGATGATGATCGGTCCGGTCCACAGGAAGGCGCCGACGTCGGTGAGATGCCAGCCGCCGATCGCGATGAACCCGAGGAGCGGCACCACCAGGCCCAGCAGCCACAGGTAGCGCTTCTTGTCGCGCCACTGTTCGGTCGAGCCGTCGGGCACCGTGCTGTTGGCGATATCCATCGTCGTCCCCCTTGACACCTGATTGACAAACAGGTCGTATCTGTCAAGTGTCGTACGTCACGTCGAGGGTTGTAAATAGGATGGGGTCATGACGACGAGCCTGCCCTTTGGCATCGACTTCGGCGGCACGGGCATCAAGGGTGCCCCGATCGATCTCGCGACCGGCGAGTTCGCCGAGGAACGCGTACGCATCCCGACACCCGAACGCTCCACCCCCGACGCCATCGCCGAGATCTTCGTGGACCTGCTCTCCCAGTTCCCGGACTACGACGGGAAGGTCGGCGTGACCGTTCCCGGCGTCGTACGTCACGGGGTGGTCCACTCCGCTGCCAACATCGACAAGTCCTGGATCGGCGCCGACGCGGACGCGATCTTCACCGCGGCCACCGGGCGCGACGTCCACGTGGTCAACGACGCCGACGCCGCCGGCCTGGCGGAGGTCCGCTACGGCGCCGCGAAGGGCCGCCGCGGGTTGGTCATCATGACCACGCTCGGCACCGGGATCGGCTCAGCGCTCCTCTACGACGGCGTGCTCGTGCCCAACTCCGAGCTCGGTCACCTCGAGCTCGACGGGCACGACGCCGAGACCCGCGCCTCAAACATCGCCCGCAAGCGCGAGGATCTCTCCTGGAAGCACTGGGCCAAGCGGCTGCAGAGGTACTACCAGCACCTGGAGATGCTCTTCTCGCCCGACCTATTCCTTGTCGGCGGAGGGGTCTCGAAGGAGGCGGCGGAATTCCTGCCGCTGCTCGACCTGGACACCGAGATCATCCCGGCGAAACTGCTCAACACCGCGGGGGCCGTCGGGGCCGCGCTGTACGCCGAAGAGCTCGCCACCGACTGACCGCTGCGAACCGGCGGGCGGCGAACCGCCTGGTGGTGGGCCGACTGGTGGCGGAGGCGGAGCCGGTCGATCCCACGGAGCGCCCGCCCTCTTCGTCTGCTTGACCTGGGCGAGGAACGCCTTGCGGTTCGCCCGCCGCAGCCGGCGAGCCTCGCGCCGGCGTCGCGCCCACGGGCTGCGAAGCACCCGGAACGCTGCGTACGCCCCGGCAACGAGCACGATCAGCGCGACGAGTCCGACGGCCAGCGCCCAGTCCGCCCGGGCGCGTACGCCGGCCGCGGTGGCCGAGGCGTCTTCGAGATAGCCGTTGTTCAGGTCGGCTCGCGCGCTGGCCGCGCCCACGTCGAGGAACAGCACCAACTCACCGAGCTCGGTCAGCGGGTTCTGCATCCCCTCGACGTCGGCCGTCGCCTCACCGACCTCGGTGATCACCTCGGCGGTGCGGGGAAGCGTGGTGGCGAGCTCGCGATAGCGGTCGTCCTCGTTGGCGCCCTCGTAGGCCTCCTTCGCCGCGGCCGGCACCGGCAGATCGGCCTTCTCGGCCGCCTCCTGGACGGCAGCGGCATCGGCGTTCGCCTCACCTATCAGGCCCACGACGCCGTCCACGTCCTCGAAGGTCCATGCCGCCATGACGTCGCGGAGTCCCAGCGGCGGCAGCCACTCGCCGTTGACGCGGTCGATCTCGGCGTACGTCTTGCGGGCCTCGGCCCTGGGCTCGAGCTGCTTGGACTCGGCGCGGGTGAGCACCCAGTTCTTCAGCGGCTTCTCCGGGGAGGCGTCGGTGTCGTACTTCTGCACGATGTCGAGGAAGAGGCGCCAGTCGACCGGACCGCTGGTGATCTCGTCATCGGCGGCGTCGTAACCGGTGCGGCCGTCGTAGACGTCGTCGACCACATGGGTCAGGTCCTCTTCGGAGAGGTCCGAGAGCATGGCTGAGACGGCTGTGTAGGCGGCCGGATAGCCGTACTCGTCCTTCTCCTGGCTCCAGCCTTCGGCATCCCAGGTCAGGAGGGGGAACGCGGCCTTGCTGCGACGCTTCACCTTGCCGTACTTCTGCCCCTTGGCGCCGACCTGCTTCGTCGCGTGCTGGGCGACGAGCTCGGTCAGGCCCTCGCTCAGCCAGCGGCCCTCGACGATGTCGGGGTTGATCCAGGCGTGGGTCATCTCGTGGTAGAGGATCGCCGTGTCCAGGTCCTCGGAGACGACGATCTCGTCGGCGTCGGAGTCGAACCAGGCGTAGCCGACCGCCTCCGCAGAACCGTCCTCACGAATCGTCTCCAGCCCACCGGGCCACTCGTTGCCGGTCAGCTCCTCCAGCACCGGCATGCCCTCGGTGACCCGCTTCTCGGCAAAGTCGATCCACTCCTTGTCCTTGGGAAAGCTCTGCAGTGACAGCTTCGTGTCGCCGATCTTGATCTTCTTCTCGTCGAAGGCCTTCGGGTCGCGGGCGGAGACGCCGGCGTCGACGAAGTCGCCCTCGGAGTGCCAGGTCGTCGTCTTGCCCTTGGTCCGCTTGGTGAAGTCGCCCGAGGAGGCGGTGAACGTCATCGACTTCGGCAGCACGACGTCAACGCTCACCTGCCCGTCGTCACCGAGGCCGATCACGGGGAAGACGGCGTACCCCTCGCCGATCCGGGTGTGGTTCTTCTTCGCCCGGATCGGGGCGCCCTTCAGCTCGTACGTCCAGGTGATCGTGCGCGACTTGCCGTAGTAGAGGTTTGGGAAGGACACGGTCACCACCGCGAGACCGGTGCCCTTGATCTTCTCGCTGCTCACCGGCAGCGTCGCGCCGTTGCTGGTCGCCCTGACCTTCGTCGCCCCGGCCGGGATCGGGATCGCGTGACCGGTCAGGAAGTAGTAGGTCGTGGCCGTGCTCGGCTGCTGGTTGGTGACCGTGACCTCGGCCTTCACCTTGACGGTCTGGGCCTTCTCGTCGAGCACGTAGCGGG
This sequence comes from Nocardioides sp. NPDC127503, assembly GCF_040302165.1. Taxonomy (NCBI): domain Bacteria; kingdom Bacillati; phylum Actinomycetota; class Actinomycetes; order Propionibacteriales; family Nocardioidaceae; genus Nocardioides; species Nocardioides sp. NPDC127503. The sequence goes on along the minus strand of NZ_JBEORH010000008.1, from coordinate 104,219 downwards.
TGCGCGAGGACTCACCGACACCGTCGTTGGGCGCCGCGACGGCGGCCGGCGCGGTCGTCACCAGCCCAGCACCCAGCATCCCCAGCACGAACAGACCTGCCGTCACGCGCCGGAGCCGACCTGCTCCCTGACCGTTCTCCACCCACGAACCTTAGACCGATGCCCCGTCGGGTACGTCCTTTTTAATGGCCTTCTGGGACGCACGCACGGGGCATCACGCCCAGGGCGTACCCCATTTGTCAGCGAAGGCCGTCTCCTCGAGCGGCCGCCGGATGCGCTCGCGCTCCTCCCGCTCGGCGTCGCGCGGGTCGACCTCCGTGGGGTCGCCGTGGCGCCCGACCGCGATCCCGGTCATCACCTTCCACCAGTCCGGTACGCCGAAGGTCGCGGCCACGGCATCGTGGTCGAACCCGGCGAACTGGTGGGAGGAGAGGCCGAGGGAGGCAGCCTGGACGGTCAGGTGCGCGGCCGCCTGACCGAGGTCGTAGTGGGAGTAGTCCGACCACTTCGGGCCGTTGCCGTCCGGGCCCACGCCGACCTGGGAGACCGCGACGAACACCGCCGAGGCCCGCGGCACCCAACCGGAGTTGCCGCGCGAGAGATGGCTCACGAACGTCGCGTGCCCGGCCGATCCTCGGGGCAGGACCAGGAACGACCACGGCTGGCTGTTGCCCGCGCTCGGCGCCCACCGGGCCGCCTCGAGAAGCAGCCTGATCTCGGCGTCGGCGAGCTCGTGGGCCGGGTCGAAGACACTCACCGACCAGCGGTCACGCAGGTGCTCGGTCAGGTCCTCGGCGCCGGCCTGGGGTGCGCGCTTCGCGGCAGTCATGCCTCTATTCTGCAATGTCTACCGACTTGGCAGACAAACGTCTCAGGCGAGGTAGCGGCCGGGCCGGTGGTTGAAGGCCAGGATGATGTTGAGGACGACCGCGCCGAGCGCGGAGAGGAGGACGGTCGCGGGCGAGACGAGGAAGAGCGCGAGCAGGATGACGCTGACATCGAGGCCCATCTGGACGTACCCGGCCCGGATGTTGAGCCGCTCCTGCAGGAGCAGGGCGAGTACGTTGAACCCGCCCAGCGAGGCGCCGTGCCGGAAGATCACCAGGAGCCCGAGGCCGACGAGGAGGTTGCCGGCCACGACGCCGTAGACGGTGTCGAGGCCGTCGAGCGGAAGCAGGTCGGCGTGGACCCGGGTCATCGCCGAGACCGCGATGACGCAGCCCAGCGACCGGAGGGTGAACCCGATGCCCTTCTTGGAGAGCGCGAGTCCGAAGAAGGGCAGGTTGACCAGGACGAACAGCACCTCGAACGGCAGCCCGGTCCAGTAGCTCACCAGCAGGCTCAGGCCGGCGGTGCCGCCGGTCACCGCGCCGACCGACTGGATCAGGTAGAGGCCCAGCGAGGTCACCACGATGCTGGTCACGTAGCCGAGCGCGTCCTCCAGCAACGTATGGGGGACGCGGATCGACTCGAGGGAGTCTGCAAACGGCTCGGACACGACACTCATTCTGTGTGTCGTGCCCGGGCCGTGCAGAATTCACCAGGGCGAGACTTGCGTCACGTTTCCGCTGGTCAGGTGCAGTTTGTCCAGGTCAGGCGGGCACCCGGGCGAGAGCGTTGACGATCTCGTCGACCTTGGCCTTGGCGTCGCCGAAGAGCATCTGCGAGTTCTCCCGGAAGAAGAGCGGGTTCTGCACACCGGCATAGCCCGCAGCCATCGACCGCTTGAAGACGACCACGTTCTTGGCCTCCCAGACCCGCAGGACGGGCATGCCGGCGATCGGGCTGGTGGGGTCCTCGGCGGCGGCCGGGTTCACGGTGTCGTTGGCACCGATGACCAGGACGACGTCGGTCTCGGCCAGGTCGTCGTTGACCTCGTCCATCTCCAGGACGATGTCGTAGGGCACCTTGGCTTCGGCCAGCAGCACGTTCATGTGGCCCGGGAGACGGCCGGCGACCGGGTGGATGCCGAAACGTACGTCCACGCCCTTGTCCCGCAGGATGCGGGTGAGCTCGGCGACCGGGTACTGCGCCTGGGCGACGGCCATGCCGTAGCCCGGGGTGATCACGACGGAGGAGGCGCCGGCGAGGAGTTCGGCGGTGTCCTCGGCGTTGATCTCGCGGTGCTCGCCGTAGTCGACGTCGCCGGACGGACCGGCCTCGATGCCGAACCCACCGGCGATGACCGAGATGAACGAGCGGTTCATCGCCTTGCACATGATGTAGGAGAGGTACGCACCCGAGGAGCCGACCAGGGCACCGGTGACGATCAGCAGGTCGTTGCCCAGGAGGAAGCCGGAGGCGGCCGCGGCCCATCCGGAGTAGCTGTTCAGCATCGAGACCACGACCGGCATGTCACCGCCGCCGATGGAGGCGACCAGGTGCCAGCCGAGCGCCAGCGCCACGACGGTGACCGCGATCAGCAGCGGGAGCGTCGGGTTGATGACGTACACGACCGTCAGGATCACGAAGACGACCAGGGCGCCGATGTTGATGACGTTCTTGCCCGGCAGCATCAGCGGGGCCGACTTCATCCGCGCGGAGAGCTTGAGGAAGGCGACGATCGAGCCGGTGAAGGTGACCGCACCGATGAAGACACCGATGAAGACCTCGGCGGAGTGGATGGCGCCACCCGATCCAGCAGCAGGGCCGTGGCCGGCGGCCGCCTCGAGGTGGCCGTTCCAGCCGATCAGGACGGCGGCCAGACCCACGAAGGAGTGCAGCAGCGCGATCAGCTCGGGCATGCCGGTCATCTCGACGACCTTGGCGCGCCACAGGCCGATGACCGCGCCGACCGCGACAGCAGCGACCAGGACGATCACCGCGGTGGTGGTGCCGCCGTCGACGACCTGGATGACTGTCGCGACCAGCGCCAGCGCCATGCCGGCGACGCCGTAGAGCCAGCCCTGCGAGGCGGTCTCGTGCTTGGACAGTCCTGCCAGCGACAGGATGAAGAGGAGGGCGGCGACGAGGTAGGCCGCACCAGCGATCGAGAAGATATCCATGATCAGGCCTTCCGGAACATCGAGAGCATGCGGCGGGTCACGGCGAAGCCACCGAAGATGTTGATGCTCGCCAGCAGCGTGGCGATGCCCGCGAGCACGAGCACCACGTTGTCAGCGACGGTGAGCTGCAGCAGGGCGCCCACGACGACGATGCCGGAGATCGCGTTGGTCACCGACATCAGCGGGGTGTGCAGCGCGTGGTGCACGTGGCCGATGACGTAGAACCCGATCACGATCGACAGCGTCAGCACGGTGAAGTGGCGGGTGATCTCGGCCGGAGCGACCGCGTTGAGCAGGAAGAGGGCGAGCGCACCGGTGCCGACCAGAGCGAGCTTGGCGGACGCGGAGAGCGGCTTCTTCTCCTCCTTGACCGCGACCTCGGCGGGAGCGGCGACGGCCGGAGCCGCGGAGACCTGCACCGGCGGGGGCGGCCAGAGCACGCCGCCGTCGTGCACGACGGTCAGGCCGCGCTGGACCTGGTCCTCGAGATCGAGGGCGAGTACGCCGTCCTTCTCGGGAGTCACCAGCTTCATCAGGTTCACCAGGTTGGTGCCGTAGAGCTGGCTGGACTGCGCGGGAAGACGCGCGGGGAGGTCGGTGTAGCCGATGATCGTGACGCCGTTGGGCGTGGTGACGACCTCGTCCTTCACGGTGCCCTCGACGTTTCCGCCCATCGCGGCCGCCATGTCGACGATGACCGAACCGGGCTTCATGCTCGCCACGTCGGCCGCCGTGATCAGCTTCGGCGCCGGACGGCCCGGGATCAGCGCGGTCGTCACGATGATGTCGACGTCCTCGGCCTGCTCGGAGTAGATCTCCGCGGCGCGCTGGTCGTACGCCTCCGACGTCGCCTTCGCGTAGCCGTCGGTCGACTTCTCGACCTCGACTTCGACCTTCAGGTATTCGCCGCCGAGCGACTTGACCTGGTCGGCGACCTCCGGGCGGGGGTCGGTGGCGCGCACGATCGCGCCCAGCGAGCTCGCTGCGCCGATGGCGGCCAGACCGGCCACACCGGCCCCGGCCACGAGGACCTTCGCCGGCGGCACCTTGCCCGCCGCGGTCACCTGGCCGGTGAAGAAGCGGCCGAAGTGGTGGGCCGCCTCGACCACGGCGCGGTAGCCCGCGATGTTGGCCTGGCTGGAGAGGATGTCCATCGACTGCGCACGCGAGATACGCGGCACCGCGTCCATCGCGAAGGCGTCGACCTTGCGGGCGGCCAAGGCGTCGAGGAGCTCGGCGCTCTGCGCCGGCGCCAGCGGGGCGACCAGCGTGGCGCCGCTCTTCAGCAGCTCGACCTCGCCGACCGAGGGGGCGTTGATCCGGAAGACCAGATCGGCACCCCACGCGTCGGCGGCCGTGCCGATGCGGGCGCCGGCCTCGGCGTACGCCTCGTCCTTGAAGCTGGACGCCTCTCCGGCTCCACCCTCGATGACGACGTCATAGCCCAGACCGGTCAGTTGTTTGACGGTCGCGGGGGTGGCCGCCACCCGGGTCTCCCCGGGCTTCGTCTCTCGGGTCACTCCGATGAGCATCCTCGACTCCTTGGGTCTAGCTGCGCAGTGTCTTCAGTCTCCAGCATGGTGGGATCCCGGTCAGCCGATCAGCGCGTGACCGATTCATGACCGGCGCGGGTCCGGAACCCCACCGTGCTGGTTACTGGCCGGTAACGGTAGGGCAGATCAGCAGGTGGACACCAGGTTTGTCCGGTTGTATCGGTCCAATACCTGTGGTCTTCCTCACGTCCTCACAGCTCGCTGTCGAGCTGCGCCATGAACTGGGTCGGGTAGCGGTCACCGCGGGCGGCACCGACGGGAACGGCGGCGTCGATGCGGGCGAGGTCGGCGTCGTCCAGCACGACCGCGTTCGCCTCGGCCATCGACTCGACCTGGCTGACCCGGCGGGATCCGATGACGGGGACGATGTGCTCGCCGCGGGCGGCGACCCAGGCGATCGCGAGCTGCGCCAGGGTGATGCCCTTGGCCTCGGCGATCTCCTCCAGGGTGATCAGCAGCGCGCGGTTGTGGTCGAGGTTGTCGCCCTGGAAGCGGGGCATGAGAGCGAGCGAGCCGCCGAGGGCGCCGCTGCCGCCGATCAGGCCGCGGCCGAGGACGCTGTACGCGGTGATGCCGATGCCCAGCTCACGGCAGGTGTCGAGGATGCCGTTGGTCTCGATCCCCCTGCTGAGCAGGGAGTACTCGATCTGCAGGTCGCTGATCGGGGCCACCGCGGCGGCGCGGCGGATCGTGTCGGCGCTGACCTCGCTCAGCCCGATGTGGCGTACGTATCCGGCCTCCACCAGCTCCTGGACCGCGCCCACGGTCTCCTCGATCGGCACCTGCGGGTCGAGCCGTGCGGGGCGGTAGATGTCGATGTGGTCGGTGCCGAGCCGCTGGAGGGAGTAGGTCAGCGAGGACCTGACCGCCTCGGGGCGGGCGTCGAAGCCGGCCGGCATCCCGACCGGGGTGAGCAGTGCGCCGAACTTCACCGAGAGCACCACGTCGTCGCGGTCGCGCTCGCGCAGCGCCCGGGCGATCAGCATCTCGTTGTGGCCGGCGCCGTAGAAGTCGCCGGTGTCGATCAGGGTGCCGCCGGCGTCGATATAGGCGTGGATGACGCGTACGCCTTCCTCGTCGTCGACCGCGCCGTAGACGCCGGAGAGGCTCATCCCGCCGAGCGCGGGGGAGGTGACCGTGGGACCGTTCTTGCCGAGCTGTCGGCTGCTGAATGTCGTCATGACGTCCAGCCTGCGGCGCTCGAAGAGTGCTCGGGAGGCACGGCACATCCAGGGACGACCCGTCCCTGGATAACCGGACACCACCGACGGAGGATGAAGAGCGTGACCGACCGCCGTGAGCTCGCCGACTTCCTTCGCCGTCGCCGGGAGCTGCTCCGGCCCTCAGATGTCGGTCTCCCGGACGGGTTGCGGCGGCGTACGCCCGGACTTCGGCGGGAGGAGGTCGCCTCGCTCGCCGGCGTCTCGACCGACCACTACACGCGACTGGAGCAGGCGCGCGGGTCGGCGCCCTCGGAGTCGGTGCTCTCCGCGATCGCGCGGGCGCTGCAGTGCGATCTCGACGAGCGCGACCACCTCTTCTACCTCGCCGGGATGACGCCGCCGGCGCGACGGGCGGGGAATTACGTACGTCCCGGCCTGATCGCCCTCGCCCGGCGTCTGACCGACATCCCCGTCGTGATCTACACCGACATCGGTGAGATCGCCTGGCTCAACCCGCTCGCCACCGCGCTACTGCCGCCGCTGCCCGACGGCCCCGGCCGGGGCCGCAACATGATGTGGCGCTGGTTCACCGAGCCCGACCGCCGGCCGGCGCCGCGGGAGGACTGGGACCGGATGTCGGCGAGCCATGTGATGGATCTGCGGGCGACGTACGCCCGGCGGGCCGGTGACTCCGACATCACCTCGCTGGTGCACGACCTCCTCGCGGCGAGCGAGGAGTTCCGCGGGCTCTGGGAGCGCCACCAGGTCGGCGTACGGCGTGCCGACCTGAAGACGTTCATCCATCCGGAGGTCGGCACGGTCGCCGTACGCTGCGAGGTCCTGCTCACCGAGGAGGCCGACGTGAAGCTGCTCGCCTACTTCCCGGCCGAGGGCACCGATGCCGCGGAGAAGCTGGAGCTGCTCCGCGTCATCGGCACCCAGCGGCTCACGAGCGCGGACTCATCACCCACCTGAGGGCGATGAAGCGGATCAGCGTGGCGGCGGCGTTGGCGGCGACGAGCACGACGATCTCGAACGCTCGCGCGGGGGTCGGCGCGGCCAGGTGGAGGAGCCCGAGCGATCCCGAGGTCAGGGTCAGCCCGACCCCGAACGCGGCCAGCCCGGCGACGTGATGCTTCACCGCGCCCTGCCGCGCGGTGATCCCGAAGGTCAGCCGGCGGTTGGCCGCGGTGTTGGCGACCGCGGTCAGCAGGAGCGCGATCAGGTTCGCCGCCTGCGCTCCGACGGCGGTGCGGAGGAGGACGTAGAGGAGCAGGTACGCCAGTGTGCTCAACACCCCGATGGCGCCGAACCGGATCACCTGAGCCGCCAGGCTCGGGCTCCGGACGGGCCCGGGAGGACGTACGCCGCTGAGGTCGATCCGGCCGCTGACCAGCCCGAACAGCAGCCGACGGATCCCGACGAGATCCTCCTTGATCGTCGTGAAGACGTCGACGCGCGAGTCGGGATCGTCGACCCAGTCCACCGGCACCTCGTGCACGCGCAGCCCGGCCTCGGAGGCGAGGACGAGGAGCTCGGTGTCGAAGAACCAGCTGTCGTCCTCGATCAGCGGCAGCAGCTTCTCAGCGACGTCGCGGCGGATCGCCTTGAAGCCGCACTGGGCGTCGGTGAACTCTGCGGACAGGATCCCGCGCAGCAGCAGGTTGTAGCCCTTGGAGAGGAAGTCGCGCTTCGGACCTCGTTCGATCCGGCTGCCACGGGCCAGCCGCGACCCGATCGCGACATCGGAGTGGCCGGAGAGCAGCGGGGCGAGCAGGGGCGGCAGGGCACGCAGATCTGTGGAGAGGTCGACGTCCATGTAGCCGACCACCTCCGCTCGGGATGTCGACCAGGCCGACTTGAGCGCTCGTCCGCGGCCCTTCTCCTCGAGGTGGATCGCGCGGACCCGGGTGATCTCGCCCGCGAGACGCTCCGCGATCTCCCAGGTGCCGTCGGTGCTGGCGTTGTCCGCGATCGTGATCGTCGTGGAGTAGGGGAGGGTGCGCAGGTAGCCGTCGAGGTGGCGTACGGACTCCTCCAGGCCGTTCTCCTCATTGTGGACCGGGATCACCAGGTCGATCGTCGTCAGCAGTCGCTTCTCGTCGACGACCCGCAGGCCGTTCGAGAGTGTCGTGTCCGCGGTCATGCGGTCGCCTCGGTCAGGTCGTAGACCGTGGAGCTGCCGATCGTGGTCTCGGTGAAGTTCTCCGTCACCCAGGCGCTGATCTCGGAGGCGCTGGAGGTCTCGTCGCTGGCGCCTCCGCCTCTCATGCCGCCCATCCCGCCGCCGGCGATGAAGTAGTGGATCTCGCCGTTGGCGACGTTCTCCTGGAACTGCTCGAGCGTGATGCTGTTCGAGGTGCCGTTGAAGCCACCGATCGCCATCACGGCCTCGCCGGTCTCGAGCTGGAGGCCGGCCGCGGTCTGGGAACCGATCGCCGCGGCCACCCAGGTGTAGTGGCCGGCGTTGGTGCTCACTGCCGCGGCGAGCTCCTCGTCGACCGCGCCGCCGCCCATCATTCCGCCGCCGCGCATACCGCCGGGATTGCCGCCGGGCATGCCGTCGGGCATCTGCTGGGGCTGGCCGGTCGGCGGAGTGCCGTTCTGGGTCTGAGCACCGGGGCCGCCGGCGGCACCACCAGGGCGACCACCGCGCATCCCGCCCATGCCGCCGCCCTCGTACGGCCCGGCCGTCACGATCGAGCCGGTGTGAGCGGTGCCGATCGTCTGGATCGCGTACGCCGCGGGCCCGAGGCCCACGGTCACGGCTGCCGCCGCGAGGACCGCCGCCACAGCCCTGCGGGTGAGCCTGTCCGCGAAGACGAACGCGGCGGCGACGCCGAGACCGATGATCAGGACGGGCCAGCGCAGAGCGTCGTACGGCTGCTCGCCCGACTGCCCGAGGAGCACCCAACCCCACACGGCGCTGCCGGCCATCGCGACCGCGAGGGTGATCCGGGCGAAGAGGCTGTCGCGGTCACGCCACATGATCACTGCGCCGACGACGGCGGTGATCGCGATCCACGGAGCCAGCGCGACCACGTAGTAGTCGTGGTAGATGCCCTCCATGAAGGAGAAGACCAGCCCGGTGACGAGCATCGAGGCGCCGCTGAGCATCAGCACCGCGCGGGTCAGGTCGGTACGCGGAGTCTTGCGCAGCGGGACGAGCCCGGTGACGAGGAGGAGCAGCGCGGCGGGGAGCAGCCAGGAGACCATGCCGCCGGAGACGCCCTGGAAGAGGCGCAGGATCCCGGCGGCGCTGGAGAAGCCGGCGTTGCCGAGGCCGCCGTAGTCGCCGCCGTTGAGCCGGCCGACGCCGTTGTAGCCGAGCGTCAGCTCGAGGAGCGAGTTACTGGTCGAGCCGTCGATGTAGGGCCGCCACGACTCCGGGATGAGCTCGACGATCGCGATGTACCAGCCCGCGCTGACGACCATCGCCACGAAGCAGGCGATGCCGTGTCCGACCCTCCTGCCGAACGAGCCCTTGCCCGCGATCAGGTAGACGACCGCGATCGCCGGGATGATCAGGAACGCCTGCAGCATCTTGGTCAGGAATCCGAAGCCGAGCAGCGCCCCGGCCAGCACCATCCACCGGCCCTTGCCCGTCTCGATCGCCTTCAGCGTCGAGAACCCGGCACCGACCAGCAGCAGGAGCAGCAGCGCGTCCGGGTTGTTGAACCGGAACATCAGCGCCGCCGCCGGCGTCAGTGCGGTCAACGCCCCCGCCGCGATCGCCGCCTGCCACGGCGCGACCTTCTTCACCATGGCGAAGACGAGCCCCACGGTCCCGACACCCATCAGCGCCTGCGGAACCAGGATGCTCCACGAGGACAGCCCGAAGAGGCGTACGGACAGGCCCATCACCCACAACGAAGCCGGCGGCTTGTCGACCGTGATCGAGCTGCTCGCGTCGAGCGCCCCGAAGAACCACGCCTTCCAGCTCTCGCCGCCGGCCTGTGCGGCGGCGGAGTAGTACTGATTGGCGTATCCGGACTCCGAGAGCGTCCAGAGGTACGCCGCTGCTGTGAGGGTCAGCAGAACGATGAGCGACGCGCGCTCGGGGGTGGGGCGCCAGCTTCTTGTCTTCGTCGGCGATGTTGCCGTTGGTGGGTCGAGGAGTTGGGTCATGGCGACCACGCTTCGGGGTGGGGCTGTGGTGGTCGTTTTTTGTGGCTGTGAGCGGCCTATGGGGAGTGGATGCCCGCCGTTTCTTCGGGGTTGGGGTGGGCCGCCGACCCGTTCTTGGAGGGTCTTCTCGATCTGGCCCGGGTGTGGCGCAGCGGATTCTTGTTTGGGACAGATGGTGTTGATGGGGTGAAGGGGTGGCCCTTCGGGCCACTTATTATCCACAGGTGCGAGGGCGTTCGCTCACTGCGAAACTGGGTTTGACCTGCGAAAATAGATGGCCGATGTAGAGGTGAAGGCGTAGAATCAGACCATCACAATACCCGTTTGAAGGGAGGGCACGCGATGAGTCTTGAACGCGACATGAACCGCCGAGACACTGACGCCGACGATGCGATCGACGCTGAGATGGACACCATCGAGTCCTCCCTCGACAAGCTGTTGACCAGGGATCCCGCCTACTGGCGCACCGGCCAGAAGAAGGATCGGCTGCAACGGCTGGAAAGGGCCCAGGCGCGGTTGGCCGCGTTGAAGCTCCGAGTACTCGCCACCGCCGGCGACATCGCCGAAGAGACCGGCTCCAAAGACGCCTCCGCATGGATGCGCGCCGAACTGCTGGTCGACAAAGCCTCGGCACGCTCGCAGATCAAGCTCGCCGCCGGGATCGCGAAGTACGACCTCGTCGCTGCCGGTCTCGCCGAGGGCGTCGTGTCCCAGGACAAAGCCCGGGTGATCACCAAGGCACTCGACAAGATCGAGACCAACCCGGAAGCCAGCGCTGAGGACCTGACCCTCGCTGAGGAGCTCTTGGTCGACTACGCCACCCGCCTGACCGCCAACGAGCTCCACATCGTCGGCAAGCGCATCCTGGTCGAGGTCGACCCGGTCCGGTTCGAGGACGCCGAAGCCAAAGCCCTCCTCGCTGAAGAAGAACGTGCCCAGCAAAAGACCGCGCTACGGGTCTGGGACAACCACGACGGCACCATCGGCTTCGACGGCGTCCTGCCGACCTCGATCGGGATGAGATTCAAGCGACTGGTCGAGGCCTACGCCCAACCCCGCAGACAACAACTCGTCGCCAAGGGCGCGCCCCTGCCGCCGTGGGAAAGGCTCATGGGCCAGGGCTTCGCCCGCCTCCTCGAGACCATCGATCCCGCCGCGCTGCCCCGCCACGGCGGTGACGCCACCACCATCAATGTGGTGATCTCCCTCGAGGAGCTCCGCAAAGACCTCGGCATCGCGACCCTGGGCTACGACGACACCAACGGTGCCACCATCTCGGCGGCGGAGGCGCGGCGGATGGCGTGCAACGCGACCATCATCCCGTGGGTCCTCGGCGGTGACGGTGAGGTCCTCGATGCCGGTCGAGGCAGCAGGTTCTTCCAGCCGATCCAGCGCAAGGCGATGCGGTTGCAGCAGAAGTGCTGCCAGGCCGAGGGCTGTGACATGCCACCGGAGTGGTGCGACGCCCACCATCTAGAGCCCTGGGCTGTCGGCGGGAAGACAGATCTCAAGGACGGGGCGTTGTTGTGCCCGCATCATCACCGCATGGCGCACAACCATGCCTACGTTCACGAGCGATTACCGGATGGCACCATCCGGTTCACCCGCCGCCCCTAATCGGCCGGGCGAGGAATCACTTGACCGCGACCCTGCCAGCCAGGCCTTGCGGCACCCCGTCGACCGGGCTCAGCCCTCGCTGAAGCCGTCCGTCCCGGCGCCCAAATGAGCGTGCCGGCCAACTCTCGACTTCACACACGCCGTTTCCCCACTGGCGGAGACACTTCCCCACTGCGGCGGAGGTTCCCCACGCTCCGGAGGGTGGGGAACCTCCGCGCCCGTGGGGAGCTCTTCGGATCAGTGGTGAACTCATGACCTACCAGGCACCGAACCGGGTCCAGCCAAGGCGACGGCCCGCTTGTGAACGGTTCACAAGGTCCGGCCCACTGCCATAGGCGCCCACGAGGCACCGAGCCGCCCGCACACGACCAGCCACAGCCCCAAACCCGTACCCAACTGAATCCGCTGCACCACACCCTCGCCGCCGACCCGATACAGGCCAAATCTTTCTCGATCGCGCGCCGGGTCAAGGATGGCCGAAGGCCACTGCGAAGCGGCGGGCGAAGCCCGTCCTTGACGCGGCGCGCGATCGAGAAACAATCAAACCAAGGGTCGGCGGCGAAACACTGAACGAAGCCACGGCCACTTCAGCGCGACTTCCCGAGACCAAACCAGGACTCGACAAGGCTTGACCGCTAGAGCCAGCACCCGGAACAGCAACCCCCGACGCGCCGTACGTGTCCGAGATCACGTTCCCAGACATACCCAAAACAAGAACACGTTCTAGGATTGAGCGTGAAACCCACGCACGACCGCGTAACCACCTGGTGGAACGGATTCGGAGGGTTACACGACCCCCTTTAGGCTTGCCTTAGTACATCCACGGAAGGTTGAACTCCCTTATGCGTGACATCCGCGTTGCGATCGTCGGTGCCGGCCCGGCCGGCATCTACGCTGCCGACATCCTCACGAAGGAGCACCCTGGTGCGCGCGTCGACGTCATCGAGCGTCTGCCTGCTCCCTATGGCCTGGTTCGCTACGGCGTGGCTCCTGACCACCCGCGAATCAAGGAGATCATCAAGGCGCTCAAGCGCGTCCTGAACCAGGACAGCATCCGCTTCATCGGCAACGTCGACTTCGGCACCGACCTCAAGCTCGACGACCTGCACCGGTTCTACGACGCTGTCATCTTCGCCACCGGCGCGATGGCCGACCGAGAGCTCGACATCCCGGGGATCGACCTGCCGCAGTCCTTCGGCGCGGCCGACTTCGTCAGCTGGTACGCCGGCCACCCCGACGTCTCGCGCGAGTGGCCCCTCGACGCCGAGGAGGTCGCCGTCCTGGGCGCCGGTAACGTCGCGCTTGACGTCGCCCGCATGCTGGCCAAGCCCGCCGACGAGCAGCTGGTCACCGAGATCTCCGACAACGTCTACCAGGGCCTGAAGAAGAACCCGGCCAAGACGGTCCACGTCTACGCCCGCCGCGGCCCTGCGCACATCAAGTTCAGCCCGATGGAGCTGCGCGAGCTCTCCCACTCCCCTTCGGTCGACGTCGTCGTCGAGGAGGAGGGCTTCGAGATCGACGAGGCCGGGGAAAAGGCGATCCAGAGTCACAAGGCGACCAAGCTGGTGGCCGACATCCTCCTGAAGTACATGGAGGCGCCCGCTGGCGACAAGCCCCACAAGATCGTCATCCACATGATGCAGAACCCCGTCGAGATCCTCGGCGAGGACGGTCAGGTGGTCGCGCTGCGCAGCGAGAAGACCGAGTACAACGGCGACGGCACCGTCACCGGCACCGGCGAGTTCACCGACACCCCGGTCCAGGCCGTCTACCGCGCCGTCGGCTACCTCTCCGAGGCGCTCCCCGACGTGCCCTTCGACAGCGAGAACGGCGTCATCCCCAACGCCGGCGGCCGAGTGCTCGACCTCAACGGCGAGCACATCAACGGGACGTACGTCACCGGGTGGGTCAAGCGCGGACCGGTCGGCCTCATCGGCCACACAAAGTCCGACGCCAAGGAGACCATCGACAACCTCCTCCACGACCTCGACAAGCTCAAGCCCGCCGAGCACGGCTCGCCGGCGGCGGTCCTCGAGCACCTGTCCGGCAAGGGCGTCGAGTTCACCACCATCGAGGGCTGGGAGCGGCTCGACAACCACGAGCGCTCGCTCGGCGAGGCCCAGGGCCGCGAGCGGATCAAGGTCGTCCCGCGCGACGAGATGATCCAGATCTCCAACCACTGCCACTGACACACGCCGTACGCAGCGGGCCGGTCATCCACAGGGATGACCGGCCCGCTGGCATTTCCGCCACAGCCACCCGGCCCCGTCAACCAAAGGTTGACGCCGTCGCTCCGTCAACCTAGAGTTGACGCATGACGACTCCCCGCGATGCAGACCCTGCCCTCAAGGCCGTACGCCTCGACACCCTGATCGACTCGATCAAGAAGGCTCGGACCGAGCCCCTGGACCAGCTGGCCGACGCGATGATGGTCGGTGAGCACCTGGGCGAGGTGGCCGACCATCTGATCGGGCACTTCGTCGACCAGGCTCGCCGCTCCGGCGCCTCCTGGACCGAGATCGGCACCCGGATGGGGGTGACGAAGCAGGCGGCCCAGAAGAAGTACGTCCCCAAGGCCGGCGACCAGTCGCTCGACCCGAACGCCGGGTTCGCGAAGTTCACCCCGCGTGCCCGCACGGTGGTCGTCGCCGCCCAGGGGGAGGCACGGAAAGCCGCGAACGCGGAGACCGGCGTACCTCACCTGGTGCTCGGTCTCCTCGCCGAGCCGGAGGGCGTCGCGGGGCACGCGATCAAGGCTCAGGACGTGACCCTCGACGCCGTGCGCGCGGCGGCGACGGCCGCCACCCCGGACCCCTACGGCGAGGTCGGCGAGATGATCCCGTTCACCGCCGACGCCAAGAAGGTGCTCGAGCTGACCTTCCGCGAGGCCCTGCGGCTCGAGCATTCCTACGTCGGCACCGAGCACATCCTGCTCGCCCTGCTCGAGTACGAGGACGGCGCCGGGATCCTCCACGAGGCTGGGATCGAGAAGGCGAGCACCGAGCAGACCATCGCCTCGATCCTGGAATCGCTCCAGGTCGACTTCGCCCAGGCCGACGCCGACGCGCAGCAGTAGCCCGGCCGGGAGGGCTACCTGATCTGAGGGACCGCCGGTACGTGCGCGCAGCACGTACCGGCGGTCCCGCTACGTTCCGAAGATGTCCCGCCGTCTCGCCCGACTCGTCCTCGGCATCGCGCTGGCCGTCGCGGCGCTCAACGTGCCTGCCGCGGTGACGGCGCCGTCAGCGGAGGCGGCCTGCCGGCCGGCGCTCAAGTCGCTGACCCTCGCCAGGAGCACCGTGGCCGGAGGCGCGTCGACGACCGCAACGATCAGGCTCACCTGCCGGACTCCCCGGCGCGCCAAGGTGCAGCTGTGGGCCAGCACGGGCATCCGGGTCCCGGCGTACGTCTATGTCGCCGGCGGCCGGAGCACGCGCGTGGTCACCGTCCGGACCTCACCCACGACGGTGCGCAGCAGCGGCAGGGTCAAGGCGGTCTACCGGCAGGTCGTACGCCGAGCGACACTCGTCCGCACGGTCACCCCGTGCTACCCGACGCCAGTGCCCACCGCGGTGGCGTTGCCCGCGTACGTCCACGCCGGCCAGAGGGCCACCGGGACGGTCACGCTCGACTGCGTCGCCAAGACGTCCCTGGCCGTGAGCCTCACCTCGAGCTCGACCTGGGTCACGGTCCCGGGCACGCTCAGGGTCCTGGCCGGGCGGCGTACGGCGTCGTTCACGGCGGTCACGAAGGCGCCGGCGGTCGGGACGCTGCCCGCGTTCAACGTGACGATCAGGGCTACCCGGAACGGTAAGAGCGCCGCGCGGACGATGCAGGTCCGACCTGAGATCCGGCCCTTTCGGGCCGGCGACAAGTTCGCCGTCAACGAGCCGATCCTGACGCCCGAGGGGACGGACGGCTGGGTGCGCGGAACCCTCCGGATCACCCTGGACCATCCGGCGCCGCCGGGCGGGCTCGACGTGAACGGCTTGACCGTTCCTGAGGGCGCGACCTGGACCGAGACGACGATCTATCACAACCCGTACCCACCCGACTCCCGCGTGACCGACCACCTCACGATCGCCGACTCAGCCGGCAACGTCCTGGTCCACGAGGACTTCACCTACATCGTCCATCCAGCTCCGTGAGGGGATCCCTGGCGTGCCGGGGCAACACCCCTGTGCCCGAAGCACGCCAGGGACGTTTCAGGCGCCGGCGGGCGCGAGGACGATGTCGAAACGCACCTTCGACCAAGTGCCGTCGACGACCCGGCCGTCCGGGGTCGGCGTGCCGGTGGCCTGCCGCTCGAACCTCTTGATCAGCGACTCCTTGACCCCGAAGACGGTGTCCTTCCAGCCGATCGGGTCGCCCTCCGGGAAGATGTGGGTGACCAGCGTGCGGCAGCCCTCGTGGGTGACCATGAAGTGCAGGTGTGAGGCGCGCAGCGGCGAGCGCCCGACCGCAGCCAGCATCTTGCCGACGGGGCCGTCGTCGGGGATCGGGTACGGCGTGGGCGTCAGCCCCCAGAACCGGTAGCCGCCCTCGCTGTCGGTGAACAGGTGCGCCCGAGCGGCCCTCGCGCCCGCATCGCGCTGGACGTCGTAGAGCCCGTCCTCGTCTGCCTCCCAGACCTCGATCTTGGCTCCGACCAGCGGTTTCCCGTCGGTTCCGGTCACCGTCCCGGTGACCCAGCACGGCTCACCCGGAGCACCGAACGCCATGTCGCCGCCCAGCTCGATCGCCGGGGAGTCCTCCACGAAGAACGGTCCGAAGACCGTGGCCTCGGTCGCGTCGGCGTACGCCTGGTTGTTGATGTTGATCGTCTGCATCGAGGCGCCGAGGGTGTCGGAGAGGAGGATGAACTCCTGGCGTACGTCGTCGGTGATGTGGCCGGCCTTGGTCAGGAACTCGATGGCCGCGCCCCACTCGTCCTCGGTGAGGCGTACGTCGCGGATGAAGGCGTGCAGGTGACGCGTCAGCGAGACCATGACCTCCTTCAGGCGCGGGTCCTCGCAGGCGTCGAAGGACGCGACGACGGTGTCGACCAGGGTCTGCTCGACCGCCTGCTGTTCCGGCGATACGCCAGGTACGTCGCTCATCAGCTCTCCTCTCCTGCCCACGCCGCGGTCAGCAGCGCGGTCAGGTTCTCCTCGGTGACCGGGGTCGGGTTGTTGTCGGGGATCGCGGCCAGGATCGGCTCGACCGCCTTGGCGATGCCGTCCTCGGGCATGCCGTAGTCCTTGAGCGCCTTCGGCGCCGAGAGCGTCGTACGCAACTCCGCCAGGCCCGCGACCGCGCTCGGCGCCCCGAAGGCCGCCGCGATCCGCGCCTCCGCCTCGGGGGCGGACGGCGCGTTGAAGGCGAGCACGTGCGGGAGCACGACCGCGTGGGTCTGGGCGTGCGGCAGGTTGAACATGCCGCCGAGCACGTGGCAGATCTTGTGGTGCATCCCCGAGCCGGCGGACGTGAACGAGACCGCCGCCAGGTAGGCGCCGTAGAGGGTCTGCTCGATCCCCTCGATGCTTTCGGAGTTCGCCGCGACCAGCGGCAGTCCGGTGGCGAGCCCCCGGATCCCCTCGGCCGCGTTGACCCGGTCGATGGGGTCCACCCGCGGACCCCACATCGCGTCGACGCAGTGCGCGAGCGCGTTCAGGCCGCTGGCGACGGTCATCTCTCCGGGCAGGGTGGTCAGCAGCGAGGCGTCGTAGACGACCGCGCGCGGCAGGACGCGGGCGTCGATGCCGGTCGTCTTGGTCTCGCCCGAGGTCAGGCCCCAGACGTTGGTCGCCTCGGACCCGGCGTACGTCGTCGGGATCGCCACTATCGGCAGCCCCGTAGTGAGCGCGACGGCCTTGGCCAAGCCGGTGGTCGAGCCACCGCCGACGCACACCAGCGCGTCGACGGCGGATTCCGTCGCCCGCTCACGAGCCCGCTCGGCGACTTCGACCGGTACGTGCATCACGACCTCGTCGTGGTGCAGCGCGACCGGTACGTCGGCGGTCACCCGGGCGGCGAGCTCGGCCTCGCGCGCGCCGGCGATGACCATCACTCGCCGGGCGCCGAGCTCGTCGATCTCAGCTGCCACCGCAGCGGGCGCCTCGCCTGTGGCGAAGCGGACCCGCTGCGGCAGCGACTCATGCGTGAACTTCATCGAATCCCCCCGCTCGACCGGAACGATCAGGCCTTGCCCAGCAGCGTCGCGACCGCCTCGCCCAGCGCGGCGCCGGGGTCCTCGGGAAGCGACATGGAGCGCCAGGCGATGTGCTTGTCAGGACGGACCAGGAGGGCGCCCGACTCCTCGACCTCGCGGAGCTTGGCCCAGTCGAAGTAGAGGTCGGTGACCGGCCGGCCCGGGCCGATGACGACGGTCTGGAGCGGGATCCCGAACTTCGTCCGGGCCGCCTCCGCCGCGTCCTCCCACGCCTCGCCGGCGACGCCGGTGATCAGCGTCCACTTCGTGTAGGGGGCGAGGTCGAGCATCGCGTGCTTCTCGACGTTGTCGCCGACCCAGGCGTGCGGCAGGTGAGCACCCGGCGAGGTCGACATCCGGTGGTAGAGGTCCTCGTCGTCGGTCGGCGCGGGCCGGGTGCCGTCGGAGACGATCGCGTTGGACTCGTAGAACTGGCCGAGCTCGACGCCGTGGGCGTTGAACTCGTAGTTCTTGCGCTCCATCGCGGTCACCAGCGCCGCGCGCTTGGCGGCACCCTCGGGGGTGTTGGCCTTGCGCTCCTCGATGGCCTTGGCCATCTCCTCGCCCTCGAGGCCGACCACGCCGAGCGCCTCGAAGAGCTCACCGAACTCGCGCGCGGACTGGTTGGCGCGGGTGACGATGCGCTTGGCGACGGGGGCACGCTCGGCGGAGTAGGACTCCAGCAGCGAGGTCTCCGCGTAGCCCTGCAGCACCGCGGCGAGCTTCCAGGCCAGGTTGTACGAGTCCTGGATCGAGGTGTTCGAGCCGAGACCGTTCGACGGCGGGTGCCGGTGGATGGCGTCGCCGGCGCAGAAGACGCGGCCCTTCTGAGCGTGGGTCGCGTACATCTCGTTCACGCCCCACAGCGAGTATCCGGTCACGTCCGGCTCCAGGTCGGGCATCCCGAGCAGGTCGCGGATGACCTTGACCGCGTACTCCTCGGTCAGCTCCGGCGGCGGCTGGTTGATGTCGTAGCCCCACACGATCAGCCACTCGTCCCAGGGGCGGACCATGCGGACCAGGCCGGTGCCGATGCCGCCGACGTTCGAGCCCGGCTGGATGACCCAGTAGAGGACCGACGGGCGGTGGTCGACGAGCTCGGAGAGGTCGGCCCTGAAGGTGATGTTCATCGACCCGGCGATGTCCATCGCGCCCTCGAGCGGCAGGTCGATGTCGGCGCCGACCTGGGTGCGGGCGCCGTCGGCGCCGATGAGGAACTTCGACCGGATCTTGTACTCGTGGCCGGTCAGCCGGTCGCGGGCGATCGTGGTGACGCCCTCGTCGTCCTGGGTGTGGCTGAGGTATTCGGTGGAGAACCGCGTCTGGGTGCCGCGCTCGGTCGCGTTGCGGACCAGGATCGGCTCGAGGTACGTCTGCGGGATGTCGACGGTCAGGCACGGCGAGGCGAGCTGGTAGTCGGCCTCGCGGTCGGGACGGGTGCCCCAGGTGCGGATGCGGCCGATCTCCTCGCCGGCGATGCTCGTGCAGAAGACGGTGTCACCGACGAGCTCGTGCGGCGTCGCGTCGGCCAGCACCTGCTCCTCGATGCCCAGGTCGCGGAAGATCTCCATCGCGCGCTGGTTGGTGATGTGCGCCCGCGGGGTGTTCGCGGTCCAGCGGTACTTCGTGATCATGATGTTGTCGACACCGAGCTCACTCAGGAAGAGCGCGGCGGAGGCGCCGGCCGGGCCGGATCCCACGACGAGGACGTCGGTGGTCACGACATCCTCGGTCTCGGGGACCTCGGTCTCTTGCTGGCCGTCGTCGAAGACTGGCATGTTCCTCACCTTTCCGAGACCGCGGCGGGGTGTGGGATCGCAGCCTCAGGGCGAGTCTTGCGGCCCGCTCGGGCCGCATCAAAGGTGGGGTCGCTGGTTGGCGGAAATGCGTACGCGACTAGCGCGCGAGCCACTCCTGGACGGCGGCGATCGTCGAGTCCGGCTTCCGGGCCCACTTGAAGTGGTCGATGCCGGGCTCGTCCAGGTGGACCCGGGCGACCTCGAGCCCCGGCATCCGGCGGTGGATCTCGTCGACTGTCGCGCTCGGGGCCAGCCAGTCGCCCTCGATGGAGACGATCAGCGCGGGCTTCTCGAGCGTGCGCATCGCCGAGGTGATGTCACGGGCCGGGCTGCCGAAGCGGAGCCTGCCGGTGCGGGCGTACCTGGCCCATTCCCTCATCAGGGTGCGGGCCTCGCGCCCGGCGAACTTGAGCTGCTTGCCGGGGAAGTGGCCGACGACCCGGCCGACGAGACCCATCGCCTGGCTGGCGACCAGGAAGCCCGGGCCGTAGTTGCGCCAGTAGGGCGTCTGCGAGGCGACGTAGATCAGGCCGGCGACCCGGTCGGGGTGCAGCGCGGCGTAGGCGCTGGCGGCCTGGCCGCCGAGGCTGTGCCCGAGGACGTACGCCGCACCGGCCGAGGCCGGGATCAGCTCGCCGAGGCGGTCGACGGCAGCGGCGATGTCGTCGACCAGGTCGGCGTAGCCGAAGTCGTAGGACCAGCTGGCGACGCGCCCGCCGAGCTCCTCGTGGCCACGCTGCTCCATCCGGCCGACGTTGATCCCCGCCTCCGCGAAGGCCGCGATCAGCTTGTCGTAGTAGCCCGCCGGCATGCCCATCGCGGGCACAACTAGCACCGTCGGCGCCTCGGGGTCCGCCGCACGGACCACCGTCAGCGTGAAGCTGGTGCCCTCGGCACGCTCGATTCCGTACGCCTCGGGGGTGGTCGTGGGGGTGCTCGTCTCGGTCACCCGACCAATGTTACTCGCGAGTAGCGCCCTCAGGTAGTTCAGGCCGCCCACCGATGGCTCAGCAGCCGGCATCCTGCGATCCACAACAATCCCCCGCCTGTGCACAACCCTGTGGATAACTCTGGAGAGCGGTGGATAGTCGGGGATGAATCGGTCGGTTACTTGCGAGTAGAGCGACCCGTTTGATCCCCGACTATCGGCTGAGGACCGTGTGACCGACCGGGAAGACCTCATAGCGACCACGCGCCATCAGGCCCCACAACCCACGCGGAGCCAGCAGTACGACGGCGATCGCGACCACGCCGAGCGCGACGAGATACCAGGTGCCGTAGGAGTCCAGGAGCTGCTGGAGCGCGAAGAAGATCACCGCGCCCAGGATCGGACCCTCGATCGTCCCCAACCCGCCGATGACCACGATGAAGATCATGAAGGCGGTGTACTGAACCGAGAACATCGAGTCCGACGAGACCCGCAGCCCGTTGACCGCGATCAGCGCGCCCGCCAGGCCGGCGCCACCGGAGGCGGCGACGTAGACCACGCGCTGCGAGCGCCGCACCGCGACGCCGAGCGATGCCGCCGCCACCGAGTCGTCACGGATCGCGGTCAGGCCGAGCCCGACGCGCGAGCGCATCAGGGCGTACGTCGCGAGCACGACGAGCACAGCCAGCGCGAGCGCCAGGTAGTAGACGGTCGCGATCCGCGTGATTCGGTCGACGCCCTGGAAGGCGGTGAGCGAGAGGCCGGAGCCGCCACCGAAGCCCGGAAGCTCCTGGGTGACCAGCTTGAAGACCTCGGCCACCACCCAGGTGCCGATCGCGAAGTAGCCTCCGACCAGCCGGAACAGCAGGAACGAGGTGGGGATGGCCAGGGCGGCGCAGACCACGCCGGCCGCTACGACGGCCACCGGGATCGGCAGCCCGATGACGTCGGCGAGCTTGATCACGCCGTAGCCGCCGGCACCGATGTACGCCTGCTGACCGATCGAGACGAGCCCGCCGTAGCCGGCCATCAGGTTCCAGGTCGTGCCGAGGATGATCAGCGCGAAGAGGGTGACCAGGTTGGTCACGTCGCCCGGGCTGAACACGAACCACGGCGCCGCAGCCAGGAACACCACGATCGCGGCTAGGACGCCGCCACCTGCGAGCGAGGGCCAGCCGCCGCGTACGACCTTCAGGTCATTTCTGGCGAGGTCCTGGGTGGCGAGAGTGCTCATGCGACGACTGCCTTCGGGAGCAGGCCCTGGGGCCGGAACAGGAGTACGACCAGGAAGACCAGGTGACCGGCGAGAACGCCGTAGGCCGGGTCGATCTGGGCGCCGACGGTCTGCGCGACGCCGAGCACGAGGCCGCCGAGGAGTGTGCCCCACAGCGAGCCGAGGCCACCGATGATGACCGCCTCGAAGGCGAAGATCAGGACCAGATCCCCGTACGTCGGGCTGAACTGCGTCGACATGCCGAGGAAGACACCGGCCAGGGCGACGGTGCCGATCGCGATCGCGGTGGCCAGGGCGTACATGTGCCTCTCGTCGATCCCCATGAGCGTGGCCGCCTCGGGGTCGTCCTTGGTCGCGCGCATGGCGCGGCCGATGCGGGTGTGGGAGAGGTAGAGCTGCAGGCCGACGATGACGCCGACCGCCACCACGAGCGTGATCAGCGAGAAGACACCGAGCCGCAGGCCGCCGAGCTCGACGGACGCGGTCGACAGAGTGCCGATCGAGATCTTGCGGGAGTCGGCGGTGAAGATCTCTTGGAGCAGGTTGGCGCCGATGACGGCCAGGCCGAACGAGACCAGCAGCGGCGACAGCTCGCCGTGGCGCAGCGCCGGGTTGAAGAGACCGCGCTGGATGGCGTAGCCGACCGCGGCGAGCACCGGGATCACGATGACGATGGTGAGGAACGCCGGCATCCCGGTCTGCTGGACGAGCCAGTAGGCGAGGTAGGCCGAGGCGACCGCGAGGACGCCGTGGGCGAGGTTGACGATCCGCATCACCCCGAAGATGAGGCTCAGACCGCAGGCGAGGAGTGCGTACTGCCCGCCGAGCAGGACTCCCTGGAGGACCGCGTTGATCCAGTCCATCAGCCGACCTCCTGCTCGCCGACGCCGAAGTACGCCGCCTGCACCTGCTCCCGGGTGACGTCGGCCGCCGCGCCCTCGAGGACGGTGCGCCCCTCGAGCAGGCACTGGACCCGATCGGCGACGGTGAGCGCCTGGGTGAGGTCCTGCTCGACCACGAGCACGGTCGTTCCCTTCGCGGCGATCGTGGGGAGCGCCTTGTAGATGTCGGCGATCACGACGGGCGCGAGGCCGAGCGAGACCTCGTCGAGCAGGATCAGCTTCGGGTTGGACATCAGCGCCCTGCCGATGGCGGTCGCCTGCTGCTCGCCACCGGAGAGGTGGGCTCCGCGGCGCGTTCGCTTCTCCGCGAGCAGCGGGAACGCGTCGTACACGGTCTGGAGGTTCCACGGGCCGGGTCGGCGTCCGTGCGCGCCGACCTTGAGGTTCTCCTCGACGGTGAGGGAGGCGAAGATCCGGCGTCCTTCCGGCGTGAGCGCGATGCCCTCGCGGACCCGCCGGTGGGCGGGGGTGTGGGAGACGTTGTGGCCGTCGAAGCGGATCTGGCCGGCGCTCGGGCGGAGCAGGCCGGCGATCGTCTTCAGCAGCGTCGACTTGCCGGCGCCGTTGGCGCCGATCACGGCCAGCGTCTCACCCTCGGCGACCCGGAGCGTGATGCCGTGCAGGGCGCGGAAGTCGCCGTAGGCGACGTCGATCGCGTCGACCTCGAGCAAAGTGGTCACGGGGCGTCGCTTTCCAGGTCGGGGGAGCCGAGATAGACGGCGGCGACCGTGTCCGAGGCCATCACCTCGCGTGGGTCGCCGGTGGCGACGACGTCGCCCTGAGCCAGGCACATCAACCGGTCCACGACCTGCAACAACGCGTGCACGATGTGCTCGATCCAGACGACCCCGGTGCCGCCGTCACGGATCGCGGAGATGGTCTCGATCAGCGCGGGCAGCTCGTGCTCGGTGAGGCCGCCGGCGATCTCGTCGAGGAGCAGCAGCCGCGGCTGGGTGGCCAGTGCGCGGGCGAGCTCGAGCCGTTTGCGGTCGAGGAGCCGCAGCGAGCCGGCGCGGGTGTTGGCCAGGTGGGTCAGGTCGGCGGTCTCCAGCGCCTCCCAGGCCAGCGCGTTGGCCTCCTTCCGGCGCGTGCCCGCGCCGAAGGTGGACCCGACCAGCACGTTCTCGAAGACGGTGAGCCCCTCGAAGGGGCGGGGGACCTGGAACGTACGCCCGATCCCCAGGGCCGTACGCCGGGCGGCCGGCATCCGGGTGACGTCGGTGTCGTCGAAGCGGATGGTGCCCGCGTCGGCCGGGAGGGTGCCGGTCACCAGGTTGAGCAGCGTGGACTTGCCGGCGCCGTTGGGCCCGACGATGCCGAGCGCCTCGCCGGCGGCGACATGGAAGGAGACCGAGCGGGCCGTGACGACCTGGCCAAAGGACTTGGCCAGGTCGTCAACGTGAAGCAAGGTCACTTGAGCGCCTCGGGCTCGCCCCCGAGAGGTACGTCGGGAGCCAGCGAGTTCTGCACGACGACCAGCTCGAACGGGTGCTCCCCGCCCTCGACCTGGCGCCACTGACCGCCCGCGAGGGAGGTCTTGGCGACGTACGGCGGGACGTTCGCGTCCTTGCCCCAGGCGACGTCACCGACGACCGTGGAGACCTCGAGCCCGGCCAGCGCCTTGGTGATCGCGCCGGCGTCGGTCGAGCCGGCCTCGGTCACCGCCGCGGTCGCGACCTCGAAGAGCGCGTGCGCGAAGCCCAGCGGCTGGGTCCACTGCTTGCCGGTCTTCTCCTCGTACGCATCCGCCAGCTCCTGCGCGGACTGGCCCGTCAGCGAGGACTTGTAGGGAGCGGTCGGGGTCCACCACACCTCGGTGGAGAGGTTGTGGGCGATCGGGCCCAGCGCCTCGACGCTGCTGGGGAACAGCAGCGCCTTGCCGATGGTCGCGACCTTCGGGTTGTAGCCCTGCTGCTTCGCCTGCTGCCAGAACGTGGTGAAGTCCGGCGGGATCGGGACGCCGACCAGGACGTCGTGACCCTTGTAGGCGCTGATCTGGGCGGAGAAGTCCTTGGTGCCGTTGGGGTAGTTGCCCGGGTTGTCGATCTTGACGCCCGACGCCTCGGTCAGCGCCGGGAAGTTGGCGCCCCAGGCCTCGCCGTCGGGGTCCTTCGGGAACAGGCCGCCGGCCTTCTTGTTGTTCGGAACCTTGCCCCAGATGTCGGCGTAGACGGTCGAGACGTCCTCGAGACCCCAGAAGAAGTGGTAGCTGTACTTCAGCTCGGCGGGCTTGTCGCCGCT
Organism: Nocardioides sp. NPDC127503; assembly: GCF_040302165.1. Taxonomy (NCBI): domain Bacteria; kingdom Bacillati; phylum Actinomycetota; class Actinomycetes; order Propionibacteriales; family Nocardioidaceae; genus Nocardioides; species Nocardioides sp. NPDC127503. The sequence goes on along the minus strand of NZ_JBEORH010000008.1, from coordinate 79,456 downwards.
GCGGATCGCGAACGGCTGCCATGGGGCGACCGTGGTGATGCACGGGATCGAGTTGGCCTCGCACTGCTCCGAGACCGGATTGACGATGTCGGGCGTCGAGGAGGCGACGATGATGTCGGCGCCGTCCTTGTTGATCAGGTCGCCGGCCACCGCCCCGGCCTTCGTCGTGTCGCTCTGCGCGTCGCGCACCACGATCTCGACGTCGAGCTCCTTGTCGCCGGCCTTGACCGGGTTGTCCTTGAAGTAGGTCTCCAGCTCGTCGACGACGAAGCTGTTCGCCTCGCCGAACGGCGCCGAAGAGCCCGTCTCGGTCGAGACGAACCCGATGGTGAGCGTGTCCTCGCCGCCACCGCCTTCGTCGTCGATGCCGCCTGACCCGCAGGCGGTCAAGGTCAGCGCCATCGCTGCGACACCGGCGGCGGCCATGCTCAGGCCGCGTCCAGTGGTGAGTCCGTTGCGCACGTACGTCTCCTTAGAGAGTGTGGGGTGTTCGAGAGTGTCGTCCGCCGCCGCCCCTACTGGTGGGAAGCAAGGTCCGGTTGGCGGAAAATCGCATGGAAGACCTATCGGACTTTTGGTGGACTTGTCACCCTTTCGCGCCGAGAAGTGAGCGGAGGCTCAAGCGCGGGCGGCGCGGCGTACGTCTCCGGCGGCGACGCCGAAGCGCTTGCGGAAGGCCTGGGAGAAGTACGAGGCCGAGGTGAAACCGCACTTCTCGGCGACGTCGACGGTGCGGATGGCCGGGTCCGAGCCGGTGGCGAGCATCGCGTAGGCGAGCTCGAGGCGGCGGCCGAGGATGTGGCGCGGGACGCTGGTGCCGGCGTCGGCGAAGAGCCGGGACAGGTGCCGCTCGGAGATGCCGGCGCCCGCGGCGACGGTGGTGGCGGAGAGGCCGGGGTCGGCGAGATGGTCCTCGATGAACGCCTTCGCCGCCGCCCGATGGGCCGTGGCCAGCGAGACCTTCCCGGCGGTGGCGATCACCGAGATCAGGTCGAGCACGGCACCCTCGTCGGCCGGGACCGGGTCGTGGGGCCGGAGGGCGCGGCCGACCATCTGCACGAGCGCTCGGCCGTGCGGGTCCTGGTCGCGGCCGGCGTCGAGGACGAGCGGCGACGGCATCGACGCCATCCCGGTGCGGGCCGCGAAGGCGTCCACCGGGACCTTGACGGCAAGCTCCTCGAGCCCGTGCCCGAAGCCGCGCAGGAACGGCGCGTCGACGTCGCACACGATCAGCTGCCCGGGCCGGATGAGCTTGCGGCGGCCGGCGTACTCCAGGATCGCCTCGCCGCGGAGGCTGGCGTAGACGGCGATCGACCGGGCGGGGATCTCCTTCACGAGACTGGCCGGCCGCTCGACGACGTGGCGAGTGGCTCGAACGCGCGCCAGATGGATCTCGTCGAGCTGCAGGTTGACCTCCTGCGCGTCGAACGCGTGTCCGTCGATGGGCCGGCAGGAGAGAGCGACCAGGGCGCTGGCGTTGTGGCGTTCCCAGGCCTCGACCTGCGCGTCCTCGCTCAGCCGGCTGGTCTCGAAGACCTCCGGGCGGCGAACCCGCGCGACGAGAGGGGCTGGGTCGTCTCCGGCTGGCGGCACGACCCGACTCTACGGCGTGCCGAGAGCCATCCGCGATGACTTAGGGAAGACTAACCTTTCTGGAATGGTTCAAGAAAAGGTGGCACAGTTGGTGTCACCACGAAAGACCAACACTTCAATCTGGGGGACCCACCGAACATGGCTACGAAGACCGACACGAGCAGCGCCACCCACACCTCGCACCCCGCGTTCATCCCGAGCCCGGCGTTCGCGACCCAGATGCAGCGTCTGCTCGTCGATCTGACCGAGCTCAGCCTGCAGGGCAAGCAGCTGCACTGGAACGTCGTGGGCAAGAACTTCCGCGACATGCACCTCGTCCTCGACGAGGTCGTCGACGCTGCCCGCGACTTCACCGACGAGGTCGCCGAGCGCATGCGTGCGCTCTACATCCTCCCCGACGGCCGCACCGGCACCGTCTCCGAGGACACCACCCTCGCGCCGCTCCCGGCGACCGAGGTCGACACCGCGACCGCCGCCGACCTCGCTGCCGCCGCGCTCTACGCCACCTCGAAGACCGCTCGTGACATCCACGACGACATCGACTCCGAGGACCCGACCACCGCTGACCTGCTGCACGCGATCATCACCCGCGTCGAGCAGCTCGCCTGGTTCATCGACTCCGAGAACCGAGTCGCCAACCAGTCGAAGCCGGCTCAGCTGACCGTCTGATCTTTCCCTTAGGACGGCGTCCCGCGAGTTGCTCGCGGGGCGCCGTTCTTCGCTTTTGCGGGTGGCGCGCGGGCTGGGGCATTTTCCCGCCATGGCGGGATTGTGCGGGTGTGTTGTCGCAGGGCAGTCGCCATTTTCCCGCCATGGGGGGAATTTGGCGCGCCCTGCGCTCGCTACCTGGATCCCCGCAAGAGCTTTCGGAGGTCGGTCTGGGGATCGGCGAGGTCGGAGGCGCGTACGTCGACCCCTCGGTCGATCATCCGGCGCGCCGCGCGCACGGCGTTGGGGTCGTCGACAGCGACCGCGCCGATGACGCGCTCGCCGCGGAGAGTGAACACCGAGAAGGGCGGCTCGCCGAGGGCGCCGCGTACGACGTTCTCGTGCTCTGAATCTGGGTCATGCATCTCACCGACGACCTCGACATGCAGGTCGTAGCGGTCGGTCCAGAACCACGGCGCGGTCTCCGCGCCGGCGTCGACACCGAGGATCGTCGTCGCTGCCCGTTGACCGTCGTGCAGCGCCGCCTCCCAGTGCTCCGCACGGCGACGGCCGCGGCGCCGGGCGCAGTCACCGACGGCGAGGACGTTCGGGTGCGAGGTGACCTGATGGTCGTCGACGAGGACGCCGTTGTCGACCTCCAGGCCAGCTGCCTTCGCCAGGGCGGTGTCCGGCCCCATGCCCACGGCCAGAAGGACGGCATCGAACGTACGTGGCTCCACCTCGCCTGCGATGTGTGCCACGACTCCGACTCTTGTCGACTCGAGCTTCTCGACCGTGGCGGTCACCGTCTCCACGCCGTGGACCGCGTGCAGGGAGTGAAGCCATGCAGCGACCCGGGTGCCGACTGCCACCGCGATCGGCGGGTCAGCGGGATCCACGAGCACGACCTCGCAGCCGAGCTTCCGAGCGGTCGAGGCGACCTCGGCCCCGATCAGGCCGGCACCGACCACCAGCAGCCGGGCGCGCGCGAGCAGCACGTGCTGCAGCGCATCGGCGTCCTCGGCACTTCGCAACGTGTGGATTCCGGTGGTCGAGATCGGGATTCCCTCACCGGCTGGCGGAAAATCAAGCCGCTCCCCGACGACGCGTTCGAAGTCGGGCCACCGCGAGTTCCCGCCCGTCGCCAGGACGATCCGGTCGGCGGACAGCTGTCGACCGCCCATCAGCACCACTGTGCCGGCCGCGGGGTCCAGCGACTCCACCAACGCGGGCGCGACCAGGTCGATCCGCTGCTCGGCGTACCACCCGGCAGCCTGCAGCGCGATCGAGCCCAGGTCCTTCGCGCCTGCCAGATACTCCTTGGACAGCGGCGGACGGTCGTACGGGAACGGGTCGACGGTGAGGAGGGTGAGCTCACCGACGTACCCCTGCTTTCGCAGCTCCGCGGCCGTGGAGACGCCGGCGATCCCGCCACCGACGACGAGGACCGAGGAGACCGTCACGGCCTCTCGCCGGGGAACAGATACACCTCACCGTCGCGCACCTCGACGCGGTGCGGGACGGTGTCGCGGGTGGCCGGGAGCCCGTCGACCTTGCCGGTCTTGAGGTTGAACCGCGAGGAGTGCAGGGGGCATTCGACGTCGCCGTCCTCGACCCAGCCCTCGGCCAGCGAGGCGGTCTCGTGGGTGCAGGTGTCGTTGAGGGCCCAGCAGGTGCCGTCGTCGTCGCGCAGGATGGCGATGTCGTCCTCGGTGCCGGTGATGTCGGAGGAGATGGCGATCCCCTCACCCTCCGGGATGTCGTCGACGGACGCGACGCGGATGCCTGTGCTGGTTCCGCCGTTTCCACTGTTTCCGGTCATGCCCCCATCTTCCAACGTGGGGGTAGAAGAACCGGCCACCTCCCCCCGAGGTGGCCGGTTCGATTTCGTACGTCAGGACCGAAGGATCAGTCCGGGCAGGTGTTGCGGAAGTCGGACAGGTTGATCGAGGACGGCGCCGGGCAGAGGAACTGCGAGTAGCGGGTGTCGTCGTCGACGTACCTCTTCAGCCAGGTGACGAACAGGCGTCCTTGCCAGTCGTCGTCGGTGTTGGCGATGAAGTGGTCGCCGTTGTTGATCTCGCCGTACGCCTTCTCCCGAGCCCCGGTGGCCGAGGTGTAGAACGGGATGGAGTGCGAGCTGACCGGCGCGACGCTGTCGTTCTCCGCGCCGATGATCATGGTCGGGATCTGGATGCCGGGCCAGGTCTTGTCGGTGTGCCAGGGCTGCAGCGCGACCGCGGCCTTGATCGAGGAGTCCTGGTTTGCCGCCGCGAGCGTGCCGCCGCCGCCCATGGAGTGGCCGGAGACCGCGATCCGGGACTCGTCCAGGCGCGAGGCGACCGTTGAGGAGGCGTTGTTCTTCAGGTAGGAGACCGCTGCCAGGATCTGCGAGCCGCGGCTGTCGGGCTGGTCGTAGCGGGAGTTCGTGTCGATCGCGAAGACCACGAACCCGTGCGAGGCCACCCGGCGCGCGACGGCGGAGTAGGACGACGAGGAGGCCGTGTAGCCAGGGGCGAGCACGACACCGCCGTACGTCCCCGCAGTGGTGGAGGTGGGGTAGTAGATCGTCCCGCCGCCGAAGCCGGTCACCAGTGAGGAGACCGAGGCGGTGGAGAGGGAGAACGTGCCGTTGTCCAGGACGCTGGCCGACGTCGGGTCCGGTCCGCGCTCGTAGGGGCTCTCCGCATCGGCCGGCGCGACCAGGCCGAAGAGGGGGAGAGTGACAGCCGCGGCGACCGCGGCGATTCGGAGAGAGAGTGATCTGAGCACCGAGCATGCTCCTTTGTCCGTCCGGCCCCGGGCTGTCCGGGGTTCCGGTTGCTACTCGAAGGTAGGGGCGCGGCCGGGCGACCGACACCGGCACGGAGGCAGAACCTCGTTGGGCGCTTGTCACAAAACGGAAACACGGCGGCGTACGCAGGTGGGGCTGCGTACACCGCCGGTTTCTGTGCGGGATGTCCTCAGCAGTAGAGGTTCCCGCCCGGGTCCACCCCGAGCAGCGAGGTGATCTCGGTGTAGTTGTCGACGCGGCTCTGCACCTGGGCCGGGTTGCCGCCGTTGCACTCGATGGCGCCGTTGATGGACCGGATGGTCTCGCCGAAGCCGGCACCGTTGACCATTGCCGCGTGCGGGGTCATGGTGCCCGGGCCGTTCTGGGTGTTCCAGTACCAGAGCCCGGTCTTCCAGGCGACCGCCGGATCGGTGGCGACCAGGTTGGGGTTGTTGAGCAGGTCGATCCCGAGCGCGTCCCCGGCGGCCTTGTAGTTGAAGTTCCAGCTCAGCTGGACCGGACCGCGGCCGTAGTACTGGTCGTTGCCCGCGGGACAGCCGTAGGACTGGTTGGGATCGCAGTAGTGCGGGTAGTTGGCCTCGTTCTGCTCGACGACGTAGAGCAGGTCACCGGTCTCGTGGGCGACGTTGGCGATGAACGCCGCGGCCTCCCGCTTCTGCACCGCCTCGTCCCCAGCATTGGTGAACTCCGGGTAGGCGCTGAGCGCCTCGACAAGGCCTGCGTACGTGTAGAAGGGGTTGCGGTTGGGGAAGAGTTGGTTGAACTGCTCCTCGCTGACCGGGAACTCACCGGCCTCCGGCGCCGGGGACTCCGGGTCGGTGGCGGTGCCGCCGATGTTCACGTCGATGCAGGCGTAGAAGGCGTTGGTCGTGTCGGCGACGTTCCAGACCGCGAGGACCTTCTGCCGGCCGGTGAACGACCCGAAGTCGACCTGGTGCTCGACGGTGGCCGGCGGCTGCGCGCCACCGTCGTCGAACTCGGCGATCTTGGTGCCGCCGATGAAGTACTGCCAGGTGCTGGTGCTGTGTCGGGCGCTCAGTGACCAGGTGAACGTCTGGGACCGGCCGACCGGTGTGGCCTGCCAGTTCTTCGAGTCGTCGTCGAGCTCGGCGAACCTCGAGTTGCCGCCGGAGCAGCTGGTCAGGCCCTTCGGGCCCTCGACACTCTGCGGTTCGTACTTGATGTCCCCGCACTCGACGGTGCCGGCAGCACACTGGGCCTGCCTGCTCGGGGGGTTCGAGATGTAGCCGTGCGCACTTGCGGGGCTCGTCGGCAACAGGGCCAGGACGGGCGCCAGCAAGATCCCGCCGAGAACGGCGATCTTCGTGGTAGTACGCATTCCAAACTCCTTGATGGGGGTTGAGAAGGATGGCGATCGAAGCCCTACTGTAAGGTTCCTTTACAGTTACCGTCTAGACCCTGCGTGGACAAACACCGGCTCGGGCCCTGCAATTGTTAGGTTGGCGTTCCGTACGCCACCCCTACCCGTGAAAGGAGCGCCGCCGATGTCGAGACCACCCAAGACACACCTGATCCGCGACACCAACGACCGCGCGGCGCTCGACCTGATGCTCTCGAACGGGCCGGTGACGAAGACCCGGCTCGGCGAGCTCGTCGGCCTCTCGAAGGTGACCGCGGGTCAGCTGCTGACGCGCTTGGGCGAGCGTGGCCTGGTCGAGGTCGTCGGTGTGCAACAGGGCGGTCGCGGCCCCAACGCGGCGCTCTACGGCGTGGTCCCGTCGGCAGGCTATGTCGCGGCCCTCCACATCGGCCCCGACCAGATCACCGCGTCGGTCGCCGACATCACCGGCACCGAGCTGGCCACCGGCGCGCTCGACCCCCACGAGGCCTCCGACCCGGTCGAGGCGGTGCGGGCCACCGTCGCCGACGCCACCCGGAGCGCCGGCATCACGATGTCGCAGCTCCGCTGCCTCTCGATCGGTACGCCGGGCATGATCGACCCGCGCACCGGTGACATCCGCTTCGCCAACGACCTGCCGGACTGGCGCGCGGGCGTCCTCGCGGACCTCCGCCGCACCTTCCAGCGGCCGATACTGATCGAGAACGACGTCAACCTGGCCGGGCTCGCCGAGCAGTCCGCCGGAGCCTCCCACGGCGTCAAGGACTCGGTGCTCGCCTGGATCGACCGTGGCCTCGGCCTCGCGGTGATCGTCGACGGCCGCCTCCACCGCGGCGCGGGCGGCGGTGCCGGCGAGATCGGCTATCTGGCGGTCCCCGGCGCCTCCACGCCACACGGCACCGACAGCCCACAGCACGCGGCCTTCCAGTCGTTGGTCAGCGTCGAGGCCATGGACACCCTCTCCCGCGCGTTCGGGCTGAGCGGCAGCGGCGTGGACTGCGTACGCGCCGCCGCCGACGGCAACCCCGACGCCGAGCCGTTCCTGGAGGAGCTGGCCAGGAGGCTCGCCCTCGGCCTGGCGGGGATCTGCGTGGTGCTCGATCCCGAGCTGTGCGTGCTCGCGGGCGAGGTCGGGCGCGCCGGCGGATCGGTCCTGGCCGCACGCGTACAGAAGGCGATCGCCGCCCTCGGCCCCAACGTCCCGACCGTCGTCCCCACCGAGATCTCCGGCGACCCGGTGCTCCGCGGCGCCCTCCAGATCGGGCTCGACACGGCCCGCGACGAGGTCTTCACCCACCAGGGCTGACCCCGACGAGGATCCGCCGGCGGTCAGGGGAACGCCCGATGTCATAGGTACCTTGGCTACCTATTGTCGAGGTGTGACCACACAGATACGCGAGCGCCGACCACGCGTCAGCCTCTTCTGCTTCCGAGCCGTCGCGGTGGCGACCGCGCTCTTCGCGATCGGGCAGCCGATCTTCATCGGCTCCTACTTCGCCGGCACCTTCGAGGCGCTCGGCCTCCACTCCGCCGGCGCGGTAGCGCTGCAGGGCCTCGGCCTGCTGCTGCCGATCGCCGCGGGCGCCGTCGTCGCGATGCGGGGGCGCTGGTGGTTCCTCATCTGGTCGGTCGCGCTCTTCTTCCTCATCCACGTCCAGGCGATCCTCGGCTACACCCGGGTCCTCCAGCTGCACGTTCCGCTCGGTGTCCTCACCGTCGGCATCGCGGTAGCCGTGGCCATCGCCGCCCTGCGCCGCGGCGCCGGCAGCCCGCGGGAGGTCCAGCGATGAAGATCGGGCGACGCACCCTTCTGGGCGCCGGACTTGCCGCGCCAGTCGCCGGATCACTGGCCGCGTGCGGCGAGGCCCCAGAGCAGACCGGACGGATCCTGCGCAGCGCGGCACGGCTGCCGAAGGCGTACGAAGTTCCGTTGCCGTTGCCGCCGGTCAAGCGCCCTTCGGGCGACCTGATCGAGATCGCCCAGCGCACCGCGTCGGTGGAGATCCTGCCCGGGCTGCGGACCGAGATGATGACGTACGACGGGGTCTTTCCCGGGCCAACGCTGGAGACCCGCCGGGGCGAGGCGGTGACCGTACGCCACACCAACTCCCTCACGCTGCCCACCGCGACGCATCTCCATGGCGGGCACACCCCGGCGAAGAGCGACGGCTGGCCGACGGATCTGCTGGTGCCGCCGGGCTTCGAGGCGCATCCCGGCCACCATGCCGGTCACGGCGGCGGTCACGAGGCCATGGCCGACCCGAAGGCGCTGGTCACGACAGGAAAACGGGACTACCGCTATCCGCTCGAGCAGCCGGCGACGACGCTCTGGTACCACGACCATCGGATGGACTTCACCGCCCCGCAGGTGTGGCGTGGGCTGGCCGGCTTCCACATCATCCGCGACGACGAGGAGGACGCGCTCTCGCTGCCACGGGGCGAGCGGGAGATGCCGCTGATGATCGCCGACCGGGCCTTCGACGAGGACGGCGCGCTGCGCTATCCGGCGCTCGACCCGGAGCTTCTCGGCGAGCCCGGGGTCGAGGACCGCTACATGGCCGGCGTGCTCGGCGACGTCATCCTGGTCAACGGCGCCCCCTGGCCGGAGGCGGAGGTCGAGGCGGCGCAGTATCGGCTGCGGCTGCTCAACGCCTCCAACGCGCGCCGCTACGCACTGAGCCTTCGCAGCTCCGACGGGCAGCCGGTGAAGTTCACCCAGATCGGCTCCGACGGCGGGCTGCTCGCCGCCCCGGCCGAGCACGGCGAGATCACGATGGCCTCCGGCGAGAGGTTCGACGTCGTCGTCGACTTCCGCTCGCTCGCCCCCGGGACGACGGTCGAGATGCGCAACCGTCTCGGCACCGGCCGGACCGCTCAGGTGATGCGGTTCCGCATTGCCCGGCGCGCGGCCGACGACGTCCGGATCCCAGCGAGGCTGGCCGACGTACCCGAGCCCGAGAAGCCCGAGGGAGCCGTCGTCCGCAGGTGGCACTTCCGTCGTGCGGACGTGCACGGCCGCAGGGGTTGGGGGATCAACGGCAAGCCGTTCGACCCGGCGGTCCCGCAGGCCAAGGTGCCGCTCGAGTCCACCGAGATCTGGGAGTTCTTCACCGACGCGCACCACCCGGTCCACGTGCACCTCTCGCCCTTCCAGGTCCTGCGGCGCGGCAACCACGGACCAGGCCCGATGGACCTCGGCTGGAAGGACACTGTCGACGTACGCCCCTACGAGGCCGTCCGGGTCAGGGTGAAGTTCGAGCGGTACGCCGGCAGGTTCCTCATCCACTGCCACAACCTGGAGCACGAGGACATGGCGATGATGGCCGGCTTCGAGACGGTCTGACCCTCCGGGAGCCGGTCTGATCAGCCGGTGAAGGGAACCCATGCGAAGCGCCCGATCGCCACGAAAGCGATCAAGGCGAGGTAGGTCGCGTCCACCAGCGCGGCCTTCGTCTCGCCACGGCGGATCCGCAGGATCACGGCACCGACCATGATCAGCGTCAGGCCGCTTGCCGCCAGCGGCACCAGGATCGGCGCGATGTCGAGCAGGGCGGGCAGGATCAGGCCGACGGCGCCGAGGATCTCGAGTGCTCCGATGGCCTTGAGGGTGCCGGGCCGGAAGTCGAGGACCCAGCGCGAGGCGTCGCCCATCGTGGCCATCCTCTCCCTGGGGACGAACAGCTTCCCGAAACCGGAGAGCAGGTAGATGGCGGCCATCGGGCCGGCGACGATCCACAGTGCGATGTTCATGAGTCTTCTCCTGGGCAGAATCGATGAGGTCGGTGGCCGCGGCGGACCCAGGACCGGGTCCGCCGCGAGCCTGAGGCGAATTGGGTGTCAGGCGTACTGCCCGGGCTGGTACTCGCCGCCGGGAGTCCGGGTGATCACGTTGAGGCGGTTGAAGGCGTTGATCAGGCAGATCAGGCCGACCAGGGCCATCAGCTGGTCTTCGTCGAAGTGCTTCGCCGCGTTCGCCCACGCCTCATCGGTGACACCGCTGGAGTCGGCGAGGCGAGTGCCCTGATCGGTGAGCTCCAGCGCCGCCCGCTCCGCTTCGGTGTAGACGGTCGTCTCCCGCCATGCCCCGACCAGGTTGATCCGCAGCGCGCTCTCACCGGCGGCCGCGGCGTCCTTGATGTGCATGTCGAGGCAGCCGCCACAGCCGTTGATCTGGCTGGCACGGATCTTCACCAGCTCCTGCACGGCCTTCGGCAGTGTCGAGCCGGCGATGATCTTGTTCGACGAGATGATGTGCTTCGCCCACGCGGCCCCGACCTCGTTGCCCATCGGGTTGATCCGGCTTTCCATCTTGAATCTCCTTCGTCTTCGGATGCTTGCACCACTACGACGAAGGCGTTCTCCAAGAGGTAACAAACCCGGGGCGACGGACGCCCTACTCGGGCCGCGGGGGTAGATCCATGGCGTCGAGGCGTTTGCGATCGCTGACGGTCACCAGCTCGACGATCCGGCCCTCGACCACGGTGCACGCCACCAGGCCGAGCACCTTGCCGTTGGCGCCCCAGGCCACGAACCCGGGCTCGCCGTTGACGCGGACCGGGAGCGCCGAGGTCATCGAGCGGGCGCCGCGAATCACCGGTTCGGCCACCTCGGCCGCGCCGACCGTGGTCAGCACGCCCTTCGGGTGGTACGTCCGCCAGGTCACGTTCGGATCGAGCAGGGTGACGAGCCCTTCGAAGTCCCCGTTCCGTGCCGCGGCCAGAAAGGCGTCGACCACAGCGCGCTGGCGCCGCGGCTCCTCCTGCGGCTGGGGTGTGCCCTGGACCTTCCGGCGGGCCCGGCTGGCGAGCATCTTGGTGGCGTCGGTGGATCGGCCGATGATCTCGCCGATCTCGGCGAAGGGCACCGCGAACATGTCGTGCAGGACGAACGCCAGCCGCTCGGTGGGCGTGAGGGAGTCGAGCACCACGAGCAGTGCCAGCCCGACCGACTCGGCGAGCATCGCGTCGTCCTCGGGCGCCGCCCCGCCATCGACGGCCACCACGAGCTCCGGCAGCCGGTCCTCGTACGACAGCTCCGGCCGGGTCTTGCGCGAGCGGAGCACGTCGATGCAGACCCGCCCCACCACGGTGGTCAGCCAGCCGGCCAGGTTGTCGATCGAGGCATCGTCCTGCCGCGCCAGTCGGATCCACGCCTCCTGCACCGCATCCTCGGCGTCCGCCCTGGACCCGAGCATCCGGTAGGCGACCGCCACCAGGCGCTCGCGCTGCTGCTCGAAAGCCTCCGCCGTCGCTTCGTGTGGCCCTGATCCGGTCATGTCGTTACCTTCCTCGCGCGAGCTCCGTCATGGTGATGACGGGCCAGCAGGCGCCAAGGTAACCGTCCGGCGCCCATCCGCGGTCTCAGTTCGCGTCGAGCCGCTTCTCCATGTCGTCGAGGATCGCCTCGACCTTCCGGTAGGTGTGGGAGCCGTAGGCACCGATGCTGCGCTCGGCGGCGAGCGCGTCGCGCATCGCGTCCAGGTAGCGCAGCTGCAGGATCACCGTCTGCTCCATCACGTCCGGCCTGATGCTGGGCACGTCTCGTACGCCGGCGAGCACCCGCGGCAGGATGCGGTCCTTGAGCTTCGTCACCAACTGGGGGTCGATCGGCTCCCCGTCGATGGTCTGCGACTCCAGCGGTCCGAGGTTGTCGATCGCATCCTCACCGACCTGGCGCAGCAGCGCCCGGAACGCGTCGTGACGGTCCGCCGACGACTCACCCGGGAAGCGCATCTTGCGGATGACCGCCGGGAGCGTGAGGCCGAAGAGCACGAGCGTGATGAGCGCGACCAGGAAGGCGGCGAGCACGACGGTCGCCCGATGGGAGGTGCCGACCGGGATGGTGTGGGCGGCGGCGACCGTGACGACGCCACGCATCCCGGCCCAGCCGATGATCAGGAAGCCACGCCTGGTGATCGGCTCGCGCTCCTCGAAGTCGATGTCTGCCCGGCCCCGGGCCAGCCGCCGCCGGGCCGACGTGATCCGGGCGTCCTCCCGGTCATCGGCGGGAGTCAGCGAGTCGAGCTTCTCCTCGAACTGGTCGAGGCGGGTGCGTACCTCTTCCTTGCTCTCCTCCCGGTCCCGGAGCGCGGGCCCGGCGAGCCCGAGGAAGCGGAGCGCGACCAGCAGGCCGACCACGATCAGGACCAGCCCGGCCATCTCGCCCAGCGTGGTCTCGCCGCGGGCGGCGTCGACGAGCCCGGGCAGCTGGTAGCCCATCCCCAGGAAGACGCCGCTCTCCAGGATGAAGTTGAACGTCGTCCAGGTGGTGGCCTGGGTCTGCCGGTCGCGGGCGCTGAACCGGCGGCTGCCGAGCCCGCCGGTGACCAGCCCGGCGACGACGACGGCGAGCACTCCTGACGCGTCCAGCTCCTCGGCGGGGAAGTAGGCGATGAACGGCACCGCGAACGAGATTGTCGTGTTGAGCACCGGGTCGTCCAGGCGCTGGCGGAGCAGCACGGTGAGCCATCCGACGACGGCGCCGATCACGAGCGCACCCAGCACCGCCCAGCCGAACTCCAGAGCCGTACGTCCCAGCGAGAACGAGCTGGCCGCCGCGATCCCCGCGACGGCCGTCCGGAGGACGACGAGGGCGGAGGCGTCGTTGACCAGGCTCTCGCCCTCCAGCACCGTCATCACCCGCGGCGGCAGCCCGACCCGGCGCCCGATCGCCGTCGCCGCCACCGCGTCGGTGGGACTGACGACCGCGCCGAGTGCGACCGCGAGCGGGAACGAGATCTCCGGGAACAGCCAGTGGACGACCGCCCCGATCACCAGCGCCGAGACGATCACCATCACGACCGAGAGCCAGCTGATCAGCCGGAGGTTCCGCCGGAAGTCGATGACCGGCAGGTTGACCGCGGAGGAGTAGAGCAACGGCGGCAGTACGCCGGCCAGGATCAGCTCCGGATCGATCTCGATCTCCGGCGCCCCCGGCAGATAGCTCGCCCCGATCCCGAGCCCCACGAGCAGCAGCGGCGCCGCCACTCCCGTACGCCGTGCGAAGACCGACGCCGCGATCATGATCGCCAGCGCCGCCCCGACGATCAGCAACACCCGATGGTCCATGCTCAGGAGCCTAAGAGATCGTGCGGGGCGGCGCTGGGATCAGCGGAAGCGGCGCAGCCGGAGGCTGTTGCTCACCACGAACACCGACGAGAAGGCCATCGCGGCACCGGCGAGCATCGGGTTGAGCAGTCCGGCGACGGCCAGCGGGATGGCCGCGACGTTGTAGGCGAACGCCCAGAACAGGTTGCCCTTGATGGTCGCCAGCGTCCGCCGCGAGAGCCGGATCGCGTCAGCCGCGACCCGTAGGTCGCCACGGACCAGGGTCAGGTCGCTGGCCTGGATGGCGACGTCGGTGCCGGTGCCCATGGAGAGGCCGAGGTCGGCCTGGGCCAGCGCCGGCGCGTCGTTGACGCCGTCTCCGACCATCGCGACCACGCGGCCCTCCTCCTGCAGCCGGCGGACCACCGCGACCTTGTCCTCGGGGAGCACCTCGGCGATGACGGTGTCCGCGGAGACCGGGATGCCGACCTCGGCGGCGACCGAGCGGGCCACCGTCTCGTTGTCGCCGGTGAGCAGGACCGGGGTCAGGCCGAGACGCTGGAACTCGGCGATCGCCGCGGCGGAGGTCGGCTTGACCACGTCGTTGACGACCAGGACCCCGCGCGCCTGTCCGTCCCAGCCGACGGCGACGGCGGTGCGGCCCTCGCTCTCGGCCCCGGCCATCGCGAGGGCGAGGTCGCCGGGCAGGTACTGGCTCCACTCCTCGAGCAGGCGGACCCGGCCCACGAGGACGGCGTGACCGTCGACGATGCCCTGGACGCCCAGGCCCGGGACGTTGGCGAAGTCCTCGGCCGCCGGCAGGGTGCCGACGCGGGCCTCGGCTCCGGCGGCGATCGCGCGGGCGATCGGGTGCTCCGAGGCGTACTCGAGGGCGCCGGCCAGCCGTGCGATCTCGTCGGCGTCCTCGCCGGGCACGGCGATCACCTCGGTCAGGGTCATGCTGCCTGTGGTGACCGTGCCGGTCTTGTCGAGCACAATGGTGTCGATCCTGCGGGTGCTCTCGAGCACCTCTGGTCCCTTGATCAGGATGCCCAGCTGGGCGCCGCGCCCGGTACCGACCATCAGCGCTGTGGGCGTGGCCAGACCGAGCGCGCACGGGCAGGCGATGATCAGCACCGCGACCGCCGCGGTGAACGCGGTGGCGGTCCCCGCGCCGGCGCCGAGCCAGAACCCGAGGGTGATGGCCGAGAGGGCGATCACGATGGGTACGAAGACCCCCGAGATGCGGTCGGCCAGCCGCTGAGCCGCCGCCTTCCCGGTCTGCGCCTCCTCAACCAGGCGCGCCATCTGGGCGAGCTGGGTGTCCGCGCCGACCCGGGTCGCCCGGACGACGATGCGCCCGCCGGCGTTCACGGTGGCGCCGGTGACGCCGTCACCGGGTCCGACCTCGACCGGCACCGACTCGCCGGTCAGCATCGCCGCGTCGATCGCGGAGGACCCGTCCTCGACGATGCCGTCGGTGGCGACCTTCTCCCCGGGACGTACGACGAACAGGTCGCCGACGGCGAGCTCGCCGATCGGGATCCGGGTCTCCACGTCGTCCCGCAGGACGGCGACCTCCTTCGCGCCGAGCTCGAGGAGCGCGGTCAGGGCGGCACCGGCGCGCCGCTTCGACCTGGCCTCGAAGTAGCGGCCGGCGAGGATGAACGTCGTGACCCCGGCTGCCGCCTCGAGATAGATGTTGCCGAGACCATCGGTGCGCTCGATGGCGAAGCTGAACGCGTGGGTCATGCCGGGCTCGCCGGCGGTGCCGAGGAAGAGGGCGTACAGGGACCAGCCGAAGGCTGCCAGGGTGCCGATCGAGACCAGCGTGTCCATGGTCGCGGCGCCGTGGCGCGCATTCGTCCAGGCGGCGCGGTGGAACGGCGCCGCGCCCCAGACGACGACCGGCGCGGCGAGCGTGAGCGAGAGCCACTGCCAGCTCTCGAACTGCAGGGCCGGCACCATCGCCAGGACCACCACCGGGACGGTGAGCAGGGCCGAGACCAGCAGCCGCTGCTTGAGGAGGGCGACCGGGTCCGTGGCGTCGGCGTCGGCGGATCCACTCGACGGAGCCGACTCGTGGCGGGGCTCCTTGGCGCCGTACCCGGCGCTCTCGACGGTCGCGATCAGCACGCTCGCGTCGATGTCTGTGCTCTCCGCGGCGACGGAGATCTTCGCCTTCTCGGTCGCGTAGTTGACGGTGGCGGCGACACCGTCGAGCTTGTTGAGCTTGCGCTCGATGCGGTTCGCGCACGATGCGCAGGTCATGCCGTCGATCTCGAGCTCGAAGTCGGTCGTGGGTGCAGAGGTTCCGGAGACGGTCATCACTGGTGTCCTTCGGGTGGCGTGGATCGTGGTGCGCGCCGGCTCCCCGGGTGACGGGGAGCCGACGCGGGTGGCTCAGCCGGCCAGCTGGTAGCCGGCCTCCTCGACCGCGCGCTGAACCTGCACGCGGTCGAGCTCGTTCGCGGAGGCGACGGTCACCTGGCCGGTGGCCAGGTCGACGTCGACCGAGGAGACGCCCGCGATCTGGGCGACCTCCTCCGTCACGGAGCTGACGCAGTGGCCGCAAGTCATCCCGGAAACGGTGTAGGTGGTGCTGCACATGGTGCTTTCCTTTCTCTGTGATGGACCCTGCTGAAGCAGGGAGTCAGTGGGCCGGTCAGTGGGCGTCGGCGACGGCGGTGAAGGCCGCGGTACACACCTCGCCGGCGTGCTTGAAGTCGAGGAACAGCCGGTACGTCCCGGCCGAGGGCACCTCGGCGGAGAAGGTGATCTCCGGGCCGGGGTCCGTGCGCCCGTCGTCGGGCGCCCCTTCGGGGTGGACGTGGAGGTAGGCGAGGTCGCCGTCGCGGAGCGCGACCAGGTGCCCGTACGCCTCGAGGTAGGGCTCGAGGTCGGTGACCGGTTCGCCGTCGCGGGTCACGGTCAGGGTGAGGCGCGAGGTCTGCCCGGCCACCAGATGACCGTCCAGATTCACCGCGTACGGGCTGACCGTGCTGGTGGCCGCAGCCGCCGGCAGCGGCTGGGGCTCGTAGGGGCCGCCGACGAAGAGGTCCTGACCGAGCGTCAGGCCCTCGGCCTCGGCCGCCGGCCGGAAGTCGGCGAAGACGCGGTAGGTCCCGGCCGCGGCCAGGTCGGCGGTGACCGACCAGGTGCCGTCGTCGGCCATCACCGGGTGCAGGTGCTCGTAGGTGGCCAGGTCGCGGCGTACGACGATCAGGTGGAGCAGCTTGCCGTGGGCGGTCTCGAACCGGGTGACGGGCTCGTGGTCGCTGCCGAGGATCCGGAACCGCAGTGTGGCGGATGCCGAGCGCTGGGGACGGTCCTCGACGAGGTCGAGCGTGTAGCCCGCCTGGCTGACGTTGAGCCCGGTGGCCTCGGGCGCCTTCTTCGCGCCGTGTCCGGCGTGGCCGCCTTGGCGGCCGTGGCCGCTGTTGCCGGCCTCGTGCTTCTGGTGGGTCGGGCGCTCCGGCTCGCCGATGGGGCCGACGGAGGCACCCACGGCGGAACCCAGGCCGCCGAGGGCAACGACGGCTCCGGCGAACGCACCGACCTTGGCAATGGCGTTCATGTGATCACTCCTGGCTCGAATCTCGATGACTCTCGATGACATGCCAGAGGTTGCTCGGCGAATCTGTCCGCGGACTGTCCCGGCATTGTCGGCACCCGGACAGATATCCGATCGGCGCCTGCGCCCGGTCTGACTACGATCTCGATGTGCTGCCGACCCCGACCTCGCGTGACATCCGGTTCGGGCTGCTCGGCCCCTTCGAGTCCACGATCGACGGCGACATCGTCAAGGTCCCCGGGTCTGCGGAGCGGGCCCTGCTCGCGGTGCTGCTCCTGGCGCGCGGCCGGATCGTGCCCGCCTCGGCGCTGATCGACCGGCTCTGGGCCGACTCGTCGCTGCCGGCCGATCCGTTGAACGCCCTCCAGCTCCGCGTGTCCAAGCTGCGGCGGGTGTTCAAGAACGCCGGTCTCGACCTGGTGCAGCGCGACGGCGGTGGCTACCGGGCAGCGGTCGATCCGGTCACGATCGACGCCGAGGACTTCGAGCGCCGGATCCGCCGCGTCCGCGCGTCGGTCGCTGGCGCCGGGAGCCCGACCGACGACGATCTCGATGCCTACGACGCGGCGCTTGGGCTCTGGCGCGGCGACGCGCTCGCCGACTTCGCCACCGAGCCCTGGGCGGTGCCCGAGTCCGTACGGCTGGAGGACCTCCGCCGGACGGCGTACGCCGAGCGTGCTCAGATCGCGCTGTCGCTGGGCCGGCACGCGGAGGTCGTCACCGACCTCGAGCCGCTGCTGCGTACCGACCCGACCCATGAGGCCATGGCCGGCCTGCTGATGGTCGCGCTCTATCGAGCCGGCCGGCAGGCCGACGCGCTCGAGGTCTTCACCCGCACCCGGACGACCCTGGATGCCGACCTCGGGCTGGAACCGTCGGCCTCCCTCCGCTCGCTCCACGAGCGGGTGCTCCGACAGGACCCGTCACTCGGCTCCTCCGGCGAGGTCACCCTGTCCACCCCCGCGACCGGGCCCCACCGCCCCAGCGCCGGACTCTCCAACCTGCCGACCGACCTGACGCCGCTCGTCGGGCGCGAGGAGCTGCTCACGTCCCTGAGCGAGCGAGTCGGTACGTCCAGGCTCACCACCCTCGTCGGCCCCGGCGGGTCCGGGAAGACCGTCCTCGGCCTGCAGGTCGCACAGCGTGTCGCCGACCGGTTCCCGGACGGCACCTTCCTGGTCCGCCTCGCCGCGATCCGCAGCCGGGAGCACATCGTGCCGGCCGTCGCCGCAGCCGTGGCGATGCCGCAGGACGGCTCGGCGGTCGACCTCCAGGAACGACTGGCCGACTTCCTCGCCGACAAGCACCTGCTCCTCGTCATCGACAACTGCGAGCATCTCGTCGACCCCGTCGCGACCCTGGTCGAGCAGCTCCTGACGCACTGCCCCCGGCTCACCGTCATCGCCACCAGCCGCGAACCGCTCGCCCTGCCGAGCGAGGTCCAGACCCTCGTCGGACCGCTCCCGACACCGCTCGAGGACGACGACGCCGAGGCGATCGCCGCGACCGCCTCCGTACAGCTGCTGATCCGCCGGATCGCGACGGTCCTGCCCGGGATCGAGACCGACCAAGAGGCGTACGCCCCGCTCGGCCGCATCGCCCGCGCACTCGACGGCATGCCGCTGGCGCTGGAACTGGCCGCGGCCCGCGCGGCCACGCTGTCCCCTAGCGACCTCGCCGACCGGCTCGACCAGCGGTTCACGCTTCTCACCTCGGGAGCCCGGACGGCCGAGGACCGCCAGCGAACGCTCCGCGCGACCGTGGACTGGAGCTACGACCTGCTCGACGACCTCGAGAAGCGCGTCTTCGAAGGGCTCGCGGTGTTCCACGGCGGCTGGACCCTGACCGCCGCCGAGCAGATCCTCGCCGACGACGAGACCGACTCGAACCAGATCATCCACGCCGTCGGCAGGCTGGTCGAGCAGTCCCTGATCGTCGCCGAGCGCGGACCGGTCACCCGCTATCGCATGCTCGAGACGCTGCGTGAGTACGCCGCCGACCGGCTGTCCCAGACGGGCCGGAACGACGCCCTGGCCACCCGGCACGCGCACTACTTCGGCCAGGTCGCCGAGCGGTCGGCGCACGCCCTGCGCGGGCAGGGTGACGCCCGAGCGAGGCACCTCGTCGCCGACGAGCAGGCCAACGTACGCTCGGCCATCGCCTGGCTGGAAGGCCCGGCCGGCGACATCGACGCGGCGCTTCGGCTGGCCGGTCATCTGGGCCTCTTCTGGCATCAGGGCCGCCATCTCGAGGGCCGCCGGATCCTGCGTCGGCTCCTCGAGCAGGACCGCGGATCGGCGTCGGCGCGGGCGGCTGCCCTCCAGGCGGTGTCGCTGGTCGAGCGTCCCCGGGCCTGCGTCGTCCACCCCCATCCGCGCTGCGCCGATGCGGCCCGCGAGAGCCTCGCGATCTTCATCGAGGATGGCGACACCGACGGGGCCGCGATCTCGCGGGTACTGCTCGCCGTCGAAGGGGTCAACGGAGGGGACCCGGAGGCCGCCGCGCTCCTGGACGACGCCGAGGTTTGGTTCCGGGAGCGAGGGGACCGATGGGGTCTAGCCGTCGCCGCCTTCGTCCGGCTCGAGACGGCGCTCAAGGCCAGGGACGAGCCGTCGGCGATACGCCTCGGACGGGCCACCGCGGCCGAGTTCGGTCACCTCGACGACCCGTGGGGTCAGAGCGCGGTCCTGTACCACCTCGGCTGCGGCCTGCGGGACTTCGGACGACTGCGGGAGTCGGCCAGGACGCTCGAGCAGGCGATCGACGTCGCCGCGTCCGCAGGCATCCACAACAACGTGCAGTGGGCCCTCGCCGACCTCGGCATCACCCATCTCGAGCTGGGGGACGAGGAGGCGGCCCGAGACGCCTTCCGTCGCGCGGAGCTGGCGTCCCGTCACGTCGGTGACCGAGCCGGGTCGGTCCTCGCGACGTACGGACGGGGCCGGCTCGCCGAGCGTCAGCAGGACTGGTCGAGCGCCATCTCGCTGCTGTCGAGCGCGATCCAGGGCTTCGAGACGCTGGAGACGCCCGCGATGACGGCCAAGGCCACGCTCGCGCTGGCCCGGTGCCATGAGCAGGTCTCCGAGACAGAGGCGGCCGCGGAGCGCTACGACGAGGCCCGCGCGCTCGGCCTCGCCGCCGGCGAGACCGCCGTCGCCACAAGGGCGGAGGAGGCGCTGGCCCGGCTGAACAACGGCCGGACAGTCCAGGGACAGTGACGCGGGACAGGTTCTCCTCACGCGGTCGGAAGGCCGCCCTGACGAAAAGAGAGAACCATGTCTTCCACAGCATCCCCGGCGGCGGGTGCCAACAGCCGCCGCTGGCTCGCCCTCGGCCTCATCGCCGCCGCCCAGTTCATGGTCATCATGGACACCTCCATCATCGGAGTCGCCCTCCCCGAGATACAACGCGACCTCGGATTCGCCCCGCAGGACCTCAGCTGGGTGTTCAACGCCTACGTGGTCGCCTTCGGTGGCCTCCTCCTGCTCGGCGGCCGGCTGTCCGACCTGCTCGGCGCGCGGCGGATCTTCGCCATCGGGTGGCTGGTCCTCGGAGTCGGCTCGCTCGTCGCCGGTCTCGCTGACGGCGTCGCCGTCGAGATCGCCGGCCGCGCCATCCAGGGCGCCGGATCCGCGCTCATCGCACCGTCGGCACTGACGCTCCTGTTCATGACGTTCGGGTCGAACCCGAAGGAGCTGACCAAGGCCCTGGCGCTGTACGGCGCGGCCGCCCCGGCCGGCGGAACGGCCGGCGTCTTCCTCGGTGGCGTACTGACCGAATACCTGTCCTGGCCGTGGGTCTTCTTCATCAACCTGCCGATCGCCATCGGCGTACTCCTCCTGACGCCCGGCGTGATGCCTGCGGGCGTGGCGCAGCGCGGCCGGATCGACGTCCTCGGCGCGCTCACCGTCACCCTGGGTCTTGCCGCGGTGGTGTTCGCCGTCGTACGTGCCCCCGAGCAGGGCTGGGGATCGCCCAGCACGCTCATCGCCGGTCTCGTCGGCATCGCCCTGCTCGTCGCCTTCGTGGCCCTGCAGGCCGGCTCGGCGGAGCCGCTGATGCGCCTGGGAATCTTCCGGGCGCCGAACCTCGCCGCCGCCAACATCGCCCAGCTCCTGCTCGGCGCGGCCTGGATCCCGATGTTCTTCTTCATCAACCTCTACCTCCAGCAGGTGCTCGGGCTCGGTGCCTTCGAGTCCGGCGCCGCCCTGCTGCCGATGACGGTGACGATCATGCTCGGCATGGTCGCCGTCGCCCCGCGCCTGACCGCCGCGTTCGGACCGAAGGCGATGACCGTCGGCGGCCTCGTCGTCCTCGGGATCGGCCTGGTCTGGCTCTCCCGGATCGACGCCGACGGCAGCTTCGCCGTCGACGTGCTCCCGGCGACGCTGGTCACCGCGGCGGGCATGGCGCTGGCGTTCATCCCGTCCCTGAGCACCGCGCTCGGCGCGGCCGCACCCGAGGAGGGCGGTCTCGCCGCCGGGATCGTCAACACCAGCTACCAGGTCGGCTCCGCGCTCGGGCTGGCGGCGATGACCGTCGTCGCCTCCGCGTACGGCTCAGACCAGGTCGGCGACCTGGCCGCCATGACCGACGGCTTCTCGGCCGGCTTCCTCGGCGCCGCCAGCATCGCTCTCGCCGGTGCCGTCGTCACCGGGATCGGCTGGAAGTCAGTCCGCGCCGCGACCCCCGAGTCGGTTCCCGCCGGCCGCTAGCAGTCCAACCCTCTTCGTGGCCTCGGATCCTTCCGGGGCCACGAAGGCACAAGGAGACCGCCATGCAGACCATTCAGCTGTACGTCGAGGGCATGCGTTGCCCTCGATGCGTCCGTGAGGCCACGGCCCGCCTCCGGGACCTCCCCGGCGTCGCCACCCTCACCGCCGACCGCGACACCGGCCAGATCACCGTCACCGGAGACATCTCCGCCACCCACCTGCTCTCCGCACTTGCCGGCAGCAGCTTCACGGCCGAGGTGCGTTCCGTGACGCCCGTGCGTTGAGGCCGTCGTCACTCCCTCATCTCGCCGTCGGTGTCCTGCGCCGCCACGACACTCCGCCACCTTCGAACACACTGTCGGTGCTGTCCTCGACAATGGACCGGTGACCTTTCGACGCGCAGACGATCTCAATCGCTACCTGCGCGGTCACGTCTTCGTCGACGAGACAAAGACGAGGGATTACGTCGTCGCTGCGGCCACATTGCCAGCAGCCAAAGTCACGCAAGCCCGCAAGGCGCTCCGTGGACCGCTTCTGCCCCGACAGGACCGCATCCATTTCGCCAAGGAGAAGGACGCCTATCGTGACCGAGTTCTTCACGTATGCGTGGGCTCGAGGTCCAGGTCACCCTCTACGTCGCGAAGACCAAGGACCAACGCGCTGGACGTGCAGCCTGCCTGATCGCTGTGGTCGAAGATGTTCTCAAGGATCGAGCTTCCCACTTGGTCATCGAGCGCGACGAGAGCCTCATGCGCTCAGATCTCGAACTGATCTCCGACCTGCTCTACCCGGTGACCAACAAGCCGTCGTACCGCCTCGACGTCCCTCGCAGCGAACCGCTCCTGTGGATCAGCGACGCAGTGTGCTGGTGCTACCAGCGCGGCGGCCGTTGGACCGACGCGGCTTCGCCACTGGTCGTGGATGTCCGCCACATCATGGTCTGACCGCTCCGAGTGGGCGGAAACCTGACAGCCTCAGAAATGGCGCGAGCCCGGCTCATCCACCGTCCGGAAGACTGCCGGGCTTACTTCGCAGGCCTACAAGGCCGTTGCGATCCCTACTTTACAGGGTCAGCCTGCATTGGAGTAGGGCCGAGCGTTGCCGGCAAGACCCGGACGGTACGTACCTTCGTCGCCGTCAACGCAGCAGCTGTGCCAGCAACTGCAGCCAGCGCGGGCCTCGCAGCACGCCCTCCCGGGTGTGCAGCCCGAGATCGTGGAACACCTCCGGGCATCGGCAGGTGCGGATCACGGTCTTCACGGATCGTCCTCCTCTCGGTTGGGGTCACTTGGTGCTCAGTGAGCCTGACACGGTGCGGGTCGGGCGTGCTGCGACCGAGCAGGAGGCGCACCACCGGCGGATGTCCTCGGAGCGCAGATGCCAGAACGCGTGCCACCCCTGGGTCGGCGCACCGCAGAGGGTCACTTGGGTGCCGATTCTCTTGAGATGCGCCTCGCCCCACGGCGCAGGAGCCTGTGTCCCGGCGGGCTGGCGGTGTCTGGCCACGATGATCCAGATGCGCCCGACCGTCCTGGGATCGACGCCTGTGACGGGCACAGCCATCTCATCCCCCCGCCGCTACGGAGTCTTCGGTGTCGCGGTTCGCGATCAGGGCCATGACGCTCGGGTCGCTGAGGGTGGTGGTGTCGCCGATGTCTCGGCCCTCGGCGACGTCGCGGAGGAGGCGGCGCATGATCTTGCCGGAGCGCGTCTTGGGCAGCTCCGGGACGATCGTGATCTGCCGCGGCTTGGCGATGGCCCCGATCTCCTTGGCCACATGGTTGCGTAGCTCCTGGATCAGTGCCTCCCCGGTGTTGCCGTCTCCCGAGCGCAGGATCACGTAGGCGACGACCGCCTGGCCGGTGGTCTCGTCGGCGGCGCCGACGACAGCTGCCTCGGCGATCCGCGGGTGGGAGACCAGGGCGGACTCGATCTCGCTCGTGGAGAGACGGTGGCCGGACACGTTCATCACGTCGTCGACGCGGCCCAGGATCCAGATGTCGCCGTCCTCGTCCTTCTTGGCCCCATCGCCGGCGAAGTAGTAGCCGAAGTCCGCGAAGCGAGTCCAGTACGTCTCGACGAAGCGGTCGTCGTCCTGCCACAACGTACGCAGCATGGCCGGCCACGGCTTGGTGAGAACCAGGTAGCCGCTCGACCCGTTCGGCACCGAGCGACCCTCCTCGTCGACCACGTCGGCGCCGATGCCGGGCAGCGGCCGCATCGCCGAGCCGGGCTTGCCGGCGGTGACCCCGGGGAGGGGACTGATCATCATCTGACCGGTCTCGGTCTGCCACCACGTGTCGACGACGGGGCAGCGGTCGCCGCCGATGACGTTGCGGTACCAGAGGTACGCCTCGGGGTTGATCGGCTCGCCGACCGATCCGAGGAGCCGCAGCGAGGTGAGGTCGTACCTGTCCGGGATCTCGCGTCCCCACTTCATGAACGTCCGGACCGCCGTCGGGGCGGTGTAGAAGAGGGTCACGCCGTACCGCTCGATGATCTCCCACCAGCGACCGCGGTGCGGGCTGTCAGGAGTGCCCTCGTAGAGCACCTGGGTGGCGCCGTTGGCGAGCGGGCCGTAGACGATGTAGCTGTGCCCGGTGACCCAACCGATGTCGGCGGTGCACCAGTAGACGTCCGTGTCCGGCTTGAGGTCGAAGACGGCATGGTGCGTGTAGGCCGCGCCCGTCAGGTAGCCGCCAGTCGTGTGCAGGATGCCCTTGGGCTTCCCGGTCGTGCCCGAGGAGTACATGACGTACAGCGGGTGCTCGGCATCGAACGCCTCGGGTGTGTGTTCGGGCGAGGCGCTGTCGACGACGTCGTGCCACCACAGATCGGTGGCGTCGTCGAAGGGCACGTACTCCCCGGTGCGGCGTACGACGAGGACGTGGTCGACCGGGCTCTGGCCGCCCAGCCGCGCGAGGGCGGCATCGACGGCCGGCTTCAGCGGCGACGGAGCCCCGCGACGGTAGCCGCCGTCGGAGGTGATGACCAGCTTGGCTCGGCAGTCCTCGATCCTCGAGGCGAGGGCCTCGGCCGAGAACCCACCGAAGACCACGGTGTGGGTGGCCCCGATGCGGGCACAGGCCAGCATCGCGACGATGGCCTCGGGGATCATCGGCAGGTAGATGGCGACCAGGTCGCCACTGTCCACACCGAGGTCGGTCAGCGCGTTGGCAGCCCGCGAGACCTCGTCCTTGAGATCGGCGTAGGTGATGTCTCGGGTATCACCGGGCTCGCCGACGAAGTGGAAGGCCACCTTGTCTCCGCGACCGGCCTCGACGTGACGGTCGACGCAGTTGTACGCCGCGTTGAGCTTCCCGTCCGCGAACCACCGCGCGTTGGGTGCGTTCGACCAGTCCAGCACCTCGGTGAACGGCTCGGCCCAGGTCAGACGCTCTGCCTGCTCGGCCCAGAAGCCCTCGAGGTCGGACTCGGCCCGGGCGTACGCCTCTTCGGTGACATTGGCGGCAGCAGCCAGGTCGGCCGGTGGCTCGAAGCGGGTCGGATGGTCAGTGCTGAGCAGTTTCTCGGTCAAGGCGCTGTGCCTCCTCGTCTGTGAACAGTCGCGACCGGATCAGGAACCGCACGCCCTCGGGCGCCTCCAGGGAGAACCCGGCGCCGCGTCCGGGGACGACGTCGATGGTGAGATGGGTGTGCGACCAGTACTCGAACTGCGAGCGCGACATCCAGACCGGCACCTGCTGGTCCAGCCCGATGTCCAGGTCGCCCAAGCGGATGTCGGCGTCGCCGAGCATGAAGTCGCCGCTCGGGTAGCACATCGGGGCGGAGCCGTCGCAGCATCCACCGGACTGGTGGAACATGACCGGCCCGTGGATACCGACGAGGCGGCGGAGAAGGTCCGCCGCCCCGTCGGTCACGGCGACCCGCGCCGGAAGGGAGGAGGCGTGGGTCGCGCTCATC
Source organism: Nocardioides sp. NPDC127503 (assembly GCF_040302165.1). Taxonomy (NCBI): domain Bacteria; kingdom Bacillati; phylum Actinomycetota; class Actinomycetes; order Propionibacteriales; family Nocardioidaceae; genus Nocardioides; species Nocardioides sp. NPDC127503. The sequence continues at coordinate 53,802 of NZ_JBEORH010000008.1, read as the reverse complement.
AGAAGAACCCGAGTGCGTCGGGGCTGTAGCTGACGAGCAGGTTCTTGGTCTGCTGGTAGTGGTCCAGCATCATCTTGTGGGTCTCGCGGCCGATGCCGGACTGCTTGTAGCCGCCGAAGGCCGCGTGGGCCGGGTAGGCGTGGTAGCAGTTCGTCCAGACCCGGCCGGCCTTGATCTCCTTGCCGGCTCGGAAGGCCTGCGATCCGTCGCGCGACCAGACGCCGGCGCCGAGGCCGTACAGGGTGTCGTTGGCGACCTTGAGGGCGTCGGCCTCGTCGTCGAAGCTGGTCAGCGACACGACCGGTCCGAAGATCTCCTCCTGGAAGATCCGCATCGAGTTGTCGCCCTCGAAGACGGTCGGCTGCACGTAGTAGCCCTCGGCGAGGTCGCCCTCGAGGATGTTCCGCTCGCCACCGGTGAGGACCTTGGCGCCCTCGTCCTTGCCGATCTCGATGTAGGACAGGATCTTCTCGAGCTGGTCGTTGCTGGCCTGGGCGCCGATCATCGTGGTGTCGTCGAGCGGGTTGCCCTGCTTGATCTTCTCGACCCGCGCGATGGCGTCGCCGACGAAGTCGGAGTACATCGAGCTCTGGACGAGCGCGCGCGACGGGCAGGTGCAGACCTCGCCCTGGTTCAGGGCGAACATCGTGAAGCCCTCGAGCGCCTTGTCGTAGAAGGCGTCCTTCTCGGCGGCGACGGAGTCGAAGAAGATGTTCGGGCTCTTGCCGCCGAGCTCCAGCGTCACCGGGATGATGTTCTGGCTGGCGTACTGCATGATCAGGCGGCCGGTGGTGGTCTCGCCGGTGAAGGCGACCTTGGCGACGCGCGGCGAGGAGGCGAGCGGCTTGCCGGCCTCGACGCCGAAACCGTTGACGACGTTGAGCACTCCGGCGGGCAGCAGGTCGCCGATCAGCTCCATCACCTTGAGGATCGACCACGGGGTCTGCTCGGCGGGCTTGAGGACGACCGCGTTGCCGGCGGCCAGAGCGGGAGCGAGCTTCCAGACCGCCATCAGGATCGGGAAGTTCCACGGGATGATCTGGCCGACGACGCCCAGCGGCTCGTGGAAGTGGTACGCCACGGTGTTCTCGTCGATCTCACCGATCGTGCCCTCCTGGGCACGCAGCACGCCGGCGAAGTAGCGGAAGTGGTCGATCGCGAGCGGGATGTCGGCGGCGAGCGTCTCGCGGACCGGCTTGCCGTTCTCCCACGTCTCGGCGACGGCGATGGCGGTGAGGTTCTCCTCCATCACGTCGGCGATCTTGAGCAGGATGTTGGCCCGCTCCGTCGTCGAGGTCTTCCCCCACGACGGAGCGGCAGCATGTGCGGCGTCCAGAGCGGCCTCGATGTCCTCGGCCGTGCCCCGGGCGATCTCGGTGAAGGGCTTGCCGTTCACCGGCGAGATGTTCTCGAAGTAGGCACCCTTGACCGGGTCGACCCAGGCGCCGCCGATGTAGTGGCCGTAGCGGCCTTGGACGGTGACCAGCGAGTCGGGCTGGCCGGGAGCTGTGTATACGGTCATCGGGATTTCTCCTCAGGCAGTTCAGGCATTGGGGCGTGATCGTGGTCACAGACGCTAGGAACGCCGAGGTTGCAGCAACGTTGCGTCCACCGCAGGAGACCGATGCAACGTGAATGCAACCTTCAAATGTGACCCTCATCACTTGAGGAGGTCCGGATGAACGATACGAAGCAGAACCCCTCCATGCGCGCAGCCGTGGCGGACTCGTGGCACCGGTCAGCTGCCGCCGGGGTGACCGCAGACGACGCGCACGCGCCGATCACCCTCCCCGAGGACGAGCTCCGGGACGTACGCGCCGCCCATCCGCTGGCACGCGTCTTCCCGCTCCTCGACGACGTGCTCGGGCAGGCGGCGCGCGACTGCGACGCGATCATGGCCGTCTCGGACGAGGCGGGTCAGCTGCTCTGGGTGTGCGGTGCTCCCGCGGCGCTCCGGCGCGCGGAGCGGATCGGCTTCGTCGAGGGGAGCAACTGGGACGAGCGCCTCGCCGGCACGAACGCCCCCGGGCTCGCGCTGCGGCTCGAGCGGCCGACCAGCGTCGTCGCCGCCGAGCACTTCCGGCGCTCGGTGCAGCAGTGGAGCTGCGCCGCCACCCCAATCCACGACCCGGGCGACTCGCGTCTGCTGGGTGTCCTCGACATCACTGGCGGTGACTCCATCGTCGTACCCCAGACGATGGCGATGGTGCGCGCCACCGCGAGGCTCGCGGAGTCCGAGCTCGCCCGCGAGCAGCTGCTGCCGCGGCAGCCCGAGACCCGGCCCGGCTGGGCGCGCATCGCCGTGGAGACCCTGGGCCGTCAGGACCTGCTGCTGTCGATCGACGACGGCCGTGGGCATCGCGCACAGCTGCGGCTATCCCCACGCCACAGCGAGATCTTCCTGCTCCTCGCCAGCGCCCCGCGCGGGCTCTCCGGCGACGAACTCGCGGTCCTGCTGTACGAGGACGACGGCGGCTCCTCGACGCTCCGCGCCGAGCTGAACCGGCTGCGCAACCTGCTCGGCGAGGAGTTCCTCGCCTCCCGGCCCTACCGGCTCACGACCGAGGTGACCGGGGACTGGCTGGGTGTGGAGGCACGGCTCGCGGTCGGCGACGTCGCGGGCGCCCTCCGCTGCTACCGCGGCCCGATCCTGCCGCGCTCGGTCGCGCCGGGCGTGGTCCGGCTCCGTGAGACGCTGGCCCAGCAGCTGCGCGCGGCGGTGCTGCAGTCGGGGCAGCCCGACCTGGTCTCGACGTGGACCCGGTCGGCGTGGGGCGCCGACGACTACGAGATGTGGCTCCGGCTCCAGGCCCTGCTGCCCTCCGGCTCCCCGTTGCTGGCCCTCGCCGACGGCCAGCTCGCCCGGCTGGACCGCGAGATCGGTCTCTGAGATGACCGCTGGAGTGGCGCCCACGACGGCGGTGATGGCGCGCAGCTGGGAGTCGGCTCCTCGGGAGGTCCCGCCGACCGGTGCCCCGCTCGACCAGGTGGTGAAGTTCCAGGCTCCCGAGGTGGTCTTCGGGCACAACTCGCTGGAAGAGGCGGGCTACTCCGCCGCCCGGCTCGGGGCCCGGCGACCGTTCGTCGTCACCGATCCCGGCATCGTCGAGGCCGGCTGGGTCGACGCGCTCCTCCGGCTGCTGCGCGCCGAAGGGCTCGTCCCGGTGCTGTGGACCGATGTCACGCCGAACCCCAAGGACCACGAGGTACGCCGCGCCTACGAGCGTTATGTCGAGGCCGAGGCCGATGTCATCGTGGCCATCGGCGGCGGCTCCTGCATGGATGCGGCGAAGGGCGTCGCGGTGCTCTCGGGCAACGGCGGCGACATCCTCGACTACGCCGGGATCGACCAGATCGCCCGCCCGATCCCGCCGATGCTGATGATCCCGAGCACCTCGGGGACCGGGGCCGACGTCTCCCAGTTCTGCATCGTCACCGACACCGACCGCCGGGTGAAGATCACCATCATGGGTCGCGCCCTGGTGCCGGACGTCTCGATCACCGACCCGCGGCTGCTGACCACGATGCCGGAGGCGCTCAACGCCGCGACCGGCCTGGACGCGCTGACCCACGGCATCGAGTCGTACGTCTCGCTGGCCCACAACCCGCTGGCCGACGGGCACGCGATGAGCTCGGTCGCGCTCGTCTGCCGACACCTGCGCTCGACCGTCACCCACCCGGCCGCGATGGAGCACCGCGCGATGATGGCGCAGGCGAGCCTGCAGGCGGGCCTGGCCTTCACCAACGCGATCCTCGGCGCGACCCACGCGATGAGCCACCAGGTCGGTGGGCTGCTCGACGCCCCGCACGGGGTGGTCAACGGTGTCCTGCTCCCGCACGTCATCCGCTACAACGCGCGCTCGGTCCCCGAACGGTTCGTGGGCCTGGCCCGCGCCGCCGGCCTGCCGGTCGACGGCGTCCCCGGAGATGTCGCGGCCGAGATGCTGGCCGACCACGTGCGGCGCCTGGCCGACGACGTCGGCGTTCCCCGTCGACTGCGGGACTTGGGCGTGACCGACACCGATCTCGACACCCTGTCGGTGACCACCCTCGACGACGCCTGCCTGACGACGAACCCGCGACCGGCGAGCCGCGCCGAGATCCACGCGCTCTTCCGGGAAGCCCTATGAAGGCAATCCAGTGAGCGCACCCGATCTGGCGGCCCTGACCGGCGTACGTTCCGGCAAGCGCTCCTACTACCGCGCCTTCCTGCGCTCCGACGAGCGCATGCAGCAGGCCGTACGCGCGATGGACTCGATCTCGCGTGCGCTGGTGCGCACGGTCGAGGGTCCGCGGGCGCTCCTGGAGGAGGTCGCCCGCGCCGCCGCGGTGCACCTCGCCGCGGAGTGGACGATCCTCGCGCTGGCCGACGGCCACCTGACCGGGGCGAGACCGAGGTTCATCGTCGTCGGCCACGACGGCCAGGTGGTCGGTGACGAGGACGAGCTCCCCGGAGTCGTACGTCGCGAGCTCGGCGCGATCCGGGCCGGGCATGCGACCGGGGCGCCCGGGCCGGCTCGCTGGGTGAGAGTGCCGATGACGCTGGAGAGCGTCATGATCGGCAGCCTGGTCGGTCTCCACGGGCTCGCCGACGATCCGGAGCCCGGGGACCTGTCGGTGCTGCGGATCCTGGCCAACGAGGCCGCGGTGGCGCTGCACACCTCCGAGCAGTACCAGGCCGGGCTCGCCCAGCACCGCCGCGCCCAGCGCCTCTACGACGAGGTCGGCGCCCGGGAGCGGGACCTCGAGCAGCGAACCCGCGAGCTGCGCCAGGCCGAGGAGCGGCTGCTGGTGGCGCACCAGCGTGAGCTGGTCGACCACGAGCGCCACCGCATCGCGCGCGAGCTACACGACAGCGTCACCCAGTTCGTGCTCTCGGCGGGGATGTCGGTCGAGATCGCCCGGGGCGAGACGGAGGACCTGGGCCCGGCAGGTGAGCGGATCGGTGAGCTCCTCAGCACCGCCAAGCAGCTCACCCAGGACGCCGTCGAACAGCTCCGCCGGGCGATCTACGCCCTGCACCAGCCACATCGCGACACGGTCTCCTCGCTACCCGAGCTGCTGCACGAGGTCGCCGAGCACCACCGTCCCCACTTGGACGTGTCGGTGCGGGTGGAGGGCGAGGTGTGCCCGATGCCCGCGGAGGCCAAGCACGACATCGCCCGCGCGGTCGGTGAGGCACTCTTCAACGTCGCGATCCATGCCGAGGCGACCCAGGCGGTGCTCCGGCTCCGCTACCGCAAGCACGAGCTCTACGTCGGGGTCGCCGACGACGGCCGTGGGGATCCGGGCCTGCTCGCCCGGAAGCTGCGGCTCGAGCGCGGCGCCTCGATCGACGGCAGACACCGGGGCCTGGCGAACATCGAGACCCGGATCGGCGAGCTCGGTGGCACCGTCGCGTTCCGGCGCTCGCGTCTCGGCGGGGTCCGGGTGGAGCTCCGGGTGCCGCTGCCGGTCGTGGACCGCGGCCGAGGAACGATCTGCGGGCTCATCGAGGACCCGCAGTAGCCGCTTCGAGGAGGAACCCGATGAACACGCTCAGTCCACCCCAGATGGCCCCGGCCCAGACCGAGGCCACGGCCGGCATCGACGTACTGCTGGTCGATGATCACGCGATCGTCCGCCAGGGTCTGCGGTCGATCCTCGAGCGCGAGCCGGGCCTCCGGGTCGTCGCGGAGGCGGCGACGGCTGCCGAGGCGCTGGCCCGGGTCAACAGCGCTCGCCCGGACATCGTGCTGCTCGACCTGAAGCTCTCCTCGTCCTCGGACGCCGAGGGGCTCGAGCTGTGTGCCGCGCTGACCCAGCGGCACCCGGAGGCGCTGATCCTCGTGCTGACGACGTTCCTGGACGAGCAGCTGGTGATGCAGGCGATCCGTGCCGGCGCCCGTGGCTATGTCGTCAAGGACGTCGACACCACCGGGCTGGTCCGGGCGATCCGGGACGTCGCGAGCGGTGGGAGCGCCTTCGACGCGCGCTCCGCGGCGGCGATGATCCGGGGCGTCAACATGCCGGTGACCAGCGACGACTCCGAGCTCACCGCGCGCGAGCTCGAGGTGCTGGAGCTGCTCGCGCACGGGCTGTCAAACCGTGCCATCGGCCACCGGCTCTACATCTCCGACACCACCGCCAAGTTCCACGTGGGCAACATCCTGCGGAAGCTGGGCGTCAGCCGCCGGGCCGAGGCGGTGTACGAGGCGTCCAAGCTCGGCCTCCTCTGACCCGGCGGCCGATGGCTACGGGACAGGTAGGACGGTGCGGTCCCAGGTCGTGTTCACGATGATCGCGGCGGAGGCGTAGAGCGCGACCAGGGCGTCGAGGATCAGCACGTAGCCGGCGGTCTGGCCGAGAGCGGCGCTGCCGAGGAACGACCCGAAGGCCGCCAGGTAGAAGACCCCGGCCAGGAGCACGAAGATCACGATCGTCGTGGTGTTGGTGCGGAGCGCGGCGAGCAGCATATACGTGGTGAACACCGCCCACGCCAGCAGGAACATCCCGGTGATCGCGGCCCCACCCGAGGTCACCATCGGGCCGTAGAACTGCACGAGCAGGGCGTAGGAGAGCCAGAACCCGGCGTACGCGGTGAAGACCAGGGCCGGGAACGTCTCGCCCCGCCGGAAGTGGACCAGGCCCGCCACGAACTCGGTCGCGAAGCCCAGCGCCAGCGCGAGCGGCAGGACGGCCGGCAGGGCAGCCGCGTCCACGATCCCCGACATCACGGTGGCCAGGACGAGCGCCGAGATCCCGAAGCTGGCCAACCCGAGCGGGAACGGGTCGCCCCACGTCGTCGGCGCGGCCACCTGCGTGGTCTCTAATGCATCGATGGATGTGTTCGTCATCGGTTCCTCCAAGGGTTCAACCGTCGTCCGGCTGGGCCACGGTTCTCACAAAGTAGTGACGTACGACACACCGACGGACCCGCCGAGTGGGCGGTAGCGCACCTGCCCTCGGGTAGCCCTCCAGCGCGGCTGCGTGCGACCGACGGACAGGTGAGACCGGGCGTTGACCAGGACTAACGCGGCGCCGGGAGGACAAGCATCCGTCCGCGTCGCCGACGGACAGGTCGCCGCCGGAGAGGCGCGATCAGCGGTCGGTGTCGATGACGAGCCAGCCGCCGTGGTGCTCGACGACCCGGTGCGGGTGTCCCGAGGCAGCGCCCCAGGCGGCGAGGTCGTCCAGCGAGACCGTCCGGACGTGTCCCCAGGTCTCGTCGGGCTCGTCCTCGAGGGGTACGGCGATCACCACCCGGCGTCGCGCAACCCGGATCGCCTCCGCGACCGCGCGATCGCCGAGGCCTGGCTCGATGTGCTCGAGAAGATGGATCAGCAGCACGTTGTCGGCGGCCGAGTCCGACCACGGCAGCCGGGTTGCGTCGGCGGCCCGGGTGGCCAGCGGCACCTCCAGCCGGGCCGCCGCGGCCCTGAGCAGCGTGACGGTGCCGGCGGAGAGGTCGGAGGCGGTCACCTGCCGCCCCGCGCAGGCCAGCCGCAGCGAGAGGAACCCGAAGCAGCAGCCGACCTCGAGGACCGAACCGGGTGCCAGCTGCTGCTCGACGAAGCGGTAGACGGGGGCGTACTCGGCGACGGTTCCGTGAGCCGGGGCGTCAGGACCGGGCCGGTGCAGCGCCTGCTCCACGCGGCGCAGCGTGTTGCGGTAGAACGCCGCCCAGGCCTGCTCCGGTTCCGGAGCGCTGCTGACCACGACCCCGGTGAAGAGCCGCTCGAAGAGGTCCGGGCCGCGCAGCCAGCCGGGCTGGAACAGCTCCTCGGCCAGCAGGCCGGAGAGGTCGTCGTCGATCTGGTCCGTACGCAGGCAGTGGATGAGATGGACCTGGTGGCCTTCGCGGTGCACGTCGAAGTGGCGGGTACGGATCGTGCCGAGATGGCGCCGCGGGCGCGGACCGTGCCAGGCCCGGACGCTGACGACCTCGTCGCGGTAGACCCCGGCCTCGGGACCGGGTCGCAGCGCGTCGATCACGTCCAGGTCGCCGGGCGGTGTGGTCATCGGCCGACCGACATCGTCTGGGTGACGTTGTCGAGCCCGCGCAGGTTGCGTACGACCTGGACCTTGTCGCACCACTCCGCGTACTCCGGCAGATCGCAGCCGCCGAGCGCCCAGGAGTAGCGCGGCTCGGGGGTGAGCCAGATCGTCGACCGGGCCCGCCGGGTGAGCTCCTCGAAGGCGGCGAAGCCCGGATCCTTGCCGTTGCCGCGGCCGTCGCCGAGGATCACCAGCGTGGTCCGCCGGTTCACGGCCGAGCCGAACTGCTCGAGGAACTGCTCGAAGCTGGCGCCGTAGTTCGAGTCGGCGTCCACGTCGAGCACCCCGCCGGCCGGCAGGCCCGCCAGCACCAGGGACAGCGCGTCCTCGATCCGGTGCTCGGCGAAGAGATCGGTGATCTCCACCAAGTCCTTCACGAACGCGAAGGACCGGACGGACGTGGCGACCGACTGTAGGCTGTGCAGCAGGTGCAGCGTGAAGCGGGCGGTGGAGCGTACGGACAGGGAGACGTCGCAGAGGACGAGCAGGCGCGGCCGGTCGTGCGCCTTGGCGACGGTGACCGGCCGGAACGGCACCCCGTCGTACTTCATGTTGGTGCGCATCGTCCGCCGGCCGTCGACGATGCCGCGGGCGGCGACCGTACGCCGCGGGCGTGGCGCTCCGTGGAGCTTCCTGAGCAGCCTCCGCAGCGACTCCTCCAGTGCGGCCCGGTCGTGCTCGGCCACGGTCTCGGCCTGCGCCGCCTGGATCTCCCGCGACTCGATCTCGCGCTCCATGCTCATCAGCCGCTCGAGGTGGTCCCGGATCCGCTCGGGGAGCGAGGCAAGCCAGGGGGAGAGCGCCTTCCGCAGCTCCGCGAGATCATCGTCGTCGATGCCGCTCTCGGGTTCGCGCTCCTCGAGCCAGCTCAGCAGCGCGATCTCCTCCTGCACGGACAGCTCGGTGTCGAGCTGCATCCCGCCGTCCCGGATCAGCTCGCCCGGGTTGCCGGGGTTGTGCATCCGGCTGGTCGAGAGCTGGACCCGCGCGGCCTCTCCGGGGCTGGACTTGGGGTCGTTGGAGAGGACGATCTCGTCGGTGAGCGCGGCGATGTCGATCTTGTTCGCCTCCTGGTGGAGGTTGTAGCGCTGCGCCATGTCCTCGGGCTTGAAGTACTCCTTGATGTCGTCCGGCTTGCCGTGGCTGTGCCCGTCCTCGGGCACCTCGCCCGGCTCCTCGGAGAGCGTGAAGTCGGTGAGCTCGCCATCGTCGGAGAGGTCGTCGTGGGTGTGGCCGTGGTCGTCCTGCTCGTCGACGACCGGTCGCAGCCCGAAGAACCGGTCGAAGACCAGGTCGAACGTGGCCAGGTCGCGGCGGTCCTTGACCAGGCTCGCGGTCAGCGCGGCGTGGAGCACGTGGCGCTGCTCGAGCACCCCCGGTTGGGCGACCGCGTGCATCGCGTCGATCACCTCGGCGGTGCTGACACGTACGCCGTAGAGCCGGAGCAGCCGGATGAAGCGGTGGAGTGCGGTCTCCATGTCGGGCCCGATCCCGGCTCAGACCGGACGCTTGCGGGCCGACGGGAACGCCCGGCTGCCCTGGCTGGTGGACACCGAGGGAGCCGTACGCGGCCCGGTGCCGCCGGCACCGCCGTAGTAGCCCGCGTTGTGCCGGCCTGGCTGGTCCTTCGCCTTCCGCTCGGCGCGGCCGTCGACGTCGTCGTGATCCTCGGCAGCCGGAGCATGGGAGTGGCCGTGACCATGCCCGTGTCCGTGGCCGTGCAGGTGGTCGGGGACCTCGGCGTTCGGGTCGACCAGCCGCGGCAGCGCCTCCATCACCCGCTTCAGGTCGCGCTCGTACTTCACCACCACGTTGAGGGTGGTCGAGAGCACGTCGGCGGTGAGCTCCTCGACGCCGAGCACCGCCAGCGTCCTGGCCCAGTCGACGGTCTCGGAGATGCTGGGTGCCTTGCGCAGCTCGAGCTCGCGGATGCCCCGGACGATGTCGACGAGGCGCGCGGCGAGGGAGTCGGCGAGCCCGGTCTCCTTGGATCGGATGATCTCCAGCTCACGGGCCGCGTCGGGGTAGTCGAGGAACAGGTGCAGGCACCGGCGCTTGAGCGCGGCGGAGAGGTCGCGGGTGTTGTTCGAGGTCAGGACGACGTACGGCATGGTCCTGGCGGTCACGGTGCCGATCTCGGGGATGGAGATCTGGAACTCGGCGAGCAGCTCGAGCAGCACCGCCTCCAGGGCCTCGTCGGCCCGGTCGACCTCGTCGATGAGGAGCACCACCGGGGTGTCGGAGTCGATCGCCTCGAGCAGCGGCCGCGCGGCCAGGAACCGCTGCGAGAAGAAGACCGAGTCCTGCTTGGCGATCCGCTCGACGGCCTCGTTCAGGTCGGCGGCGTCCTCGACGACCTGGCCGATCTTCTCGCGCAGGATCTGGGTGTAGAGCATCTGCTTGCCGTAGTCCCACTCGTAGAGCGCCTTGGTCTCGTCCTGGCCCTCGTAGCACTGCAGCCGGATCAGGCGCCGGCCGGTCGCGGCGGCGAGGCTCTCGGCCAGCTGGGTCTTGCCGACGCCCGCCGGGCCCTCGAGCAGGACCGGCTTCTCCAGCCGCGTCTGCAGGAAGACCGTGGTGGCGAGCCGGTCGTCGGCGAGGTAGCCGCACGTCGCCAGCTGGGCGCGCGTGTCCTCGACGTCGGTGAAGCCCTGGATCGGTTCGGTGGTGGTCGACACGTGCACTCCTCGAGGTGATGGATGGGGCCGAGGTGGCGGGTCCGGCTGGTGTTCTCAGCGGCCGGACCCGCCACGGATCGATCGGCAGGGACGATCAGCCGAGCAGGTCGTCCAAGTCGCCGTTGAGGCAGTGGTCGACCACCGGACGTACGGTCTCGAACGTGCACTCCTTGGCGTTGCCCGGCGTGCAGGCGTCGCCCAGTACGTGGTTGGTGATCCGGTCGACGTCCGTGTCGTCGCCGACGATCTCCTTGGCGTTCTCGTAGTAGGCGGTCGGCCCCTGGCCGAGCCGGTTCTTCGAGTACGTGTCCTGCTTGACGTCCACGAACCGCTCGGTGATGCCGACGTCGCGCAGCAGCCGGATGGCCGCGGCGAGCGCCGCGTCGGCGGCCTGCACGTCGGTCATGCCGTGGGTGTCGACGCCCATCGCGCGGGCGATGTCGGCGAACCGCTTGTAGTGCGTGGGCATGTTGAACGCCCACACCCGCGGCAGCGCGATCGCGTTGTTGAGGCCGTGGTGGGTGTCGTAGAACGCACTGATGGCGTGGCTGATCGAGTGGATGATGCCGAGGCCGCCGGAGTTGAACGCCTGAGCGGCGATGTACTGGGCGTACATCATCCCTTCGCGGCCGCCAAGGTCCTGGCCGTTCCAGACCGCCTGCCGCAGGTTCTCCGAGGTCAGCTTGATCGCGTGCAGCGCGTTGCCGAGCGAGGGCTGGAAGTTGATCCGGGAGACGTACGGCTCGCTGGCGTGCGCCAGGACGTCGAAGCCGCACTGCGCGGTGTAGTCGACCGGGCAGTCGAAGTAGAGCACCGGGTCGTCGATCGCCAGGCTGGCCACCGAGGCGTCGTCGAAGGCGACGTACTTGTGCGGGTTGTCCGGGTCCGTGGTGGTGTCGGTGATGACGTACGCCCAGGACGTCTCGGACCCGGTGCCGGCCGTCGTCGAGACGGCGATGTGCGGCGGGTTCTTCGGGTTCTCGGACATGTTGAAGCCCTCGAACTCGTTGACGTTACGGCCGTCGTGGGCGACCGAGATGCGCGCGCCCTTGCAGGCGTCGTGCGACGAGCCGCCGCCGATGGAGACGAACGAGTCGCACTCGTTCTCCTGGTAGAGCTTCACCGAGTCCATGACGTTGTAGTCCTTGGGGTTGGACTCGACCTTGTCGTACACGACGACCTCGAGGCCGTGGTACTTCATCGACTCGACGATCTTGGTGACGATGTCCGTGCCGCGGAGGCCGGACGTCATGACCAGGGTCTTGCGGAAGCCCATCTTCAGAGCCTCGGGCCCGATCATCTCGTGAGCGCCGGGGCCCATGAGGGCGCGAGGGAAGGGGTGGAACTCCTTGATGGGGAAGGGCTTGAGTAGTTCGTCGACCTGCATGGCAAACCTCCGTTGGTGTGTGACGCTCAGCACATTAGGTACGCCGACAGAGCCGCGAACAGGCGAGGAACGGGAAACAGCCCGGCTCGGGAGGGGCCTACCTACCCGTTGGGAGAGGTGCCTCCCTGGCCGGTCTTCTGGCCGGTCTTCTGGCCGGGTCGGCGCGGCAGCAGACAGGTCATCGAACGTGCTCTGATCGCGCCGGCCCACAGGCCTGCGCCGTACGCCATGTCGTCGAGGCGACGGGCCAGCGGCCGGTATCTCGTGCCGGGGTTGTCGACCTGGGCGACGACCACGTCGACGACCAGCGAGGCCGCCAGGGCGCGCCTCAGCAGAGCGCTGTGCGGGGCGAGGAGCGCGGTCAGCGGCCACCAGTGCCGCAGCAGCAGTGCGGCCTCCTGGCGGACCGTCCAGCCGAGGCCCTGGGCACAGAGCTGGACCGCGAGCCGGTCCCGTCCGGGGCTCTCCGGCAGCCGTCTTCGCAGCGAGAGGACGCCATAGGCGATCCCGGCCGCGGCGACCGGCAGGGACCACCGGCGGTGCACCATGAGCGCGGCCGCGGTGGCCGCCATGCTCACGGTCATCACCGCCGGAGCGCCCTTGCGGCCGTGCCGCACGGCGAGGTCGGCGCCGCCGGTCCCGTAGAGGTACTTGCGGCCCAGCCAGCCGCGGATCGTGGTGCGGGTGTCGTGCCAGGCCACCTGGTCCGGGTCGTAGCGGACGACCTCGCCCGCGTCGACCAGCCGCCACACCAGGTCGACGTCCTCGCCCACCCGCATCGACTCCTCGAAGCCCGATCCGAGCCGCTCCGTACGTCCCACGAGGCAGGCGCTCGGCAGCCAGCCCACCGCGGCCCCGGGGCGTACGACGCAGGCACGGGTGCCGAGGGCGAGCGAGGAGTCGTCCTCGTCGAAGCGCTCGAACCACCGCGGTGCCCGGCTGCGGGCACGGCTGCGGACCAGCGGCGCCACCAGCGCGACGCGTCCGTCGGCGAAGTGGCGGGAGAGCCCCAGCAGCGTGCTCGCCTCGACGGTGACGTCGGAGTCGACGAAGGCGACGTAAGGGGTGGCGACGGCCCGCAGGCCGGCGTTGCGAGCGCCGGCGGGGCCGAGGTTCTGCCGCAGCCGCACGAGACGGGCGCCGTGGCGGCGAGCGACGTCCGCGACCGCGTCGGGATCGTGGGAGTCGTCGTCGACGACGATGCAGCCGAGACCGGCCAACGGGGCCAGCGCACGGTCGAGCTGGTCTGGCCGGTCACGGACGGGGATCACGACGGTGAGCTCGGCCGGATCCACGCCCGGGCCGTTGAGCACGGGATCAGCCAGGTTGCCGTCGACGAGCCTCGCGGCGAGCGCCTCGGTGGCCGCGTCGACCACCGTGATCTCGCCGTCGTCGAGTCGGGCCAGCGCGGCGTCGGTGAGCCGGACGGCGCGCAGCGGCGAGCCACCGACCAGCAGACGCCGGTCGATGCGGCGTATGTCCTCCCGGACTCGGACCCGGAAGCCGTTCGGGAATCTCACCCCACTGCCACGCCGCCGGGAGCCATCACGTCCATCGTGGTCTGCTCGATCATCGTGGTGAGCGCCTCCGCTCCCTCCTTCGCCGTGGCGCCGGTCGGATCGCCGAGGACGCCGTTGGCCGAGACCGCCGCGACCCCGCCCGCCCGCATCGCCGGGAGGATCTCCGCGAGCGGCCGGGTGTCACCGGGCTCGGCCAGGTCCATGCGTACGGCCTCGGGTCGCAGATGCAGCATCAGGGACGTCTCGGTGCGGCCGGCGTGCAGGTCGAACTCCTCGGTGCGGCACGGCAGCCAGCACGCGGACTGCCGCTCGAAGGCGAGCTGGTTGACCGCGCTGGTCAGCGCGGCGGCGTTGCCGCCGTGGCCGTTGACGAGCACGACCCGTTCGGCCCAGGTGCGGGCCGAACGGACGAGCTCGACGACGACCAGATGGAGCGCATCGCTGCCGATCGACACGGTGCCGGGGAAGGACTGGTGCTCGCCGCTCGAGCCGATCGCGATCGGCGGCGCCGTCCAGCTCTCGACACCCTGCTCCGCGAGCCGTTCGGCCACCCCCTGCGTGACCGCGGTCGCGATGGTCGTGTCGGTGTCGAAGGGCAGATGCGGTCCGTGCTGCTCCAGAGAGCCGACGGGCACCAGCAGGACGGAGCCCCGCTGCACCTGCGGCCAGGTGGCGTCACCGAGTGCGGACATGGAAGCCGTCCGGGACGATCAGGTGATCCGGGCTCAGCTCGGAGACCGACCCGACCGCGAGCCCGCGCAGCGCCGAGTCGATGCCACCGCTGAGCACGTCGAGGACGTTCTCGACGCCGACCTGGCCGTTGGCGGCCAGTCCCCACAGATAGGCCCGCCCGATCAGCACCGCCTTCGCCCCGAGCGCGAGCGCCTTGACGACGTCGGAGCCGCGGCGTACGCCTCCGTCCATCACGACGTCGACCTGGGCGCCGACACGGTCGGCGATCGGCTTGAGCATCCGGATCGCGGCCGGGGTGCCGTCGAGGTTGTTCCCGCCGTGGTTGGACACGGAGATGCCCGCGACCCCGGCATCGACGGCGCGGAGCGCGTCGTCGACCCGGCACACACCCTTCAGCACGAACGGGGTGCCGCTGATCTGGTGCCATTGCTCGCGCATCCAGGCGACGTCCTCCCAGTTCGGCGGCGGGGTGGTCATCCACTCGTAGTAGGCGCCGAAGAACGTCGGCGCGCTCCCGCCCGGCGGGGCGAGGTTCGGGGCGGTGAGATCGGGGAAGGAGCCCGTACGCCCGAACTGCCACGCCCATCGGGGCCGGGCCGCCACCTGCGGTGCCAGCCGCATCATCGTCCGCAGGTCGACCTTCTCCGGGATCTCTGGACTGCCCCAGTCGCGGCCCATCGAGAAGGACCAGTCGAGCGTGGCGATCAGGCCCTGGGCGCCGGCGGCGTGCGCCCGCTGCATGCGCTGGACGATCGTGTCGCGGTCGCCGGTCCAGTACATCTGGAAGAACGTGGTCGCGCCGGTCGCCGTCACCTCCTCCACCGACCTCGAGGCGAAGTTGGAGAGCCCGATGATGGTGCCCCGGGCCGCGGCCGCCCGGGCGACCGCGACCTCGCCGTCCGGATGTACGGCCTGGACCCCAGTCGGGCTGATCAGGACCGGCAGCGGGATCGAGTGGCCGAAGACGGTCGTGCCCAGGTCGCGCTTGGCGTGCTGTCCGACGACGTGGGGCGCCCAGCCGAGCTCGGCGAAGGCGGCCTGGTTGTCGGTCATGCTCTGGCCGCGCTCGGAGCCGGCGACCAGCGCGCCGTAGACCGGTTTGGGCAGCCGGCGCCGGGCTCGTTCCTGAGCCACCGCGACCGACTCGAACCACGGGTTCCGCTTCCAGGGGTTCTCGAGCTTCACAACAGGTCACCTCCGGCGAGCGGGTCCTCGTTGCAGGCGGAGACGGGGCGCCGCCTGGTGGCACCGAGGTTGAGCAGCACCGGGGCGTTGCGGCTCGCCTGGCTGCGCGAGTGGTCCTGGCTCGCCGTCGGCACCGAGCGATCGCCGGCGAGCGCCGCCTCGCCGTAGCCCTGGACGCACTCCGGGTCCGGGCCGTCCAGCGGCAGCCCGGTGAAGAACTTGGCGGCCATGCAGCCACCGCGGCACGCATCGAAGTGCTGACACTTCGTGCAGGCTCCGCCGGTCTGCGGCGAGCGCAGCTCGGTGAACAGCGGCGAGGACTGCCACACCTCCTGGAAGCCACCCTCACCGAGCAGGTTGCCGGCCAGGAACTGGTCGTGGATCGCGAACGGGCAGGCATAGACGTCGCCGATCGGGTCGATCAGGCACACCACCCGCCCGGCGCCGCACAGGTTGAGCCCCGGCAGGGACTCGCCGTAGGCGGCCAGGTGGAAGAAGGAGTCGCCGGTGAGGACGTCCTCGCCATGAGCCATCAGCCAGTCGTAGAGCTCGCGCTGCTGCTCGGGCAGCGGGTGCAGCTCGTCCCAGACGTCGGCGCCGCGGCCCGACGGGCGCAGCCGGGTGAGGCGCAGGGTGGCGCCGTATTCGTCGGCGATGGCCTTGAAGTCGTCGAGCTGGCCGATGTTCTCCCGGGTGCAGACGACGGAGATCTTGGCGTCCGAGAACCCGGCGTCGCGAAGGTTCGCCAGCGCCTTGAGCGCGGTGTCGTACGAGCCGGCTCCGCGCACGCGGTCGTTGACCTCCGCCGTCGCGCCGTCCAAGGAGATCTGGACGTCGACGTAGTCGGTCGAGGCCAGGAAGGCGGCACGCTCGGGGGTGATCCGGAAGCCGTTGGTGGAGAACTTCACGCCGACCTGGTGGTCGACGGCGTACTCCACGAGCTCCCAGAAGTCGGGGCGGATCGTCGGCTCGCCGCCGCCGATGTTGACGTAGAAGATCTGCATGCGCTGCAGCTCGTCGATGACGGCCTTGCACTGCTCGGTGCTGAGCTCGCGCGGGTCGCGCCGGCCCGAGCTCGACAGGCAATGGGCGCACTCGAGGTTGCAGGCGTACGTCAGCTCCCAGGTCAGGCAGATCGGGGCGTCGAGGCCGAACTCGAACTGCTCGACGAGGCTGCCGCCTGCGGGACGGCTGGGGCGTTCTGGTGCGAGGGTCACACTGCCTCCTGGTGGCGGGGGCGGATCATGTCGGTCTCGGCGAGGGCGCGGAGCGCCACTGCGTACGCGTCGTGCTGCTCCGGCGGGATGCCGGCAGCGTCGAGCGCGCTGCCGAGACGGGGGTGATGCTCGAGGAGCCGGACCACCTCGACCAGCTCCGGCCGCTTGAGGAAGGTCAGCTTCCGGTTGCCGAAGTGGTAGGCGAGGGCCCCGAAGGGCTCAGGACGCAGCGCCACCGAGGGCGAGAGAGTCCACGGCTCCTCGAGCATGCGATCGGGCATCAGTAGACGCCGCACATTCCGTCGATCGAGACCTCCTCGATGAGGTCCTCGGTGGCGACGTCGGTCGGGTTCGACTCGTTCTGGGGTTCCATCTGCTGCTCCTCTCACGGGGTGACCGTTCGCACGTTAATCACGGCGTGAGCGGAGCAACCTCCCCGATCGGAGAGTCTTGCGGGCAGGATCAGCGAGGTGTGGCCGCACCCGGGCGGGGCACCACGTTGAGCAGCGGGCGGCCCTCGGCGAAGCGTCGCAGCTGCTCGGCCACCAGGCGCTCGGCGCGCGGGTAGAAGGTCGCCGCGCCACCTCCGACGTGCGGGGTCACGATCGCGCCGGCCATCGACCACAGCGGGTGATCGGCGGGGAGCGGCTCGGGGTCCACGACGTCGAGCGCTGCCCGCAGCCGCCCGGTGGTGAGCTCTGCGAGGAGCGCGCCGGTGTCGAGGGTGCGGCCCCGGCCGATGTTCACCACGAGCGCGTCGTCGGGCAGCAGCGCCAGCTGCTCGGCGCCGATCAGGCCGATGGTGCCGGGCTTCTCCGGGAGCGTGAGCACCACGATGTCGGCGGTGGGCAGCAGGCCGGGCAGCTCGTCGACGCCGTGCACGTCGAGGTCCGGGTCCGCCGTGGACGCGATCCGCACCACCTCGGCCTCGCAGGCGACCAGCCGCTGCTCGAGCGCGGCGCCGATCGAGCCGTACCCGACGATCACCACCCGCGAGTCGGCCAGCGACCTGGTGTGCTCCGGCTGCCAGCGGCCGGCGTCCTGGTCACGCACCCAGCGGGGCAGCTCCCGCTGCGCGGCGAGGATCAGGCCGAGGCCGTGCTCGGCAGCGCTGGCGTCGTGCAGGCCGCGCCCGTTGCACAGCGTGACCTCGGGACCGATGAGCGGGAGCACCTTCTCCACACCTGCGCTCAGGCTCTGTACGGCACGGAGCGCAGGCATCCGCGGCAGCAGGTCGCGCCCCGCGCTGCGGCCGTACGGCAGGACGTAGAACGCCACGTCGGAGACGTCGGCCGGCGGGGATCCGGTGCCGTCGAACGCCTCCACCTCCAGCCCGTCGGGCCAGCCGCCCATCTGGCCCTCCAGGTGGGCCCACGGGACGAGTGCGCGCATCGAGTCGCTTCCTTTCACTGGTGTCTTCGTGCTCACTGCAGCATCAGGCTGGCACCGGTCGCGAGGAACCGCTCCAGTCGCTCCCTGTCCGGCAGGCCGTCCTTGTCGCCGGCCGAGGTCGTGGCCAGCGCGCCCACGGCGGCGGCCCGCTCGAGTGCGGGTCCGATCCCCAGACCGTCGAGATGGGCACTGATCAGCCCGGCGGCGAAGCCGTCGCCGGCACCGACGGTGTCCACCGCCTCGACCTGGAACGCGGGCTGCCGGACCGTGCCTTCCGGGCCGAACGCGATGGCACCGGCACAGCCGTTCTTGACGACCACGCGCGTGACGCCCGCGGCGAGATAGTGCTCGGCGATGCTTTCGGGGTCGCTGTGGCCGGTCAGCACCCGCCCCTCCTCGACCCCCGGGAGCACCCAGTCGGCGAGCGCCGCGACCTCGTTCACGACCGAGACCATCTCCTGCTCGCTCGCCCACAGTGACGGCCGCAGGTTCGGGTCGAACGACACGCTCGCACCGCCCGCCCGGGCTGCCGCCACGGCCTGGAACGCGAAGTCCCGCGCCGTCTCCGAGATCGCCAGCGGGATGCCGGTCAGGTGGAGATGACGGGCAGTGGAGACGTACGTCCTCATCTGCTCGCTCCACGCCAGCCGGCTGCCCGCGGAGTCGCGGCGGAAGTAGACCACCTCCGGGTCGCCACCGTCGGCCCGCGACTTCAGCTGGAAGCCGGTCGGCGCTTCACGGTCGATCTCGACCCGCGACAGGTCGATGCCGCAGCGGCCGAGCTCCTCCTCGATGAACAGGCCCAGCGGGTCGTCTCCCAGGCGGCCGACCCAGCCGGAGCGATGCCCCAGCCGGGCCAGCCCGGTCGCCACGTTGGTCTCGGCGCCGGCGGTCGCCTGCACGAAGGTCGCCGCCTTGTGCAGCGGTCCGCTCTCCTGGGCGACGAACATGGCCATCGCCTCGCCGAAGGTGACCGCGTCGATGCCGGTCATGCCGCACCCCTCTCGGTACGCCGTTCCCGCATGCCATCGGCTACCGGGTTGACCAGCTCGCCGATGCCGGCGACGCTCGCGGTGACCTGCTGTCCCGGCCGGATCGGAAGGCTGGCACCCGGCGCGCCGGTCAGGATCACGTCACCCGGGCCGAGCGGGAGGAACTCGCTGACCCAGGCGACCACCTCGGTGACGCTTCGGGCCAGCTGGTCCGTGCCGGCCCGCGGCGCGGTCGCGTCGTCGACCGCGAGTCCGACCATCGCACGGGCCGGGTCGAGATCGGTCTCGATCCAGGGCCCGAGCGGGGTGAACCCGCGCTGCCCCTTGGCCCGGGTCCACAGCGGGTCCTCGGCCTGCAGGTCGCGCCCGGTCACGTCGTTGGCGACCGTGTAGCCCAGCACCGTGCCCGAGTGCCCGATCACGACCGCGAGCTCGGCCTCCGCGTGGACCAGTCCGAGCTCGGCCGGCACCGGCACCGGGTCACCGGGACCGATCACGGACCGGGCCGGCTTGAGAAAAGCCTGCGGTCGCAGCAGCCGGTCACCCGGCCCGGTGTTGTGGGCCATCCCGACCACCGTGCGCGGCTCGACCGGAGCCAGCAGGCGGACATCGGCGAGCGGCACCCACCGGTCCTGACACCGGATCTCCTCCGCGAACACGTCCTCGATCAGCCGGTAGCCGTGGGCCTCGACCACCGCATGGTCGATCCCGTGGGGATGCTCGATCCGGGCGATCCTCATCGAACCGTCTCCGCAGCCGGCGCCTTGACCAGCAGCATCACCAATGCGGCCAGCGCCAGGCAGCCCGCCATCAGCAGGAACGACGCGTCGGTGCTCCCGGTGGTGCCGTTCAGCCAGCCGACGAGGTAGCTGCCCGCGAACCCGCCGAGCGCCCCGAAGGAGTTGATCAGCGCGATCGCCGCTCCGGCCACGTTGCGCGGTAGGAACTCCGGGATCTGCGCGAAGTACGGCCCGTACGGCGCGTACATCGCACCGCCGGCGATGGCGAGCAGGAGGAAGGAGAGCCAGAACTGGTCGGGCCCGAGCAGGTAGGAGCCGTAGAACGCCACCGCGCCGAGCAGCAGCCACGGCCACACGAACCGGCCACGCGTCCCGGCGCGGTCGGAGGCTCGGCTGTTGAGGATCATCAGCACGACCGCGAGGACGTACGGGATCCCCGAGATGAGCCCCGACATCCCGATGCCCTGGCCCGAGGCCGCCTTCACCATCGAGGGAAGCCAGAACACGAAGCCGTAGACCCCGACGCTCCACAGGAAGTACTGCAGCGAGAGCAGGATGACGTTAGGCGAGCGGAACGCCTCGCCGTAGCCCTTCATCGGGGTCAGCGCGCGCTGCTCCTGGTTGAGCTGGTCGACGACCGCGTCGCGCTCGGCCGGGTTGAGCCACTTCGCCTGCTCGGGGTGGTCGCTGACCATCGCCCGGAACACGAACGCCCAGGCGACCGCGGGCAGACCCTCGATGATGAACATCCACCGCCAGCTGGTGGCCTCGATGAGGAAGCCGGAGACGACCGTCAGCCACAGCACCGTGACCGGGTTGCCGAGGATGAGGAAGGTGTTGGCACGGCCGCGCTCGCGGCTGGTGAACCAGTGGCTGAGGAAGATCACCATCGCCGGCAGCACCGCCGCCTCGACGACGCCGATCAGGAAGCGTACGACGATCAGCGCGGTCGCCGAGCTGAGCAACCCCTGAACCGAGGCGAGCACGCCCCAGGCGATGAGGCTCCAGAAGATCAGCGACCGTACGCTGCGCCGCTCGGCGTAGATCGCTCCCGGGATCTGAAAGGCGAAGTAGCCCAGGAAGAACGCCGCGCCGATGAGCGCGGAGACCGCCGGCGTGATGGCGAGCTCCTCCTCCATGCCGCCGGCGATGCCGATGGAGAAGTTGGAGCGGTCGAGGTAGGCGAGGCTGTAGGTGATGAAGACGATCGGCAGCAGGCGCGCCCAGCGCTGCGTGCCGATCGTCGCGCCGGAGTCGGCGCGGGTGTCGGAGGTGGTCATCGGGTTCCTTTCGCTCCACTCCCGCGTGGCGGAAGTCACTTTCACCATGCGAGTGTGGCGGCGGCCACATCGGCCCGTCAACGAGTTCCTTCCATCTTTCAGATATCGCTTCCACGATATGGAAGGATCTGTGGAAGAATGGCGTCATGGATGACACGACGGATGCGGCAGAAAAGCGCGACATGGTCGGCAAGGCGCTGCTCCTGCTGGACCGGCTCGCCGCCTACCCCTCCGGCGTACCGCTCTCCGCCCTCAGCCGGGAGACCGGCTTCCCGCTCAGCACCTGCCACCGGCTCGCAGCGGCGCTGATCCGCGACGGCTTCGCGACCTTCGACGAGGACAGCAAGCGCTACTCCCTCGGGCTCAAGGTCTTCTCGCTGGCCCAGTACGTCGCGCACCGCCGCGGCTTCGCCGGCTCGGCGCTGCCCGCACTGGAGGAGCTCACCGAGCAGACCCGCGAGACCTCACTGATGTCGGTCCGCTCGGCCCACAACCAGCTCTACGTCCACCACGTCCAGGGACCTCAGCAGGTCAGCGTGATCGGCACCCCGGGCGGCCTCGGGCCGCTGCACTGCACCTCGATGGGCAAGGTGCTGGTCGCGTTCGCCCCCGACACCGAGCGGAAGCAGCTGGTCGACGAGCTCGACCTGGTCGCGAAGACACCCCGCACGATCTCCGACCGCGCCGCGTTCGCGGAGATGATCGACCAGGTGCGCGAGCAGGGGTACGCCGTCGCCGACGAGGAGCACGAGATCGGCATCCGCGCGCTCGGCGTCCCGGTTCTCAGCCCTGACGGCCATGCCGTCGCCGCCGTCTCGATCGCCGCCCCGTCCTACCGGATGGAGATGGCCCGGATGGTCGAGCTGCTCCCGCACCTCCAGGCTGCCGCCGAGCGGCTCTCGATCGTCCTGCCGATCACCTCGCGGCGTACGTGAGGACCTGCTGACCGAGCGGCGTGAGCCGGCCCTCCTCGATCACCAGCTCCCAGCCGTGCCCTGCCTCGGCGGGCACGAACTCCGAGGACGTTGCCTGCGCCAATGCCTGGGCGGCGTCCGCCTCCTCGGCACCGTCGGTCTCCTCGGCGACGGCGATCAGGCCCGGCGTCCTGATCGAGTCGGCGACCGAGGCCAGGTCGACGCCGGCCCAGTTCGACGGCCCCGACAGGTCGACCCAGCCGTCGACGTCCACACCGGCAGCGACGGCCCGCACGGTCTGGCTGCCTCCCATCGAGGCACCGACCAGCACGACTGGCGCATCCGGCCACTGCTTCTCGACCTCACTCAGCGCGGCCCGCACCTGCGGCACCGGGTCGTCGGGATCCTTGATCCCGCACTCAGCGGCGCCATAGCCGCACAGGTCGAACGAGAGGCCGGCGACGCCCTCGAGAGCCGCCAAGGTCGCGAAGTCACCCCAGCCGCAGCGGTCGCCGTCGGTCTGGTGGAGCATCACCAGCACCGCCGACGGGTCCTGGGCGTCCGGAGGGGAGAAGCGGATGGCCGGCAGCTCGAGGCCCTTGCCGGTGACCTGCATCGGCTCCACCCCGGCGTCGGTCTCCGGCAGGAAACAGCCGCCGAGCTCACCCTTGATGTACGGCCCGTCCGTCGGGAGCACGGGACCCGACTCCTTCGCCTTGCCCGGTCCACCGTCCCCTTCGGCACCGTTCTCCGCACCGCACCCGGCCAGCGCGATGCCGAGGATCGCCGCCCCGGCCACTACGCCTTTCACGCTCCGCATATGTCAATATTGACATATGCATGATCCCGGGGTGACCACTTCCAACCTCGGCTTCGCGATCCTCGGCCTGCTGGCACGGCGGGCGAGCACCGGCTACGAGGTCGCGCAGCGGATGCGCCAGCCGATCGGCTACTTCTGGACCGCCCGCCACTCCCAGATCTACCCGGAGCTGAACCGGCTCGACGCCGCCGGACTGGTCGAGCACGAGGTCATCGAGGGAGCCGGTCCGCGACCGACGAAGCGCTACCGGATCACCGAGACCGGTCGGGACGCTCTGGCCGCATGGGTCGTCGGCGATCTCGAGCCCCAGCCGGTCCGTGACCTGGAGATTCTCCGGCTGTGGTCGATCTGGACCGTCGAGCCCGACGCCGCCACCGAGCTGGTCGGCCGGCTCGAGGCGGTCCACCAGGGCGTCCTCGACCGCTACCTCGAGGAGCTGGCCGAGATCTCCGATCGCCCTGACGTCCGCGATCCGTCGAACCCGTTGTTCGCCACGCGGATCACGCTCGAAGGAGGCGTCCGGTCACGACGTACGGCCTTGGAGTGGTGCGCCTGGATGCGCGCCGAGTTCGCGGCCGCCGAGCGCTGATCACCCGAGGCCGGAGGCCTCGGCGGCGATCGTGGTGTCGTCGCCGTGCCCGGTGTGGACGACCGTCTCGCCGGGGAGCGTGAACAGCTTGGCCCGGATCGACGCCTCGATGGTGGGTCGGTCGCTGAAGGAGCGCCCGGTCGCCCCGGGACCACCCTGGAACAGGGTGTCACCGGTGAAGACGCAGCCCAGCGAAGGCACCGAGAGACAGACCGCCCCGGGCGCGTGACCCGGCGTGTGCAGGACGGTCACCTCGGTGTCGCCGATCTCGATCACCTGTCCGTCGGACAGGTCCGCGTCCCACAGCTCGTCGGTGTGGGTGAGCTCCCACAGCGGCCGGTCGTCGGGATGCAGCAGGATCGGGGCCCGGACGGCCTCCCGCAACGCCGGCGCCACGCGTACGTGGTCATCGTGGGCGTGGGTGCAGACGATCGCCTTCACGCGGCGACCGTCCACCACCGCCAAGATGTCCTCCACCGAGTGCGGTGCGTCGATGACCAGGCACTCCTCGTCGTCGCCGACCACCCAGACGTTGTTGTCCACCTGGTGCGTCTCGCCGTCGAGACTGAAGGTGCCGCTGGTGACGCCGTGGTCCACACGTACGGCCATCAGAGCACCACCACCGAGCGCAGGACCTCGCCATGGTGCATCTTCTCGAAGGCGGCCTCGATGTCGCCGATCCCGATCTCCTCGCTCACGAAGGCGTCCAGGTCGAGACGCCCCTGGCGATAGAGGTCGACCAGCATCGGGAAGTCGCGGCTGGGGAGACAGTCGCCGTACCAACTGGACTTGAGGGCGCCACCGCGACCGAATACGTCGATGAGCGGGATCTCGGGCACGGTCATGTCGGGCGTGGGCACGCCGACGAGGACGACGGTGCCGGCCAGGTCGCGGGCGTAGAAGGCCTGCTTCCAGGTCTCCGGGCGTCCGACCGCCTCGATGACGATGTCGGCGCCCTCGGCACCTTCGTACGTCTCCGAGCAGATCCGCCGGATCTCCTCGATCGGGTCGGTCTGCGACGAGTCCACGGTGTGCGTCGCTCCCATGGCCGCGGCGCGCTCGAGCTTCTTGGCGTCGATGTCGACGGCGATGACCGGGCTCGACCCTGCCAGCGCCGCACCGGCGATCGCCGCCACCCCGACACCGCCGCAGCCGATGACCGCCACCGACCTCCCGCGGGTCGCCCCGCCGGTGTTGATGGCGGCACCGATGCCGGCCATCACGCCACAGCCGAGCAGGCCGACAGCGGCGGGCCGGGCCTCCGGGTCGACCTTCGTGCACTGACCCGCCGCGACCAGGGTCTTCTCCGCGAAGGCGCCGATGCCCAGCGCGGGCGAGAGCTCGGTGCCATCCTCGAGCGTCATCTTCTGGGTGGCGTTGAAGGTGGCGAAGCAGTACCGCGGCTCACCGCGCTTGCAGGCTCGGCAGCTGCCGCAGACCGCGCGCCAGTTGAGCACCACGAAGTCGCCCGGCGCCACGTCGGTCACGTCAGGACCCACCGCCTCGACGACCCCGGCGGCCTCGTGACCCAGCAGGAACGGGAACTCGTCGTTGATCCCGCCCTCGCGGTAGTGCAGGTCGGTGTGGCACACCCCGCACGACTGGATCTTCACCACCGCCTCGCCCGGCCCTGGCTCGGGGACGTTGATCGTGACGAGCTCGACGGGCGCACCCTTGGCACGGGCGATGACGGCCTTGACCTGCTGCATGTGTCTCCTCTCAAGGCACCGGAGGCATCCGGTTACTCGTGATTCATCCTGGGGGTTCGTGATATATCTCAGCAAGGGCCGATCTCGGCACCCGAGGTTTCCCCGGGTCAGGAGCCCGGCCCACGCCGGTCAGCCGGCTCGAACTTCTCCCGGTGGATGAGCCGGGGCGCCATCCGGCGCCGCTTGAACGCCTTGACCCCGGCCTCGACCAGCGCCGACGAGCCGCACAGCCACCCGGACCAGCGACGGGCGCTGGCGACGTCCTCGACGAAGGCGTCGGGTGCGTAGCCGCTGCGGTGACCGGGCCGCGTCTCCCGGGAGAGCACGGTGACGAAGCTGAAGCTGCGGTGCCTCTCGGCCAGCTCCGCGAGACGGTCGGTGTCGTAGAGGTCCGCCTCCGTGCGTACGCCGTGGTAGAGCACCATCATCCGGTTCGGGTGGCGTTCGAGCGCGGTGCGAGCGATGCCGAGCAGGGGCGCCAGCCCGGTGCCGCCGCCGATGAGCACCATCGGCTCACCGTCGTCCTGGTCCGCGTCCGGGACGTGGAAGTCGCCGAGCGGGCCGCGTACCTCGACCCGGTCGCCGACCGCGACCGACCCGAAGAGCCAGTCGCTGGCCACGCCGCCGGGGATGCGGCGTACGTGGAGTTCGAGGACCTTGTCCTCCTGGGCCGTGTTGGCGAGCGAGTACTGGCGCCGCTCGGACGTCCCGGGGACCAGCACCTCGACGTACTGTCCCGCCGAGAACGCGAGCGGCTCCTCGAGGCCGAGCCGGACCCGCCGGGTGTCGCGGGCGACGTCCTCGACGTCGACGACGGTGGCGGTGAGGTCACGAAGCACGTGGGTGGCGCGGCCCATCTCCGTGCCCCGCAGCGCGACCTCGGTGTCCTCGAGCGGCCGCGCCTGGCACGCCAGGGCCAGACCGCTCGCGCGCTCGTCCGCGGTCAGCGTCTCGAGCGGCGAGTCGCGGTGGTCGACCTCGCCGCACAGGACCTGCAGCTTGCAGGTGCCGCAGGTGCCCTGGTTGCAGGAGTTAGGCATCCACACGCCGGCGCGGAGGAACGCCTCCAGGATCGACTGGTCCTCGGCACACTCGACGCGGCGGCCGGAGACACTGATCGCGGCGGACATCGCTCAGACCTCCCAGCTGCATTGCAGGCTGGTCGGGCCGCGGAATCCCCAGCCCCAGAACTCGACGCCCTCGCCGGTGTCGCGCTCCAGGTTCGGGATCGCCTCGAAGAGCTCCTCGAGCCCGATCCGCATCACCTGGTTGGCGTAGTAGATGCCGGCACACGCGTGGTTCCCGGCACCGAAGGCGAGGTGCGGCAGCGGTGGCCGGTGGAGGTCGTACGCCGTGGGCGCATCGTATTTCCCGGAGTCGTGGTTCGCGGAGCCGTAGGAGAGGATCACCGGGGTCCCGGCGGGTAGGTCGACACCGGCGACGGTGACCGGCTTGGTGCTGATCCGCGCGGTGGCCGACCAGATCGGGGAGGTCCAGCGCATGCCCTCGGAGATGGCCCGCGGCAGCAGCGACGGGTCGTCGACGACCTCCTCCAGCTGCTCGGGGCGGCTGAAGAGCCCCACCAGCGTCGAGGCCATCCCGTGGCCGGGCTCCTGCATCGCGCCCAGCAGGTAGACGTAGATGGTGGGGTAGATGTAGGCGCGATCGCGGGTCTTCCCCGGCGGCATGCCGTCGTGGAGCCAGTGGGAGATCGCGGTGTTCTCGGGGTGCTCGATCCACCGGTCGATCAGCGGGTCGACGACCGCCTGGATCTCGGCCCTGGCCTCGTCGCCCGGGGTGAACCCGTCGGGGTTGGTGAACTCCCCGTTCTCGTCGACCGCGGCGTTGGTGAACGAGACGCTCAGCTTGTGGAACCACTCGCGGAGCTTGTCGGAGGAGACCGACTGCAGCCCGAGCAGATCGCCGAGCGAGCGTACGGAGACGGGCTCGCAGTACTCCGCGACCAGCTCGGCGCGGCCGCGGTCCTCGAACTGCTCGACATAGTCCCGGGCGATCGGGCGGACCAGGTCGTCCACCCAGCTGTCGACCTCGGCCGGCTGGAGCTGGGGCTCGACCATGCCGCGCAGGTCGGCGTGGATGTCGCCGTTGACGCCGATGATCGCCGGGTGGCCGAACGTACGTCCGCCGGCCGGAGTGATCACCGCCTCGAAGTCGGGGCTGGTAGCGACCTCGCGGCAGATCTCCGCGGTGGAGGCGACATAGGAGCCGAGGACCGGGACGAAGGCGAGCGGCGCCTCGCGGCGCAGGCGCTCGTAGGTCGGGTAGGGGTTCCGCTCCAGCTCGGTCATCGCCACGTCGTCGAGCCAGGAGAGGTCCTGCGTGCCGGGTTGCTGCGTGGTCGTCATGGGTGCTCCTCGAGAGTTGGGAGGTTCCGAACAGGACTCGAAAGTAGGTCGGTCCGCGCGCCCGGGCGACACGGATTGCGCGGGTTCGGCACCCGGAACGCGACCAATTTGTGACGCTCGTCTCAGGTACGCTCTGCGGCATGGCCGGTCGTATGCGAGCCGCTCCCAGGGACTGGGGGCAGGCCTCGCGCGTCGTGGCCCAGGCATACTTCCCGCACGAGCTCCGGCCGGTCGGCGGCGCTCACGAGCCGCGGCTCACGCTGCGTACGCTGGATCTCGGGCCGGTCCTGATCGGCCACGTCGGCTGGGGTGCGGACGTCGCGATCGAGTGCGACTACCCGAGCGCGTACGAGGTGAACATGCCGATCACCGGCCACCTGGAGAGCCGCGGCCGGTTCGGAGATCTCACCTCGGTGGTCGGCCAGGGCACCGTCTTCCGGGCCGACACCCCGTCCCTGATCAGCCACTGGGACGCGACCTGCACGGTGCTCGGCGTGAAGTTCGACAGCGACTGGCTGGAGGTCGAGACCGAGCGGATCCTGGGCACCGACCGCGTCAACGCCCGCGCCCTCCTCCCGGAGCAGCTCTCGCTGGAGCGCGGCCGCGGACGCGCCTGGCACCACCTGATCACCAGCCTGGCCACCAACCTGCACGACCCGGACATCTTCGCCGACAGCGAGCTCGTACGCCGCCAGCTCGCCGGCGCGGTGGCCGCGGGCCTGCTGGAGCTGTGCTCCCCCGACGGCGGCGTCACCGCGGCCGCACAGCCGCGGACGATCCGCCGCGTGGTCGAGGCCCTCCACGACGACCCGGCCCGGGCCTGGACCGCCGCCGACATGGCTGCCCTCGCCGGCACCAGCGTCCGCCGCCTGCAGGAGGGATTTCAGCAGTGGCTGGGAAGCGCGCCCTCCCGCTATCTCCTCGACATCAGGCTCCAGCGCGCCCATGCCGACCTCACCAGCGACCCGACCCTGAGCGTCGGCGACGTCGCGGCGCGTTGGGGCTTCTCCTCCGCGAGCCGCTTCGCCGCCGCCCACCGGCGCAAGTACGGCACCGCTCCGTCGGCAGTCCGGCGCTGACGGGTCTAGCTGCGCGGCGGCACCACGAGGAACCGCTCCAGCAGGCGGCGCTCTGCTGCTTCGTCGTCGCCCGGGTTGGAGAGGAACGACAAGATGATCCGCAGGATCCAGTCGGCGAGGTCGGGATCGGTGGCGTCTGCGTCGGAGGCGAGGTAGCTCTGGGCGACGCCGCGGATGACCGGGGAGTCGTGGAGGACCTCGCGCAGCAGGGTGCTGTCACCGGCGTACCAGGCGGCGAGGTGGGGGCGCTCGCGCACGGCGGCGAGGCAGGCGAGGACGGCCTCGACCACGCGCCGGCGCGGGTCGGACACCTCGGTCGCGACCTGGGCGACCTGCTTGGTGATGAGCCGTGCTTCGCGGTGGGCGAAGGCGTAGATCAGCGCCTGCCGGTTCTCGAAGTAGCGATACAGGGTCGCCCGCGAGCAGCCGGCCGCGCGGGCCACCTCGTCCATGCCCGGCTTGTCGACGCCTCGCTCCACGAAGAGCGCGCCCGCGGCGTCCAGGATCCGCTCGGCAGCGAGCTCCGTCCGCTCCGCCTCGAGCCAGCTCATCGGGCCACCTCCGTAGCGCGAGCGCCAGAATACGGACGCGGCCCGATGAAATACCTACAGGTCACTCGCTGGCGCTCGTTCATCGGGCCACCTCGACACGGAGGCTCACGGGCCTGCGTACGTAGCTCCCCGGCGCCCATCGCAGAGAGTCGTGGTCGACGGTGAAGGGCGGCATCCGAGTGAGTATCTCGGTGAGCGTCACCCGGCCCATCATCCGGGCGGCCGCGGCGCCCAGGCAGTGATGCGCCCCCTGGGCGAAGGTCAGGATCTGGCGCGGCCGGCGGGTGACGTCGAGCTCCTCGGCGTCGGCGCCGAAGGCGCGCGGGTCCCGGTTGGCGGCCGCGTAGCAGAGGAGGACCTTCTTCCCCTCGGGGATGGTGACGTCGTGGATCGTGACGTCGCGGGTGGTGGTCCGGGCGAGCCCCTGCACGGGCGAGGTGAGCCGCAGCAGCTCTTCGACGGCGGCCGGGACGTCCTGCAGGGCGAGCTCGCGCTGGTCGGGGCGGTCCGCCAGCAGCGGCAGTCCGCCGCCCAGCAGCCCGGTCGTCGTGTCGTTGCCGCCGGCGACCATCGTGAACGCGAACGCGAGCACCCGCAGCAGGCCGGCGTCGTCGTCGGCCTCCCCGGCCGCGACGAGATGGGAGACGGTGTCGTCACCGGGCTCCAGTCGGCGCCGCTCGATGAGCTCGGCGAAGTAGCCCATCAGCTCGGCGGCGGCACCGGCTCCGATGCTCTCGTCCTGAGCCGCGTTGGCCGTCACGATCGCGTCGGTCCACACGTCGAAGCGGCCCCAGTCCACCTCGGGAACGCCGAGGTAGTGAGCCACCACCATGCTCGGTAGCGGCTTGAAGAGCTCCGCCACGATGTCGCCCCCACCGGCCGCCTTGATCTGCTCGACCCTCTCGACCACGAACCGGGTGACCCGAGGAGTCACGTCCTCGACCTGCTTCGGGGTGAACCCGCGGTTCACCAGCTTCCGGAACGCCGTGTGCGCCGGCGGATCGGTCATCACCATCGGCGGATTGTCGGTCAGCCCGATCCGCTCGAGCTCGTCATGAGCCGTCGTCAGTCCTCCGGTCGAGCTGTACGTCTCGTGGTCACGCACCGCCGCGTAGACGTCGTCGTGCCTGGTCAGGACCCAGTAGTCACCCCGAGCGACGTGGTGGACCGGGTCGTGCTCGCGCAGCGCGGCGTACATCGGCCACGGGTCGGCCCACGACTCCCCGGTCAACGGGGTGTACGCCGCCAGGCTGTGAGACACATCTGATTCCATGTCTCATACGATCAACAAATGGCTCGGACTTGTCAATGGGTCGCCGCTACTGCTGACAGTCGCCGAAACCCCGGAGTCGACCGCCGACAGCCGGATGACTATTGTCTGTGATCGGCGTCACAAGCGCCCTAGCACTACATTTGGCGCCACAAGCGCCACGCACATATCGAGCAAGGAGGCGGATATGAGCACGACACCTGACGGCGTGCAGGAAGCAGCCGCGGCAAAACGCGGAGCGTTCTCATCGCGACAGGTCTTCATCTTCGCGGCGATCGGCTCCGCGGTGGGCCTGGGAAACATCTGGCGTTTCCCCTACGTCGCCTACGACAACGGAGGTGGCGCGTTCGTCATCCCCTACATCGTCGCGTTGCTGACGGCCGGGATCCCGTTCCTGTTCCTCGACTACGCACTGGGCCACCGCTACCGGGGCTCTGCGCCGCTGTCGTTCGCGCGCCTGCGCCGCGGCACCGAGGGCCTGGGCTGGTGGCAGGTCGGCATCTGCTTCATGATCGCGATCTACTACGCAGCCGTGATGGCCTGGGCGGTGCGCTACACGATCTTCAGCGTCAACAAGGCCTGGGGTGACGACCCGGAGGGCTTCTTCTTCGGCGAGTTCCTCAAGGCAGGCGATCCGGGCATCGACGCCACCCCGGTGTGGGGCGTGCTGATCCCGCTGCTGCTGGTGTGGGTCGCGATCCTGGCCGTCATGCTGCTCGGCGTCCAGAAGGGCGTCGGCGCGACCTCGGCCATCTTCATCCCGATCCTCGTCGTCGCCTTCGCGATCCTCGTGGTGCGCTCCCTCTTCCTGCCCGGTGCGGCCGAGGGCCTGGACGCGCTCTTCACCCCGAACTGGGGAGCGCTGACCGACGCAACGGTGTGGGCGGCGGCGTACGGACAGATCTTCTTCTCGCTGTCCATCGGCTTCGGCATCATGATCACCTACTCCTCCTACGTCCACAAGCACACCGACATGCCGGCCTCGGGGCTCGTGGTCGGATTCGCCAACTCCAGCTTCGAGCTGCTCGCCGGCATCGGTGTCTTCGCCGCGCTCGGCTTCATGGCGCAGGCCAACGGAGTGGCTGTCGGCGAGGTCGCCACCTCTGGCATCGGGCTGGCGTTCGTCGCCTTCCCCGCGATCATCAGCGAGGCGCCCGCAGGTGCCCTGATCGGGGTGCTCTTCTTCTTCTCCCTGGTCATCGCCGGTTTCACCTCGATGGTGTCCATCGTCGAGGTCGTGATCTCGGCGGTGCGTGACAAGTTCGAGATGACGCGCACCACCGCCACGATCGCGGTCACCGTGCCGATGGCCGTGCTCAGCCTGGTGTTCTTCGCCACGACGAGCGGGATCTACGTGCTCGACATCATCGACCACTTCATCAACCAGTTCGGCATCCTGCTGGTCGCCGTGATCTCGATGCTGGTCATGAGCTGGGGGCTGCGCGTACTGCCGACCTTCAGCGACCACCTGTCCGACGGCAGCTCGATCGTCGTCGGCGCCTGGTGGCGGATCCTGGTCAGCATCGTCGCTCCGATCGGCCTGGTCCTCGTGCTCGGGCTCTCCTTCTGGGAGGACGTCAAGACCCCCTACGAGGGCTACCCTGGCTGGATGCTCGCCGTCTTCGGCTGGGGCGCGGCAGGCGCCGTCATCGTCTTCGGGTTCCTGGCCGCTCAGGCCAAGTGGCGAGACCCCGAGGCTCTGTCCACGGTTCACTTCAACGAGAAGGGAGCACAGTCATGAGCGGCTCCGCCATCGTCATGATGCTCGTCGCGATGCTGGTCATCTGGGGAGGCCTGGCGCTGGCCGTCGTCAACCTGCGACGCAGCCCCGACCTTCCGCGTGAGGACGAGATCCGGCGCGACCTCTGACGGGTCACCGACCCGAACGCACAAGGGCCTGTTTCGGAACGCGGCGAGAGTCGCGTTCCGAGACAGGCCCCTGTCGTTGAGCCGCGGATCATCCGCCCGCAAGGGCGACACCATGGCGCTCGGCGACCGACAGGATCGCGGGCATCGAGTCCGCGGCCGGCTGGCCCGCCGGAACGGAGCTGGCGAAGTCGGCGAAGAACCGGCCGGCACCGTCGCCGGTGGTGATCGCGAGAGCCCGGGCGGAGTCGCCGACGACCTCGAAGGTGCCAGGCGTGCCGGCCGGGAAGACGACCAGTCCGCCGGGCTCGACGTCGTAGGACCTACCGTCGACGTACGCCGTGATCCGGCCCTCGAGCAGGTACAGCACCCCGCTCCAGGGCGAGACGTGCGGCGGCGTCATCGGGGCGGCGGGTGCGATCACCTCGAAGACCTCGAAGGCCCCTTGGGCGTCCTTCACGGCGGCCTTGGCGACATGGTCCCCGTCGATCATCGGGCTGTGCTGGCCCTCGTGGGGCCGTACGTAGGTGGTGCTCATGACTCCTCCTCGGTTGGGTGCTTGTCAGCATCCGCCGCTGGAGCCCGAGCGGTGCGAGTAGTGCGCTACTCGACTCCGAGAGGATCCGCCAGCCCGGCCCGCTCGGAGACGCCGAGCTTGTGGCCGGCCCGGTAGAGGTGACCCTCGACGGTACGCACCGACAGGGTCAGTCGCGCCGCGATGTCCTTGTTCGACAGCCCTCGGGCGGCCAGTGCGGCGATCTCGCGCTCGCGGGCGGTCAGCGGCAGCGGCCGGGCGGCGACCACCAGCGCCGGGGTACGGGCACCCGATCTCTCCGCCAGTTTCGCGGCGACGGCCGCCGCGGTCAGGGCCGACCCCTGCCGTCCCGCGCGGCGGTGTACGTCGGCGGCCTGCGCGGCCGCGTCGCCCGCGGCGACGAGGTCACCGAGCCGGGCCCAGGCATGCGCCACCCGGAGCAGTGCGTCGCCGTCCTCGTCGGTCCAGGCGCGGGCGTGGGCCAGGGCCGCCTCGGCGCGGGGGCCCAGCCCGGCGAGCGGGGCGAGACGGCGGGCCGGCGCGACGGTCGTGTCGCCAAGCTGGACCGCGGTCTGCCAGGCGAGGACCTCGTACGCGGGTGAACCCGCCTCACGGGCGAGGTGCGCGGTGGCGACGGCGTGGCCGATCGCCTCCGTCGTCCACCCCTCCGCCGCGGCACCCCACGCCAGCGCGAGACGGTCGTCGGGCAGATAGAGCCGGTACGCCGGATGGTGCCCGGCAGCGACGCCGGCCAGCAGCGGCGCGGCGTGCTCGGGTTGGCCGGCCTGTGCGAGGGCGGTCGCCAGCAACGTACGACACCGGAACCGGAACTCGTGGCCGGAGCCCTCCAGCGCGGCCCAGGCCTCGCGCAGCGAGAGCAGCGCATCGAGCAGGCGGCCCTCGGCAAGGGCCGCGTGACCTGCGACGACGAGGCCCATGAGCCTGGCCGGGCCAGGGAGGTCGGCCGACGCCGCCCGCATCCTCCGGGCCAGGTCGGCGCCCCGGTCCGGCGTGCCGGCGAGGCGGTGCCCGAGCACCTGGAAGTCGGCGAGCCCGAAGCCGGGGATGACGGTCGGCACCCGGTCGGCGGTGAGCCCACCCACGACGGCGGCCTCGTCGAGGAGCTCGCGGTCGCCGGTGACGGCCGCCGCCGCGGACGCGGAGGTGGCGACGAGGATGCTGGCCAAGTCGTCGGGGAGCTCGCTCCGCAGCAGCTGCGGCGCCCGGGCGAGCACGCCCGAGATCTCGCCGTCCACCAGATCCAGGACGAGTGCCATGGCCGCGGCGTGTGCTGGGGCTGCCCCGGTGGCCTCGGCGGCGGCCAGCGCCTGATGGGCCTCGTCGGGCCGGGCCATCGTGAAGAGCAGGTTGCCGGCGCGGTGCAGCTGCACCATCGCGACCAGCCCCGGGTCGGGCGCAGCGGCGGCGACGTCCACCTGGATCGCCTCGGCCTCCTCCCCGCGGCTGAGCCAGGAGAGCGCGGCGCCGTGCACGACCCTGGCGGCGAGGTCGCCGGTCGCGGCGGCCGCGCGCGCGAGCCGCTCGGCCAGCGGCAGGTCGTACATCCGGGTCGCGGCCTCGGCTGCCCGCAGGAACAGCGCCGGCTCCGGCGGCAGGTCGGAGTCGAGGGTCAGTACGGCCCGCGGGATCGGGTCCGGCTCCGGGTCCAGGGTCTGCGCCACCCGGCCGCGGAGGCGGCGGGCGCGCAGCGTGCCCATCGCGGCGCGGCGTACCTCGCCGTAGAGGGGGTGCGCCAGCCGGGCGACCACGCCATCGGTACGCACCAGCCCCCGGCTCTCCGCCTCCTCGAGGTCCGCGGCCGAGGTCAGTGCGGACAGGGTCGGGACCGCCACCGGCTCGGCCAGGGCGACCAGGTCGACGACGTCTCGCACCCCCGGTGCGAGGTCCCCGATCTCCCGCTCCAGGAGACCGGCGAGCTCCGGCGAGATCGCAGGCTCGCTGGTCCAGCGCCAGATCCCGGAGGCCGCGGTGAACCGGCCCGCCGACACCTCACCGGCCAGCAGATGCCGGAGGAACAGCGGGCTGCCCTCGGTCATCGTCCACAACCGGTGCGCGGAGTCCGTGTCGACCGGACCACCGAGCACCCCGGCGATCAGCCGGGTGCTCTCCTCGGCATCCAGCGGCGCCAGGTCCAGGCGCGGCAGGTGGTCGTCCTTCCACAGGGACGTCACGATGTCGGGGGCGGGCTCGCCGGTGCGGAGCGTGATCAGCACCGGGGCCATCCGCCGGGCCACCACCCGATGGACCACGATCGCGGAGTGCTCGTCGAGCAGATGAGCGTCGTCGACGGTCAGTACGAGCGGCAGCTTCCGGGTGATCTGGTCCAGCGCCCGGCCGATGGTATCGGCGGCCTCGCCGGGCGAGACGTCGAGCAGCCCGGCGAACGCACCGAGCGGGAACGGACGGGCGGCCGTGCTCCCTTGGGCGAAGACGACGGATCCGTTGTGCCCGGCGGCCGCCAACGCCTCGCGGGCGAGCCGGGTCTTCCCCACGCCCGCCGGACCCGCAACGATGACGCCCGCCGCACCGGGCCGGATCGCCGCCGCCACCCTGCGCAGCTCATCGTCCCGGCCGGTCAGCGGCCACGGCCGCTCCATGGCGTCAGGCTAGCGACCCGGTTTCGCCCGCGCATCACTCAAAAGTGGGCTCCGCTCAGAACGGCTCGACCGCGAAGCGTCCCCACGCGATGAAGACCATCGCCGCGAGGAAGAGCAGGTCACCGAGGAGCTCCTTGTACTCGGCGCGCCGGATCCGCTCGGTGATCGCGCCAGCCATGTAGAGCGCCATGCACGACGCCGCGACCGGCACCAGGATCGGCGCAACACCGACCAGTCCCGGCAGGACCAAGCCGATGCCACCAAGGATCTCCACGACTCCCATGAACCTCACGTTGCCAGGCGTGAAGTCCCCGGGCCAACCCAGCTTCGCTGCGTACTTCTCGTACGGCATCGTCAGCTTGACGATGCCGCCGGCGACGTAGCCGAAGCCGAATACGCAGGCGACGATCCACAGGGCGATGTTCATGTTGTCTCCAGGTGTCCAGTTGGTTCCCGATGTTCAACCCCTCAGACGGGGCAGGCGGTGAATCTGTGACATCGGTACGCCGCCGCTTCATCTCCCGCGGAGACCGGCTCCGACCGCTAGGCTCCCGACGTGAGCATGACGGAGCAGGTGAGCGCGGAGCACACTCCGCGAAAGTTGTCCTACATCGGCTTCGCGGTCATCGTCGTCGCCTACCTCGCGATCATCCAGATCGGCGGTCGCGTGGCGCAGGCCGTCTTCGACTCCGGCGACGGGTTCACCACCACCCGCGACGTGATAGTCAACATGTGGATCCCGCTCGGCGCCGCCGTGGTGTTCACCTACGCCGTCATCGCGTGGCTCGGCTGGGGGCGCCCGGTCCTCCGCGAGGAGCGGCGCCTGCGCCGGTGGACCTGGGCCGTCCCGATCATCCTGGCCGTCTGCATCCTGATCGCCATCAACTACGCCGGGCTGGCTGACAAGGGCATCGGCTTCGTCCTCGCGCTCCTCGTCGCCACCCAGTTCGTCGGGTGGGGCGAGGAGGGCATGTTCCGCGGCGTCGGCGTCAACATCCTGCGCGAGCACGGCCTCACCGAGGGCAAGGTGGCTCTGTGGTCCAGCATCGTGTTCGGCTCGGTCCACCTGACCAACGCGCTCGCGGCGGGCGGCCAGGCCATCGCACAGGCAGTCGTGGTCAGCTTCGCCGGCTACTTCTTCTACCTGATCCGCCGCGCCTCCGGCGGCAACGCCGCCAACTCCGTGCTCCACGGCCTGTTCGACTTCTCCCTGATCAGCTGCACCGCGATCGTCGTCGACCAGGAGCTCTACCTCGGCGCCATCGCTGGCATGCTCGCGTACGTCATCATCGCGATCGTCGTGATCATCGGTCGCAAGCGACTCGAGCCCGCCGTCGCTACTGGCGTGCCATCGCGATCCTGAACCGCTCCTCTGGGTCGATGTAGTGGTCGTGTACGTCGTCCCCGAGGTCGATCTGGACCCACGCGATCTTGCCGCTGAACCGGCTGGTCCGGCTCGTGTAGTCCGAGGAGACCGACGTACCTGACTCGTAGCCGATGTCGGTGGTCTCGTCGGCGGAGAAGACCATCGGCTGGGTCGCCTCCACCCGGCCCGACCCGACCGGCTTGCCGTCGTCGTAGAGCGTGACGTCGCCGCCCTTGGCGAGGCCACCGCCGTCGTACGCGAACTCCACTCGGACCTGGCGGGTCCCGGCCGCGAGCAGGGAGTCCGCCACGACGGGGAACTCCTGGATGCCGAGCACGTTGTAGACGAACTTGAGCCGTCCGTCGCGGGCGAAGAACGTCCAGCCTCCGAACCGGCCGCCCTGGGCGATGATCACGCCCTCGGCGCCGGTGTCGGGGATCGTCACCTCGGCGGTGACGGAGAACGACTTGTTCTTGATGCTCACCACGCTGTTCTCCGAGAGCCGGCCCATGCCCGGGAAGAAGAGCTGGGTC
Organism: Nocardioides sp. NPDC127503; assembly: GCF_040302165.1. Taxonomy (NCBI): domain Bacteria; kingdom Bacillati; phylum Actinomycetota; class Actinomycetes; order Propionibacteriales; family Nocardioidaceae; genus Nocardioides; species Nocardioides sp. NPDC127503. The sequence continues at coordinate 16,465 of NZ_JBEORH010000008.1, read as the reverse complement.
GTCCCGCGGACGAGCGTCGGCCTGCCGGCCATCGTGGGTTCGAGCCGCTCGCTGGTGCGGTCGTCCATCGGCAGCACCCCGTACTTCACGGCCTCGATCAGCCAGAGCCGCTGCAGCTCGGCGAGCTTCCCGGGGTGCTCCGCCGAGAGATCCCTCGCCTGGCTGAAGTCCGTGTTGCCGTCGTACAGCTCCCACACGTCGTCGTCGAACGCCGGCAGGTCTCCGCCGACCATCACCCACGGGGTGCGGTGCTTGGTGACCGCGCTCCAGCCCTTGTGGTAGACGCCGCGGTTGGCGAACATCTCGAAGTACTGCAGGTCGTGCCGCTCCGGCTCGCTCGCGCCCCGGAAGGTGTAGAGCATGCTCGTCCCCTCCATCGGCGACTGCTGGACGCCGTTGACCATGGCGGGCTCGGGCAGTCCGGCCGCCTCGAGGATGGTCGGCGCGAGGTCGATCACGTGGGCGAACTGGCCGCGCACCGAGCCCGGGTCGTCGATCCCGTCCGGCCAGTGCACGATGGTGCCGTTGCGGGTGCCGCCCCAGTGCGACGCGACCTGCTTGGTCCACTGCAGCGGCGAGTTCATCGCCCACGCCCAGCCGACCGAGTAGTGGTTGTAGGAGCTGGGTGAGCCGAACTCGTCCATCTTCGCCCGCATGAACTCGGGCGTCTCCAACGCGGCCATGCCGTTGAAGTTGGCCATCTCGTTGAAGGCGCCGTTGACGGTTCCCTCGGCGGAGGCGCCGTTGTCGCCGATGATGTAGTAGACGATGGTGTTGTCGAGTACGCCGAGGTCGGCGATGGTGTCGATCACGCGGCCGACGTGGTGGTCGGTGTGCTCGAGGAAGCCGGCGTACACCTCCATCTGACGGGCGAGCACGGGCTTGAGGTCGTCCGGCATGTCGTCCCACGCGGGGATCTCGTCGTGGCGGGCGGTCAGCTCAGCGTCGGCGGGGATGACCCCGAGCTCCTTCTGCCGGGCGAAGGTGCGCTCCCGGTGGGCGTCCCAGCCGTCGTCGAACTTCCCGGCGTACTTGTCGATCCACTCCTTGGGGACGTGGTGGGGAGCGTGGGTCGCGCCCGGCGCGAAATAGGCGAAGAACGGCCGGTCGGGCATCAGCGCCTTCTGCTGGCGGATCCAGGCGCACGCGTGGTCGGCCAGGTCCTCGGTGAGGTGATACCCCTCCTCGGCGGTGGCTGGCGGCTCGATCGGGGTGGTGCCTTCATAGAGCGCGGGGTCCCACTGGTTGTTCTCGCCGCCGATGAAGCCGTAGAACGCCTCGAACCCTCCGCCTGCCGACGGCCAGGCGTCGAAGGGGCCGACCGGCGAGGTCTGCCAGACCGGGACCTCGTGGCACTTCCCGAACTGCGCCGTCGAGTAGCCGTTGAGCTTGAGCGTCATCGCCAGCGGAGCCTTGGTGTTGGGCCGCACCGAGCTGTTGCCGGGCGCAGAGGTCGCCGTCTCGGTGATGCTGCCCATCCCGACGGAGTGGTGGTTGCGGCCGGTCAGCAGCGCCTGCCGCGTCGGCGCGCACAGCGCGGTGGTGTGGAACCGGTTGTAGCGCAGCCCGTTGCCCGCCAGCCGCTCGGCGACCGGCGTGGCGCAGGGACCTCCGAACGCGCTCGACGCTCCGAAGCCGACGTCGTCGAGGAGTACGACGAGCACGTTGGGCGCGCCGTCCGGCGGGAGCAGCGGCTCGATCGGCGGGTACTTGGTGTCTGGATCCTTGGCGTCGTACGTCGTGTGCCCCGAGGCAGGACGGTCCGGAATCGGCAACATGGTCCGGGCGTGAAGGTCGGGACGGTTCGACATCGCGGGGTGCTCCAGTCATCGGTGAGGTGTTCACCGAGCGTCGCAATCGACTGCGTGCGCGTCGTCACCCTTACAGGGTGATCATCTTTGCCTCAACGCTCTGAAATGCACGAAGCCCCAGGGATTCCCTGGGGCTTCGGTGGTGGTGCGCGAGGGGGGAGTTGAACCCCACGTCTGTGCATGCAACGTCTGATGTCCTCGTTCATCATCCTGTGTGCCTTCTGCTGGACGCTCTAAACCCCGCTTCACCGACTCGGCCCGTCCCGCACATTCGGTAAAGCGATGCATGCCATGGGCAACGCCCCATGTACACAGCTGGTCCCGTCTAGCCTCAGACGGGTGCCTCTGCCACATGACGCGCGGCGTCGCCTCGCTCAGCCTCTCCGTGAACTCAAGCCTGTTTTTCCCCCTCCTCGCGCTTACCACACGATCCCTGTGACGCAGTCTGCGTGGGATCGCTACGTTGTTGCTCTCGCGCATCCGTTGACCGAGATCGGCTTCACGCCCTCGCCGTCGCCTGACGACTTCGTCAGAACTCGTGAATGGATCGAATGGCTTCTCGAAGCGCGGCGACAGGTCCACTCACTGCTTTGGTCGATGGAACCCTTCACCCCTTTCAATGGCCTCCAAGCGGCACACCTGCAATCGGTCACCGATGGGCTCCTCGAAGCCGCTGCCGATGCCGTCGAGAGCGGGGCTCCTCCCGAGGTTCGACTCGATCAGTTCCAGGATGCGGCCGCGTGGTGGAGTGAACGCAAGGCGCACAGCAACGCCGAAGAGGCGCTGCAGTCAGCATTCGGCGTCGACGGACCTGTCGTGGACGAGATCGGCGAGTTCCGCCCCGACTGGGTCTTGAACGCCTACGCATACCGGCACAACGAGCTGCTCCGGCTCCTACTGCCGCATCTTGCGTCTCTCGGCCTTCCCAACATCACAGACCTCCTGGTCGGTACCAGCGTCGTGGGATCAATCCTCAACTGCCATGACCCAATCTCGGCCTATACGGACATGGACGTCTTCGTCACCTTCTTTCTCTCGGCACAACCGGGCATCGCGACGAAAGTGCGGAACCACTTGGAGAGGCTCGAGCCCTCGATGCGACGAGCCAGACGAAGCTCCGCGGAGGCGTGGATCCAGGTCGCAGAGGACTCCGAGACGCTCGAACGTCGTGCGCTCGCCTTGGCAACGTCGTACAAACGCCTGGTTGAGGGACCGTTCCGACAGTTCATTTGGGCACGACATTGCCTTCTAAACGGCAAGTGGGAGGTACCACCGACGCTCACAAGCCTGCGCGAGCGCCTTATCTCGAGCAGCGACAACCGTGACGTGGCAGCGGCACACGTCGTGATCCCCGAAGTGCGCAACAGCGAGGCTCACGAGACTCTGCACTGGGACGGGATCCGCGAGACGTACGTGACAGAGAACGGCGATGTCAGTGCTCATGACGTCTACGCTGCACGACTGGCCGCAGACAGTATGGCGCGTGGATACGAAGCGGCGTTCACTGCGATGCGCAGCATCATCACGCCGAGCGTCGGGGTCGATAACCCTCTGCCGGCGGCGAACGACGTCGGCAGGATGCCTGCCTGGCAACGTGTCCAGGCATTCTTCGGCACGAATCGGTTGCGGCTGCTTGAGGCCGAGCTAAACACGCGCCACCCGACGTTCCGAGTCGAACATCTCGGCTACGTCAACATAAACCCTTGCTTCCAGGCCCTCGTCTTGGCGCATCGTCTCCTTCCTGACGCCGAGACCTATTCAGTGAGCGCACCCTCGCTCAGAGAACCGTTGGTCGTGTCAGCAGAGGCACTGACAGCCACTGGGCTTGTCTGGGAGTACGCGGTCTCGAACCTCGACCAGATGCCCTTGTCTACCTTCCTTCCCGCCAACCTCGACTCTCGTGTGCACGTCGAGGCGTCTGACCTGGCCATACGATCAGCAGCATGGATCGCTGCAGACGATGCCGTAGGCGTCATCGACGGCAGCAACTCGCTCTGGGACGGGGCGACAAGGCAACTGCTCGATGTCCGACTTCAGGTTGTTGAGCTCGCCGTTGCCCAAGCAATCGGCAGCCTAGAGGCCACCACCGGTCGCCTCGCGAGCGTGCGCGCCTCGGTGGAGGAACTTCGGCGCTGGCTTACGTCGAGTCATCCCAACAAAGCAAGGTTGGCAGAGACTCAGCCAGCGATGAAGCGATTGCGTACCCAATGGGAGCGCTGGGGACCCGTGTCGCGTCACCCGTTGCTCCTGGAGCAAGAGCCCGATGCGCAGCCCGAACGACAGCCGCGCCTACGCGAGCCGTACGACTCCATGGCGTACCGAATCATCTAGTTCGGTTGAAGGGCCTCGGCACACCTTCAAAGCGCCAGATGCCCCAGCCATCGGGATGTGTGCATTGACTCGCGAAGTTTGCACCGTCACCGAGACTGGTTCGCTCGCCGGTGGCGTGGAAACGCAGGTGCATCTTGGTGCCCTCACCGGTGGATTAGACCTAGCGAAGCATCGGAAATGCGTTAACTGCCTTCTGCCCAATCAGAAGGCAGTTCTCTCGGCGGTGGTGCGCGAGGGGACGGACATCGTGCGCAACCCACCCTCCGCCGCCGCAACTGTCGCCCCAGACCGGTTGTACGCGTCGTCACGTGGGCTGAACGCGGCGAACCATGACCCCACGGCGCTCCTACGAACTATTCGCCTTCAGGCTGCCTAGCAGCGGCGACGGCTCCGGTATAGGTCTCTTTAGTGAGGTCGCCATCGCCGATCCCGAGCCTTGCGAGGACGGTCCGGATCGTGCTCAGGCCCGCTTCGACCTCGTCGTCGGGCGACAGTGTCTCGACCTCCAGATAGGTGCCTTCGATCTCCGGCACCTCGACGAGCGTCGCCAGAACCTCACGACCCTCGGCATTGAACCGGTGATTGCGGCAAAGCTTGCGGAACGCGATCACCTCCACCGCCCCCAGAGCCTTCAGGACGGTGTCAGCGACGGCCGGGTCGGCAAGCTCGGTCTCGTGCTCGGGCCGTGAACCCGAAGCCTCCTCGACTGGCGAGGTCTTGAACGTCAACAGCGAGCGACTGCCGGCATCGTTGGTCACAGTCCGGACCCGAAGCTCCTGGTCGCGGGCGGTGAGGGTCTCATCGGCAAGGTCGTAGTAGGTGTCGTGGTAGGTCTCATCGACCCCAGGAGCAAGGCGTTCGAGCTCGGTCCGAATGTGCTCCACTTCGCCGACCTTGGCCTTTAGTTCGACCTCGACGAGTCCGCTCACAGTTCCGCCTTTCCTTGATCTGCTGACTGGGTCGCGATGGGCCGCAACGTCAGGGCCTCGATGTGCCGCAGGAGGCCGTGGAAGAGGGGCCCCGTGGGGTGGCGATGACCTTGTACATCGCTGACTCGTGTCCTTCCCAGGTGCCGAAGGTGGATACGAACATGACGGTATCGAGCCGGATCACGCGCCACACGGGCATCTGGTCGTAAAGGTAGACCTGCACTCCGGGCAGTCCCTCCAGCCGAGACATCGTCATCCGGATGCCCGCTGCGAACTCCTGCGGAGTCTCGCCCACCTCGACCGCTCTGGCCGCTGTCACGTCGCTGTCAGGATCGAGGAGCATGATGCGTACGTTGGTCTCGGCGCCACCGGTAAGTCGCGAGCGTAGTAGCGAATCCTTGAGTCCAAGCAAACCAAGGCCGCGGATCGCAAGCACATCGATGCTCGAGGCAATCTGCAGCTGCGCCGCGATCTCCTCTCGTGCGAAGCCCTGGTCGCGGTAGACATTGACGACTTCCGGATAGGCCGAGAGGTCGGCAGGGTCGCGTGCCCCGATGTGCGGGCAGGTGCGAGCCCGAGGATGCGTCGGCTCTCGGCCGGAATCCCCAACCCGTCGGCAACTCGCTCGAACACGTCGAGCTTGGTGATCTCGCGGCGGCCGTTGATGACCTCGTTGACCCTCGAATGCGACAGGCCCGTCGCCGCCGCGATCCGCGCCTGGCTCAACCCGGCGTACTGCTGCATCGCCCGGAACACGCCGCCCATGTCGCGACTGACCAGCGCTTCGCGTACCTCGGGGCGCTCCCATGCCCACGGGGTCCGTACCCACAATCGGTGGTGCCCCTCAACGTAACGAGTGGACTCCAGTGAAGTGCCGGAGCAACGCACTAGGCTCGCCCCTGAACGAGTGCCCCACCAGCGGCGGAGAAAGAAGCACCAGCAGAGAATGAGTGAGAACTCGTCGGAGCGTTCACAGCAGGTTCTGCTGTACCCCGAGCAGGAACTTAAGACGGCCCTCGGCCGCCTAGATGTCGACTCCGTCGACGGTCAAGAAGGGTGGGTTCTTGGAAAGCTATACGAGCTCACGATTGAGATCGGTACGTGTGGTGGGCAGATGCCGATGCCTGCTGGAGCGATGCCTACGCCGGCGGAGTTAGAAAGGGCCGAGAGCCGCACGCTAACTCACTTTCTACGCGAGCAGACTGCTTGCGATGAGGCTCGTAAGACGCTGGAAAACTTCGACCTTCAGGGCCCGCCGGCCGAGGTCCGCTCGCGGATTCGGTCGATCGTCCCGAAAGCAGCAGATGCTTATCGGGCGGCTCTTCATGACGCCCGCCGAGTTCATGGCGAATACCGGGACCACGTGATCTTCAGCGCCGGGGGGATCACGCTGCCGTTCGAAGAGGCAATGAACTGGTGGGATCACCGGCTCACGGCAATACGGGAAGCGATTGTGCACCTCTCGCTTCTGGATCACCTCGCCGAGACCAAGTCGAGTTTGCTCGACGACGTACAGAAGGCTCTGAGGGATGTGAAGGAGGCATCCACCGACCTTGAGACTCAAAGGGCGAGTCTCAAGGACCTTAGGGCCCAAGAGGCGAGTCGAAATCTCTCGACGCACTTCGAGACCCTGGCGCGCAACGAGCGCTGGAAAGGGGCGGCGCTCCGTGTACTCTCGGTAGCTGCTCTTGCCGCCGCGATGGCCATCGCATGGACGGCCGGAGTATCGAAGGAATCACTCGCTTCTTGGACGGAACTGTCCCGGCACCTGGCCCTCACGTTGCTGCTAGCTGGAGGCGCCGCCTACGGCGCGAAGCTCGCCTCGTCGCACTACACATTTGGGCAGTGGGCTAGGTCGATCCAGGTCCAGCTCGACTCCTTCGAAGGCTTCATCGGCGTTGTCGAAGAACAGGGCGCAAGGGACCGCATGCGCGAGGAGTTCGGACGCCGGGTCCTAGGGGCGCCGCCGCAGGCGACAGATGACGGAAGCACTGGACTCACGGCGGGCGAACTGTTGCAAGTCCTAGCCTCCACGCGAGCGCCTTCGTCTCCCGCCAGCAAGGGATCCTGACGCTGCCGCCTGAAACAAGACCCCACAGGCACGGTTCGGCGACGCAACGGCCAAGGTGGCGCAACGGGATAGGAACGCTGAGAGGCCCCGGGTCATCGACCCGGGGCCTCTCAGTTACCCACGTGCGCGAGGGGGGAGTTGAACCCCCACGTCCTTTCGGACACACGGACCTGAACCGTGCGCGTCTGCCTATTCCGCCACTCGCGCGTGCAGCACAGGAAACGTTAGCCCACGGGCGCCCACCGACCCAAAACGACGGCACCCCGCTCGCCTTGACGCTGGTGGTCACCCGATCGTGGGAGGATCGAAACCACGCAGAATGCGGGAAGTGGCAGATCCCCTAGGGTGCACCGATACGATCGGGCCGAATCCCGGGGACCACTATGCCCGTACGCGACTGACCACCCACCCCGACCGGCCCACCCCGGCACCTGAGAGGAGCGCAACAACGTGAGCGGCCTGCAGAAGTTCGAGCAGAAGTTGGAGCAGCTCATCTCAGGCGCTTTCGCGAAGGCGTTCCGGTCCGAGGTGAAGTCGGTGGAGATCGTCGCCGCGCTCCAGCGCGAGATCGACAACAACGCCCAGGTGCTCAGCCGCCAGCGGCGCCTGGTGCCCAACGACTTCTTCGTGGAGCTGTCCTCCAGCGACCTCGGCAAGCTGGAGTCGTACGGACCCCACCTCAAGGAAGAGCTGAAGCGCCAGCTGATGGACCACGCCGAGGCGCAGGGGTTCGTCTTCCCGGGCCCCGTGAGCATCGAGTTCGGCGAGGCGAAGGACCTGACGATCGGCCGGTTCCGGGTGCGCAGCCGCGCCCAGGCTGCCGTCTCCGGCGCCGACATGAGCGACACCCAGGTGAGCCGTGCGCAGGCTTACCTGGAGATCAACGGCACCCGGCACCCGCTCCACGGCAACCTCGTCGTGGGACGGGGCACCGACGCGGACCTGCGCATCAACGACCCTGGCATCAGCCGCCGCCACATCGAGTTCCGCTCGAAGCAGGCCGGCGACCGTGTGCGCGTCGAGGTCTATGACCTCGGCTCGACCAACGGCATGCTGGTCAACGGGCAGAAGATGGCGAGTGCCACCTTGGACGACGGCTCTCAGGTGCGCATCGGCACCACCGTCATCACCGCGCATATCGTGGAGGAGCGCCGTTGAGCGAGCTGACCCTTTTCCTCATCCGGGTCGCCTATCTGGCGATCCTGTGGATCTTCGTGCTGGCCGCGTTGTCGGTGATCCGCTCCGACATGTTCGGCGCGCGGGTCACCAACGCCTCCGCCGGCGGCCAGCCCGCGGCCCCGCCGGCTCGCGGCAAGGCTGCCGCAGCGAGGGCACCGCGGCGCGGCGTACCCACGCATGTCGCCGTCACCACCGGCTCCAACGCCGGTGTGACCGTGCCTCTCTCGCAGGCACCCATCGTCATCGGCCGCGGCAGCGATGCCGCGATCATCCTCGATGACGACTACGCCTCCACCCGCCACGCCCGGATCGCCGTCTCCGGCGACCAGTGGTTCGTGGAGGACCTCGGATCGACCAATGGCACCTACATCGGGTCCGTCCGGATCAATCAGCCGACCGCCATCTCTCTCGGGACCCAGGTGCGGATCGGTAAAACAATCCTGGAGCTGCGCAAGTGACCGCTGCGACCGACCCCACCCCCGACCCCGCACCCAGTCCCGGCTCTGCCGACGGACGACCCTTCCGCCTCGAGTTCGCGGCGGTCTCGGACGTCGGCCGGGTGCGCAAGGACAACCAGGACAGCGGGTACGCCGGACCCTGGCTGCTGACCGTCTGCGACGGTGTCGGCGGCGCTGCCCGTGGCGACATCGCCTCCAGCACCGCCGTCCAGCAGCTGCGCAAGCTCGACGAGGAGCCGGCCCTCGGGCTGGTCGACGACGACCTGATCGGCCTCGTCTCCCACGCGCTGCACATGGCCCACGACGAGATCGGCCACCTGGTCGACCACGACCCGACGCTCAACGGCACCAGCACGACCTCGACCGTGGGCCTCTTCGACGGCTCCAAGCTGACCGTCGGCCACGTCGGCGACAGCCGCGCCTATCTGCTCCGCAACGGCGCGATCCACCAGGTCACCCACGACCACACCTTCGTGCAGACGCTTCTCGACGAGGGGAGGATCACGGAGGAGGAGGCCAAGACCCACCCCCACCGCAACCTGATCCTCAAGGCCCTCGACGGCACCCGGGAGCTCGAGCCCGACCTGTTCATCGTCGACCTCGCCGCCGGCGACCGGCTGATGTTCTGCAGCGACGGTGTCTGCGGCTATGTCGACGACCCGCGGATCGCCGACATCCTGGCCACCGGCACGCCCGAGTACGCAGCGGTCGAGCTGGTCCGGGTCTCCCTCGACTCCGGCAGCACCGACAACGTGACCTGCGTGGTCGCCGACGTGGTGCCCAGCGACACCATCCCGTCCCCGGGCCTCGAGGCCCAGATGGTGGGTGCGGCGGCCGAGCTCAAGCGGAGGACCACCAAGACCGGTCAGATGACCGCGCTGTTCCGTGGTCACCGGATGGGCGACACCGGCGAGCTCGAACCGATCGACGAGGAGATCCCCGACGGCGCGATCGCCGCCGATCCGGAGGAGATGCGCTACGCACTCCAGGCGCCGGCCAAGTATCTGAAGCTGCGCTGGGCCTTCGGGCTGCTGACCCTCATCGGTGTCATCTGGGTCGCCGCCGCGACGGCGTTCGTCTGGTCCCAGAACCAGTGGTACATCGGCGAGCAGGAGGGCAACGTCACGATCTTCCGTGGCGTCCCCACCACGATGATCGGCCTCGACCTCTCCGAGCCCTACCAGACCTCGAACCTGAAGGTCGACGACCTGGCCGAGACCTACCAGAACCAGCTCGAGGACGGCATCCACAGCAAGGACCTGGCCGGCGCCCAGGAGAAGGTGCAGTCTCTCGCGGACCAGAGCGCCGCGGACGCGGGAAGCGGGTCATGAGCGGGTTCACTCCGGCAAGCTCGATGCCCGTTTTCGTCCACCGGTCGCGGCGGGGAGCGGAGCTGGTCCTGATGATCCTGGCCCTGGCGGTCGGGATCGGCGCGTACGCCGCGGTCGGTCTGGGGGTGAAGGAGGAGATCCCGGTCGACATCGTCGGCTACGGCACCTGGCTGGTCGCGCTCCTGGTGGCGGCCCACATCGGCGTACGTCTGCTGGCTCCGTACGCCGACCCCGTGCTGCTTCCGCTGGTGGCGATGCTCAACGGGTTCGGTCTGGCCGTGATCCACCGGCTCGACCTGTCGCGCCCGGCGGCTGAGAATGCGGACTTCGCTGGCCAGCAGCTGACCTGGATGACGATCGGCGTGGCGCTGTTCCTGATCACGCTCTTCTTCGTGCCCGACCACCGGATGCTGCAGCGGTTCACCTACACCGCCGGCCTCGGCGCGGTGGTCATGCTGATCCTGCCGATGCTGCCGATCATCGGCAAGGAGATCAACGGCGCCCGGATCTGGATCAACGTCGGTCCGGTGGGCTTCCAGCCCGGTGAGGTCGCCAAGGTGCTGCTGGTGATCTGCTTCGCCGGCTATCTGGCGGTCCATCGCGACGCGCTCGCCCTGGCGGGGCGCCGATTCGCCGGCATCGACCTGCCCCGCGGCCGCGACCTCGGGCCGCTGCTGATGATGTGGGCGATCAGCCTCGCGATCCTGGTGCTGCAGCGCGACCTCGGCTCAAGCCTGCTGTTCTACGGCCTCTTCGTGGTGACGCTGTACGTCGCGACCGAGCGCAAGGGCTGGATCGTCGTCGGCGGCCTGCTCTTCGCAGGCGGGGTTTTCGCCGCGCTCAGCCTGTTCAGCCACGTCCGCGTCCGCGTGCTGACCTGGCTGAACCCGTTCGAGTACTACCCGGAGGCCGTCAACGGCACCTCCTCGGAGCAGCTGGTCCAGGGCCTGTTCGGGATGGCCTGGGGCGGCATGATCGGTCGCGGCTTCGGCTCCGGCCAGCCCTGGCGGATCCCCTACGCCAACTCCGACTTCATCATCCCGGCGATCGGCGAGGAGCTCGGTCTGACCGCGCTCCTGGCGCTGCTGCTCTGCTACGGCCTGATCGTGGAGCGCGGCCTGCGTACGGCGATCGTGGCCCGCGACGACTTCGGCAAGCTGCTCTCCGTCGGCCTCGCCACCTCGATCGCGCTGCAGACCTTCGTGGTCGTCGGCGGCGTGACCGGGCTCATCCCGCTGACTGGTCTGACCACACCGTTCCTCTCGTATGGTGGGTCTTCGCTGGTCGCCAACTGGGTGATCGTGGCCCTGCTGTTGCGCGTCTCGGACCAGTCCCGCCGTCCACTGCCGACGGCGCCGTCCGATGAAGACCTCGCCGCTGAGGAGACCCAGATCGTCAAGCTCGACAAAGGGGCGATGAGCAAGTGAACCGCCCCATCCGCACGCTCAGCGTCGGCTGCCTGATCCTGTTCGTGGCGCTGATGCTGAACGTGACCTACGTCCAGTTCTTCAAGGCCAGCTGGTACAACAACCGAGCCGACAACCGACGGGTCACCGAAGAGGCCTACTCGCAGCAGCGAGGCGACATCCTGGTCGGCAAGAGGGCGATCGCCACCAGCAAGCCGAGCGACGACACCTTCGAGTGGCAGCGCACCTATCCCGGCGGCAAGAAGTACGCCCCGATCACGGGTTTCATGTCCTTCTCCTACGGCCAGACCGGGATCGAGCGATCCCAGGACTCGGTGCTGTCGGGCAAGGACAACAAGCTCTTCACCAACCGCCTGGTCGACCTGGTCACCAACTCCGAACCGGCCGGCGGCAACGTCGAGCTCACCATCGACCCCAAGGTCCAGGACGCTGCGTACGAGGGCCTGACCGCGCTCGGCGAGGACGTCCAGGCGGCCGCCGTCGCGATCGAGCCGAGTTCCGGTCGAATCCTGGCGATGGCCTCCACCCCGACCTACAACCCGGACCGGGTGGCGACCAACGACCAGAGCGCCGCGCAGAAGTCCTACAACCAGCTCTCGAAGGACGACAACGAGCCGCTGCTCAACCGCTCCATCCAGACCGCGCTGCCGCCGGGATCGACCTTCAAGCTCGTCACCGCCGCGGCCGCGATCGAGAACCTCGGCATGGACGGCGACAGCATGGTCTACGGCGGCGCGTCGCTCGACCTCCCCGGCACCACGACCGATCTGCCCAACCTCAACGGCACCAGCTGCGGCGGCGAGCAGATCACCCTCACCCGTGCTCTCGAGGTCTCCTGCAACACCGCGTTCGGTTCACTCGGGATGGAGCTCTCCGACGAGGAGATGCAGGACCAGGCCGAGGGGTTCGGCTTCGGCCAGGACTACCTCGACGACATCGGCCCGCTGGCCAAGAGCCAGTACCCGCCCAACGACGGCAAGGCCGAGCAGGCCCGTGCCGCGATCGGTCAGCAGAGCGTGATCGCGACCCCGCTGCAGATGGCGATGGTCTCGGCAGGGATCGCGAACGGGGGCGAGGTCATGAAGCCCTACCTCGTCGACCGGGTCACCTCCTCCTCGCTCGACGTCATCGACCAGGGCAACCCGACCGCGATCGACAACCAGCCCGCGGTCTCGCAGGACACCGCCGAGATCCTGACCCAGATGATGGTCAGCACCGTCGACAACGGCACCGCCGAGGCGGCGGCCATCGACGGCGTGAGCGTCGCCGGCAAGACCGGCACCGCACAGACCACGCCGGACAAGCCGCCGTACGCCTGGTTCACCTCGTTCGCCCCGGCGGAGAACCCGTCCATCGCGGTCGCCGTGATGGTCCAGAAGAGCGGCACCGAACGCAGCGAAATCGCCGGCGGACGGCTGGGCGGACCTATCGCGAAGGCCATGATGGAGGCAGCGATCTCATGAGTCGTTACGTATTCCACGAGCTCATCGGCACCGGCGGGATGGGCGAGGTGTGGCGAGCGACCGACACGACCCTCAACCGCGAGGTCGCGATCAAGCTCCTCAAGCCCGAGCACGCCGAGGACCCGATCGGCCGCTCCCGTTTCGAGTCCGAGGCGAAGCATGCCGCGGCGCTCCACCACCCCAACGTGGTGGCCGTCTACGACGTCGGCGAGATGCCGACCGCCTCCGGCCTGATGCGGCCGTTCCTGGTGATGGAGCTCGTCGACCACAAGCCGCTCTCGGAGCTCATCCGTGACGGGCGGCCCCTGGCCCCCGAGGTCGTACGCGACCTCCTCGGTCAGGCCGGCGACGCCCTGGCCGCCGCGCACCGGGCCGGCATCGTCCACCGTGATGTGAAGCCCGCCAACCTCCTGATCACCCCGCAGCGCAAGGTGAAGGTCACCGACTTCGGCATCGCCCGAGCGCAGGCCTCGACCGGCATCACCGGCACCGGCCAGGTGATGGGCACACCTCAATACCTCAGCCCGGAGCAGGCGCGCGGTGAGAAGGCCACCCCGGCCTCCGACGTCTACTCCCTCGGCGTGGTCGCCTTCGAGTGTCTGGCCGGCTACCGGCCGTTCCAGAAGGAGACCCCGGTCGCGACCGCGATCGCCCACCTGCACGACCCGGTCCCGCCGCTGCCCGACCACGTCCCGGCCGATCTGGCCGCGATCGTGATGCGGAGCCTGCAGAAGGACCCGACCCTCCGCTACGCCGACGCAGCCGCGTTCACCAGCGCGATGATCGGTCACGGCGCCGCTGACCAGGACGCCGATGCCACCACCGTCGTCGCCGCGGCGCCCGGCGACGCGACCGCGACGTCGGTCATGGACCCGGTGCCTTCACCCACTCAGAACTACGTCGGCATGCAGGGCGCCGCGGGCGGTCCCGAGGGCCCGCCGCCGCCTCGCTACCAGGACCCGTACGACCGTTACGACGAGGACGACGAGCAGAAGCCCTGGTACAAGAAACCGTTCAACATCATCGTCATCCTGATGCTCGTGGCCGTCATCGTCGCGATCATCTGGATCATCTCGACCCTGGCCGCGGATCCGAAGACCCCTCCGGCCAACGACACGTCCACCACCCCTTCGGCCACCCCCACTCCCACCCCGTCGGAGGAGCCCGAGGAGGAGCCGAAGGCCGTCGAGATCGACGAGGACGCCTACATCGGCCGCAACGTCGATGAGGTGCGCTCCGAGCTGGACAACCTCGGTCTGAAGGTCAAGGTGGCGGTCCAGGACAACGACGGCAGCTACGAGCCCGACACGGTCGCCGGCCTCGACCCGACCCGCAACCTCTATGAGGGCGACCCGATCACCATCCGCTACTACGGCGAGCGCCCCGTGGTCGAGCCCCCTCCCGCCGACGAGGAGCCCGACGAGGAAGAGAGCGACGAGGAGGAGCCGACCGACGGAGAATCCTCCGACTGGGGCATCCCGGAGCTCCCCGGCGACGAGACTGGCGGCGGCGGCAACGGCAACGGGGGCGGCAATGGCTGAGGGAGCTCTCCTGGCCGGTCGCTACGAGGTCGGCGAGCTGCTCGGCCGCGGCGGCATGGCGGAGGTCCGCAAGGGCACCGACCACCGGCTCGGTCGGGTGGTCGCGATCAAGCGCCTGCGGGTCGATCTCGCCAGCGACGCGACCTTCCAGGCGCGTTTCCGGCGCGAGGCGCAGTCCTCGGCGAAACTCAACCACCCCTCGATCGTGTCGGTCTACGACACCGGCGAGGAGAAGTCCGACGACGGCGTCGCCCAGCCCTACATCGTGATGGAGTACGTCGCCGGCCGCACGCTGCGCGACGTACTCCGTGAGGGTCGCAAGATCCTGCCCGAGCGGGCGCTGGAGATCAGCTCCGACGTACTCAATGCTCTCGACTACAGCCACCGCAACGGGATCATCCACCGCGACATCAAGCCGGGCAACGTCATGCTGACGCCCGCCGGTGACGTGAAGGTGATGGACTTCGGCATCGCCCGGGCACTCAACGACGCCCAGTCCACGATGACCCAGACCGCGGCCGTCGTGGGCACCGCCCAATACCTCAGCCCCGAGCAGGCCCGTGGCGAGCAGGTCGACGCCCGCTCTGACGTCTACTCGGCCGGCTGCCTCCTCTACGAGCTGCTCACCGGCCGTCCTCCGTTCGTCGGCGACTCTCCGGTCTCGGTGGCCTATCAGCACGTACGCGAGCAGGCCCAGCCTCCCTCGGCCCACGACCCGACGCTGACCCGTGAGCTCGACGCGATCGTGATGAAGTCGCTGGCCAAGCGGGTCGAGGATCGTTACCAGTCCGCGCAGGCGATGCGCACCGACATCGAGCGCTACCTCGCCGGACGTCCGGTCCAGGCGACCGTGCCGCCGAGCATGGACCAGACTCAGGTCGCCCAGAACCGCGCTGTTGGCCCGTACGGTGGCGACCCCACCAACGGTGGCTACTACCCGCCTCAGGACGACCGCCCCGAGGGCCCGCGCCCGTGGGTGCTCATCCTGCTCGGCCTGGTCATCATCGGCCTCATCGGGCTGGGTGCCTACTTCCTGCCTGCGGCCCTCGGCCCGCAGACCACGCCGGCACCCGACGTCACCGGCCTGACCGAGGAAAAGGCGAGGGCCGAGCTGAGCACGGCCAAGCTGAAGGGTGAGGTCAAGCGGGAGGCGAGTGACACGGTTGCGGTCGGCGTCGTGATCTCTCAGGACCCGCCCGCCGGCCAGGACGTCGAAGAGGGCAGCACGGTCACCCTGACGGTCTCCACCGGTCCACCCAACCGGGAGATGCCCAACGTGATCGGGTCGCCACAGAAGACGGCCAAGGAGCTCCTCGAGGGCGATCCCTACAACTTCACGGTGAAGATCGAGACGGCCGAATCCGACAAGGACAAGGGAATCGTGATCGAGTCCGACCCGGTCGACGGAGAGAGCGTCACCACCGGCAAGTCGACCGTCGTGACCCTCACCGTCTCCAAGGGCCCGAACAAGGTCCCGAACGTCGTCGGCAAGACGGCCGAGCAGGCGGAGGAGATCCTCCGCAACGCCGGCTTCACGCCCGTACGCAAGGACGAGCCCAACACCGAGGAGCCCAAGGGCACCGTCGTCGAGCAGACCCCGGCCAAGGGCACTCCGCTCGCGCAGGACGGCGAGGTGATCATCTTCGTCTCGACGAAGGAGGAGGCCCTGCCGAGCTGTCAGACACTGGTGCCTGGGACAGACCCGGCCAACCCGTCGGCCTCGGCCACCCAGACTGCCGAGCCGGGTGACCCGCCGACGTGTGACCCGGCGCTCCCGCCGAGCAGCCCGGCAGCGCCGTAGCCCCCGCTGGTCGAGCCCGGAGCGCCAGCGAGCGGTGTCGAGACCAACACAGTCCCATCGAGCGCGGAGGGACCGTGTTGGTCTCGACACGCCTCCGCCTAGCGGCTCCGGCGGCTCGACCAG